>NZ_JBFBCB010000029.1:0-105306 GCF_040682975.1 Streptomyces sp. NPDC051051
ATCGGGGCGACCCTCCGCCTTGCGATCGCACGCACCAGACGCCGCCGGGCCTGCCCTTCGGGCAGACGACGCTACTTTCGAAACACGCCCTAGGGGTTCACCCGGTTGCCGCACTACGATCAGTGGAACCGAACGACTCGAACAACGCCCGGACACCGCGAGCACTCGCAGGCCCCGCGCGCACCGCACACCCCGACCGTTCCGCCCCCTTTCCCAGAAGGACAGGCCCCATGGGTTCCGCCAAGAAGGACATCAGCGCGGCGCGCCAGGCGCGCATAGAGGCGATGCGCCGTGCCGAGCGGTCGCGCGAGCGGCGCAACCGGATCCTGACGATCACGGCGAGCGCCCTCGTGGTGGCCGCCCTCGTCGCCGGCACCGTGTTCCTCGTGCGGTCGCAGTCGGACGACACCCCCTCCGGCGACGCCAAGACCTCGGGCAGCTTCGTCACCGGCTCGGACGGCGTGAAGACGTGGAAGGGCACGCTGGGCCGCACCCACGTCACCAAGTCGGTCAGCTACCCGATGGAGCCGCCGGTCGGCGGTGACCACAACCAGGTGTGGATGAACTGCGACGGCGACGTCTACACCGAGGCCCTGAACAACATGAACGCGGTGCACTCGCTGGAGCACGGCGCGGTCTGGGTGACGTACAACAGCAAGGCGCCGAAGGCCGACGTGGACGCACTGGCGGCGAAGGTGAAGAAGACGCCGTACACGCTGATGAGCCCGGACGACAAGCAGGCCGATCCGATCGTGCTGACCGCGTGGGGGCACCAGCGGACGGTGACCGGGGCGAGCGACCCGAACGTGGACACGTTCTTCGAGAAGTACGTGCAGGGCGAGCAGACGCCGGAGCCGGGCGCCGCGTGCACGGGCGGTCTGTCGAAGTGAGGTACGCGGGAGTCGCCGTGGCCGCCGCCGGCGTGCTGGTCGCGGCCGGGGCGATCAGCTACTCCGTCGCCGGGGACAACGGCTCCGAGGCGCCCTCCGCCGGATCCGCGGACGCCGGTTTCGCCCGGGACATGGCGGTGCACCACCAGCAGGCCGTCGAGATGTCGTACATCGTGCGCGACCGCACGAAGGACGAGGAGGTGCGGCGGCTCGCCTACGACATCGCGCAGACGCAGGCCAACCAGCGCGGCATGCTGATCGGCTGGCTCGACCTGTGGAAGCTGCCCAAGGTGTCCTCGGACGAGCCGATGGCCTGGATGGACATGGCCGGCATGGCCTCCGGCGAGGACGGGGCGCTGATGCCGGGCATGGCCACCGACACCGAGATGAAGAAGCTCGGCACGCTGAACGGCAGGCAGGCCGAGATCTTCTACCTCCAGCTGATGACGGAGCACCACCGGGGCGGCGTCCACATGGCCGAGGGCTGTGCCGACAGGTGCACGGTGGGCGTGGAGAAGCGGCTCGCGCAGGGCATGGTCGAGGCCCAGCAGTCGGAGATCCGGCTGATGGCCGACATGCTCACGGCACGGGGGGCCGCACCGCGTCCGTAGGGCACGGGACCGCCCGGCCCGGAGGCGCGGCTACCGGGGCGTTTCGCGGCAGGGCCTCGGGGGACGCGTGGTGCGTGCGGTACGGACCCCGGAGAACAACACCCAGGGGGCGCGGGAACCCAGGTCCCGCGCCCCCTCGCTGCGCGGCCTCGCACCCCCATCGCGTCGCTCTGACGATTACACTGCCCGTGTGTCCGGACCCCTCCCCGTGCCGACGAGACCCCGCGCGCTCGTCCGCCGTGCCCGCCCCCTTCACCCGAGGAAACTCCGTTGAACTTCTGGTCGATCTACCAGCACGGCTTCGCGCGCGTCGCCGCGTGCACCGGCCACACCGTCATCGCGGACCCGCGCGCCAACGCCGAAGCGGTGCTGCGCCAGGCCCGCCGGTGCGCCGACGAGGGGGTCGCCGTCACCGTGTTCCCCGAGATGGTGCTGTGCGGCTACTCCATCGAGGACCTGCTGCTCCAGGACGCGCTGCTCGACCAGGTCGAGGAGGCGCTGGAGGAGGTGGTGGCGGGATCGGCGGAGCTGCTGCCGGTCCTGGTCGTCGGCGCCCCGCTGCGCCACCGCAACCGGGTCTACAACTGCGCGGTGGTCGTGCACCGCGGACGGGTGCTCGGCGTCGTGCCCAAGTCGTACCCGCCGAACTACCGTGAGTTCTACGAGCGTCGGCAGATCGCCGGGGGCGACGACGAACGCGGCGGGACGATCCGGATCGGCGGCCGGGCCGTGCCGTTCGGCGTGGACCTGCTGTTCGAGGCCGCGGACGTCCCCGGGCTGGTGCTGCACGCCGAGGTCTGCGAGGACATGTGGGTCCCGGTGCCGCCGAGCGCCGAGGCCGCGCTCGCGGGTGCGACCGTCCTCGTCAACCTCTCGGGCAGCCCGATCACGGTCGGCAGGGCCGAGGACCGCAAGCTGCTGTGCCGCTCGGCGTCCTCCCGCTGCCTCGCCGCGTACGTCTACGCGGCGGCCGGGCTCGGCGAGTCGACCACCGACCTGTCCTGGGACGGGCAGACCCTGATCTACGAGAACGGGATGCTGCTGGCGGAGTCCGACCGCTTCGCGCTCGACGAGAGTCACGCGGTGGCCGACGTGGACCTCGACCTGCTGCGGCAGGAGCGGATGCGGATGGGCACGTTCGACGACAACCGGCGTACGCACGGCGCGCGGACCGGGGACTTCAGGACGGTGTCCTTCACGCTCGCCCCGCCGGTCGCCGACCTGGGGCTGCGCCGGCGCGTCGAGCGGTTCCCGTTCGTGCCCGCCGACGCCGAGCGGCTCGCCCTGGACTGCTACGAGGCGTACAACATCCAGGTCGCCGGCCTCCAGCAGCGACTGGCCTCGATCGGCGGTCCGAAGGTCGTCATCGGGGTGTCCGGGGGCCTCGACTCCACGCACGCGCTGATCGTCGCCGCCCGCGCGATGGACCGCGCGGGCCGGCCGCGCAGCGACATCCTGGCCTGGACCCTGCCCGGGTTCGCCACCGGCGACCACACCAAGAACAACGCCCACAAGCTGATGCGGGCCCTCGGAGTCACCTCGGCCGAGCTGGACATCACGCCGACCGCGCGGCTGATGCTCCAGGAGATGGGCCATCCGTTCGCCTCCGGCGAGCCGGTGTACGACGTCACCTTCGAGAACGTGCAGGCGGGCCTGCGCACCGACTACCTGTTCCGGCTCGCCAACCAGCGCGGCGGCATCGTGCTGGGCACCGGCGACCTATCGGAGCTGGCGCTCGGCTGGTCCACGTACGGCGTGGGCGACCAGATGAGCCACTACAACGTCAACTCGGGCGTGCCGAAGACGCTGATGCAGCACCTGATCCGCTGGGTCGTCAGCAGCGGGCAGTTCGACGAGGAGACCGGCGAGGTGCTGACCGCGATCCTCGACACCGAGATCAGTCCGGAACTGGTGCCGGGCGAGGAGATGCAGTCCACCGAGTCCAGGATCGGGCCGTACGCGCTGCACGACTTCACCCTCTTCCAGGTGCTGCGCTACGGCTTCCGGCCCTCGAAGATCGCCTTCCTTGCCTGGCACGCCTGGCACGACCCGGAGGGCGGCGCCTGGCCCCCGAACTTCCCGGAGGCCAAGCGGGTGGCGTACGACCTGCCGGAGATCCGGCGCTGGCTGGAGGTGTTCTGCCGCCGCTTCTTCGCGTTCGCGCAGTTCAAGCGGTCGGCCATGCCGAACGGACCGAAGGTCTCGGCCGGGGGTTCGCTCTCCCCGCGCGGCGACTGGCGCGCACCGTCCGACAGCACGGCCGAGGCCTGGCTGCGCGACCTCGCCCGCATCGACGCGGCGGTGGCGGAAGGCTGACCGCGCCCTGGTGAGGGACCGGGCGCCGGGGACTGCTCCCCGGCGCCCGGTTCAGCCCTTGAGCGTTCAGCCCTTGAGCGACGCGACGAAGAGCGCCCAGGCGGCGGCGCCGAGGAGCAGGGCGGGGCCGTGGGGCACTTTGGAGTCCCGGACGGGGACGAGGCCGGGGATGTTGTCGGCTACCTCGACGCACTCCCCGCCGTCGCCGTTGCTGTAGGTGGACTTGCGCCAGAGGGCGGCGCCGGGGAAGTCGGTGGCTACTTCGACGCAGTCGCCGCCGGTTGCGTTGCTGTAGCTGCTCTTGAGCCACAGCGCTTCACTCAAGTCGACCTGGGCGCTTGCCATTTCGATAGTCCTCTGCCGCTGTCCTGATCATGGCCAGGGACGCCTCCGGTGACAGCGCGACGGCCCTGAGGCGATCGTACGACTTGCAGTAGTCCCCCACGAGAGCCGGATCGTCGATGGTGTCACCGCTGTGCAACGCCTCCGTGTAGAACAGCGGCGGGGCATCAGCAAAGGTCATGATCTTCGCCGAGCCGGTCATGAACGGGTGCGCCACACACTTCCGCGGTAGAACCTGCGAAGTGATCCGGCGACGCTCCGCCAACTCCGCGATCCGGTCGAACTGCTCGGCCATCCCCTCGGCTTCCAGAAGCGGATCGCTGATCAGCGACTCATGCAGGATCACCCAGTACTCCGGAGTGCGGTGATCCGCCTCGAAGAGGTCGGCGCGCGCCATTCGGGCGCTGACCTTCTCTTCCACCTCGGCATCGGCGGACAGCGGGAGACCCGCCAGGATGACGGCCCGTGCGTAGGCCGGAGTTTGCAGCAGTCCCGGGATCAGCATCGGGCACCACTCCTCGATGGTCTTGGCGTGCTTCTCCGCCTCCAGGACCTTCTCGAAGTACTCCGCGTGGCCAGCCCGCCGCGCCTTCCGCACATCCTCACAGTGCCGTTCGAAGAACCCGTCGGTCCCCAGTGCCTGGTCCACGTGCCGTGCCAGGTCCAACGGCATCCGGCGCTCGCCGCGTTCGATGTCGCTGAGGTAGGTCTTGCCGTAGAAGCTGCCCTGGAGCAGTCCCTCCAGGGAGAGTCCCGCCGCTTCCCGTTTCCACCTCAACTCCTTGCCGTAGAACGTCGGAACGCTCATCGAGCCGTCGATGTCCTTGCGCCGTGCCACTCGCACACCTTCCGCCGTACCGGTCGCGAACGCGCGACCTCTTCCACCGTAGCCAGCGCGGCGACATTCTGTGAGGAGTTCGTCACACACCGCACAGAAGGTGGCCTCCCCCATGCCCGACCGCTCCCCCACCGCCTACGACGTCACCCTCTGCGTCGAGAACCTGCGCACCGCCCTCGCCCTGCACGGCGTCACGCTGCCGTCCCTGCGGGCGAACCTGCCGAGTCTCGGCGCTGCGTACCCGCCGCCCGCCGGCCTCGTCGCGCTCGGGAACTGCGACACCGCCACGGCCCACGCGCTCGCGGTCGCCCTGCGCGGGACGGCGACCGGGCGATGACCTTCGAACTCGCCCTGCTCGCCACGCCGAAGTCCGTGCCCGAACTGCGCCACCACCTGCGCGCACTCGACTTCGACGTCCTGCTGTGCGCGACGGAGTTGCTGACGAACGTCATCGACCACCTCGGCGAGGGCACCCCGGTGACGGTGCGCGTCACCGGCACGCCCCACGGGCACACCCGCGTCGAGGTCACCGACCCTGACGCGCGCCTCCTCCCCGTCCTGCTGTCGGCCGCCGGCACCGCCGAGTCCGGCCGCGGTCTGGCCCTGATCGACGCGCTCGCCCGGCGCTGGGGCGTGGACCAGGGAGCGGACCACAAGACGGTCTGGTGCGAACTGGCCGTACCGGGGCGCCGGTCGGAGACACCGATCCCGTAGGGCCCTGCCGGGGCCGCGACTTCGGCGGGGCCCGGGAATTCCCGGAATTGTGGCTTCCACCATGGCGAACGCGTGCTCGACCTGGTGAGATCACCGGATGCTCGGTCTCCTCCTGCGCGTTCTGCCCTTCTGGGTCCGCGAACCCCTGCTCATCGCCCTCGGGTCCGTCCTCGGCGTACGCATCACGTACCTAGCCGTCCACGACCATGACCTGGTCGCGGCCGGTATCGGCGCGGTGTTCCTCGTGTTCACCGCGGTACGCGTTCACATGGTGGTCCGGGCGCTGCGCGCGCGCCGGAACCCGGCTCCGGCGGCGTCCCCGGACGGGCCGGCGACCGACGCCGTCGCTCGGGCCTGGGCACAGGCACAGGTGGCGCCGGCGCCGACTCAGGTACCGGCACCGGCACCGGCTCAAGCCGCGGTCGGCCCGCGTCCCGGTCCGGCCGCCGCGGAGAAGGAGCCCAACCCGTGGGGCCAGGCCGTCGCGGCCGTGGCCGTGTTCGCGGCGATCGCGGCCGCACTGTGGCTGGGCCCCGGCATGCTGCCGGCCGACGACGACACACCGCGGGCCGCCTCGTGTTCGGACACGGAGGACGAGAAGCTGCCGGCGGCCTACGCGAAGACACCCCGGCCCGTGACCGGTGACGAGCTGTGCGAGGCGCTCAACCGGCCCGACCTGGCGCGGCTCCTCGGAACGCCCGCGGAGATCGCGACCTCGGCCTCCGGCACCAGTGGTACCGCCGCCCTGACGGACGGGAAGGTCGCCGAGCCGGAGGCCAAGGTCTCGTTCGACACGTACACCGTGAATCTCTCGGCCACGTACAACGACCTGTCGACCGCCCAGTACGTGAAGCTGGTGAAGATCGCGGGCGACGAGGACGAGAAGGACCTCAGGACGCTCACGGTCCTCGGCCGACCGGCGTTCCTCTCCTCGGAGCACACCATGAAGTTCGAGATCAATCTCGGGGGCGAGGGGGCCAGCGCGCCGGTGCAACAGGGTCCCCTGGCCAGGACGCTGTCCGTGGCGCTCGACGGCAAGGACCGGGGCGGCTCCTACGACCTCACCGTCTGGAGCGAGTCCGGAGCCCTCCCCACCGACCAGGCCCTCCTCGGCATCGCCGGGAAGGTCCTGCCGACGGTCCTCGAACGAGGCGCCCACTGAGACACCCTGCACCGGCGCGGGCTGGTCAGACCGCCGGAGCGCCCTCCGCCCCGGTCCGCCTTCGCCCGGCGGTAACAGCTGCGCGGGGACTCCGGACTCACGCCGAATTCCCACCCGAACTCCGCGGTGTACCGCTTCCCGCGCTTGCTTCCCATCCGCGGCACTTCCTCTGGAACCTCATGCTTTGCTCAGGGAATCCGCGGAAGCCAGCAATCCGCGCCATCACGCTGACATGATCTCGACAGCTGCAGATGGAGGCCTTGACCATCCTCCACCTGCTCCCTCACCAAGGAGAATGTCATGCGTATGAAAAACGGGGCCTTCCTTGTTCCGGCTCTTGCCTTACTCGTCATGGCGGGGGCAAGCCCTGCCTCGGCGGAAAATCCCGCCCCTGCTCTGAGCGAGCCGGTCGTCGAAACCGCTCCCCCCACCCAACCGGAGGAGAACGACCTCGTTGAGGGTGCACCCGAAACGGCCGCCCCCGCACCCTCCGACGGCCCTTCACCGGATGACGATCCCACCACGCCTACGTCCAAGCCGAGTGACAAGCCGAATGCTCAGCCCTGCGAGCCGCATTGGTCCTACTACGCGACGAGCAAGAACAAGGACTATCACAAGGGCGTAGGAGCTGAGCAGGCAAACTACAACGGAACGTCCCGCACCGCCAAGTCGACGTTTGTCTCAGAAATCACCGCCTCGGTCGGCATCGCCTTCACCGGAGAATTCAAAGCCGGGGCCAGCATAGCGATCGCTTCGATCGAGCAGAAGTTCAGCGTGAACGTCTCCGCATCGCTCACCGCAAAACTGGGCAACACCATCAGCGTCGACACTCCCGCTCGCAAGACGACCTTCGCTCGCTATGGCGTCTACCGCCTCAAGAGCTACGGCTACAACCAGTACACCTACATCAATTGCACCAAGGGCGTGAAGAAGAACGTCACCATCTATACGCCCCACCGCATCGGCTGGGCCATCTGGGAGAAGTGACATGACTCGCCGGACTCTTGTGGGCATGGGCGTCGCCTGCGTCATGCTGCTCTCCCCACTCACCGCTTGCACTTCGGACGACACCGAGCAGCCCGCGCAGCGCACGCACTCTTCCGAGCCGGGAACACCGACTGCGACTGCATCACCAGCAACGGCTGAGCCTCCTGTTCGGCAACCGCCCGAACTGGACGCTGATGAGACCCTCGCCGGTCAGCAGAGAGCGACCAGCGGGAATGCCGACGTCGAGTTCATCAAGGGTAAGAAGGGCGACGCCCTTGTCGTCGCAGTGCGCTGTCAGGGCCGAGGGAAAATGAACGTTTCGGTGCCCTCGGTTCATGTCTCCTTCCCCCTGGAATGCCTCGCCGGCGAGGTCAGCACCACCTACAACCAGGTTGCTGTGACAGGAGTCGACCGCAGCGGCAACGTCTCCGTCCATGCCCCTTCCTCCGTCCGCTGGTCCATGACCATCGGACGCGGTGCGCCCGTGGCAGAGGAATCACCCGACACTCCGTGAGGCATGTGACCTCGATCCTCATGGCCTCGGCATTCCCGCCGTCCTGAGTTCGGGCTGAGACACAGCGGCAAGCGGTGAAACTGCCGTGTGCACGGCAGTACGGGGCTCCCGACGACCAGTCGGGAGCCCCTGCGCATCGATCGGGTGATGGTGCCGCTGAGGGCGAGGGACTGCAACGCACGAAGCTCCCGTGTCGTTGGAGGAGGTGTTCGAAGACTCAACCCGTCGGCGCAGGAGCCTCGTTGGTTCCCTGTCCTGGCCCACTCAACCTGCCTCACGCCCTGGCCGAGTGGGCCACGATGCTCATCGTCGCCCGTGAAAGCGACCGGCGGTGCAAGCTCCCGCCGCACCAGCATGCACTGGCAGCCCTGGCACACCTGCACCGTCACGACATGCTCACCAGAGCGCCGCCCCCTGGGTCACCTCAGGACTTGAACGACTACCCGGCGGCGAACTCACTCCCACAGCGCACCGTCAACCACGCGCTGCCCAGTCCTGAGTTCCCGTCGAACGCGGCATGGCACGGCTGAAATTCTGGCAGATCTTCCGCAGAGCCCGGATGAGCTTCAACTCCATGACCGTCATCGCCAAGGCCGTCCTCCCCCTGGAGAAGCAACGCTGCAAACGCTCAGTGGTGCAGTACGCCCGACCGCGCGGGCGTGTGAGCGGCGACCACGCGGCCCGTCCGGGCGGAGTCCCGCCGCCGGTCCACCGCGTACGCCACTGCGGCCACCCCGAGGCCCAGGGCCGCCAGTACCGCGCCCGCCAGTGCGGGCGACGTCACGCCGAAGCCCGCCGCGAGGGCCAGGCCACCGATCCAGGCGCCGCCGGCGTTGGCCAGGTTGAACGCGGCCTGGTTGGCGGAGGAGGCCAGTGACGGGCCCGCGGCCGCCTTCTCCATCACCATCATGTTGAGCGGCGAACCCGTCACGAACGCCGCCACGCCCAGCAGGAGCACGGCCAGCGCACCGCCCCACGCCGTCGTCATCAGCAGCGGGAACAGGGCCAGGACGACCACCAGGGACGTCAGGCCGCCGAACAGGGTCGGACGCATCGCGTGGTCGGCGAGCCGTCCGCCCAGCAGGTTGCCGATCGTCGCGCCGACGCCGAACAGCGCCAGCAGCAGGGTCACGCCGGAGGCGGCGTAGCCGGCGCCGTCCGTCAGCATCGGCGTGACGTAGCTGTAGGCGGAGAACAGCGCGCCGAACCCGGCGACCGTCGTGCCGAGCGCCAGCCACACCGGCAGCGAGCGCAGGGCGGCCAGTTCGCCGCGCAGGCCGGTCGTGGGGGCGGCGGCCCGGTCGCGCGGGATCAGCAGGGCCAGCGACGCCGTCGCCACCACGCCGATCGCGCTCACGCCCAGGAAGGTCGCCCGCCAGCCGAGGTGCTGGCCCATGAGGGTGGCGACCGGGACGCCCGCCACGTTGGCCACCGTCAGGCCGAGGAACATCAGCGACACCGAGCGCGCCTTGCGCTCGGGCGCGACCATGTTCGTGGCGACCACCGCGCCCACGCCGAAGAAGGCGCCGTGCGGGAGGCCGCTGAGGAAGCGGGCGGCGAGCAGGGATTCGTTGCCGGGCGCGAACGCGGACAGCGCGTTGCCGGCCACGAACATCCCCATCAGGGACATGAGGACCGTGCGGCGGGACATCCGCGCGGTGACGGCCGCGAGCAGCGGGGCGCCGATGACGACGCCGAGCGCGTAGGCGGAGACCAGGTGCCCGGCGGCCGGGAGGGAGATGCCGAGGTCGTCGGCGACGTCGGGCAGCAAACCCATCATCACGAACTCGGTGGTGCCGATGCCGAAGGCACCCACGGCGAGGGCGAGCAGGGCCAGGGGCATGGAAGATCCTGTGCCTTTCGGGAGAGAGTCCGTCCATCTTATGTTCAAGTACGGAACAAACTCTCTCCCGCCCGGTATTCCGGCAGGTTACGGTGTGGTGACCGTCACGCGAGCCGCGACCGGCAGGTGGTCGCTGGCCGTCCGCGGCAGCGTCCACGAGGTGACCGGCTCCACTCCCGTCACCATGATCTGGTCGATCCGCGCCATCGGGAACGACGCGGGCCAGCTGAAGCCGAACCCGCTGCCCGCGGCGCCCTGCGCGGAGCGCATCTGCGACGTCACGGCGTTGAGCGAGCGGTCGTTCATCGTGCCGTTGAGGTCGCCGAGCAGGACCTTGCGGCTCAGCGGGTCGGCGGCGATCGCCTCGCCCAGCGCGTCCGCGCTCTTGTCGCGCTGCCGGGCGGTGAACCCGGCCTGGAGCTTCACGCGGACCGAGGGGAGGTGGGCGACGTAGAAGCCGACCGGCCCCTCCGGCGTGGTCACCGTGGCGCGCATCGCGCGGACCCAGCCCAGCTTGATGTCGACGGCCGCCACACCGCTCAGCGGGTACCTGCTCCACAGCCCGACCGTGCCCTGCACGGAGTGGTAGCGGTACGTCGCCGCGAGCGCCTTCTCGTACACCGGCACCGCCGACTCGGTCAGCTCCTCCAGGGCCACCACGTCCGCGCCGGAGGCGGCCACGTCGTGCGCGGTGCCGGAGGGGTCGGCGTTGTCGGCGTTGACGTTGTGCGTGGCCACCGTGAGGTCGCCGCCGCCGCCGGTCTTGTCGCCGATCAGCCCGCCGAAGAGGTTCAGCCAGACCACGGCAGGCAGCACCAGGGCGATCAGCGCGGTCGCCGACCTGCGCACGACCGCCAGCAGCAACAGCAGCGGGACGAAGACGCCGAGCCACGGCAGGAACGTCTCGATGAGGCTGCCGAGGTTGCCGAACCGGTTGGGGATGCGCGCGTGCAGCAGCATCACCAGGGCGAGCAGCAGCGCGAGCGCGGCGACGACGAGGCCGCGGCGCCAGATCCGCGGATCACCGCGCCAGCCGGCCGACAGGCGCCCGGCCAGCCGTACGAACAGGCGCCGGCGCCGGGCTCCCGGACGCTCGGGACCCGAGCCGCCGTTGTCCGTCTCCGTCACATACGCCTGCTGCGCCATACCGTCGCCTCACTACCTGCCGTGCACACCGTCTCTCCCCCGTGCGTACGACCCTAGGGGATGAACGGCTCGGTTCCCGCCGTCCCGTGACGGCCCGACGGGCACGAGGACGAACGGAGTGCCGCCGGGGGTTCCGATCGCGGCCCGTCAGGGGTGGTCTGTGACGAAACGCGCACATTCGGGCGAGACCGGCGGGGAACTGACGGACCGTGCGCCGGTGGGGGAACCGCCGGACCGCGGGCGGGTGAGGGCGCCGGCGGGCCGCAGGCCTTCGAGCAGCGTGTCGACGATCCGTTCCGGGAGTCCCTCGGTGAGGTCGGCGTCGGGACGCAGGACGGAACGGACCAGCATGGGCCCGATGAACAGGTCGTTGGCCAGCTCGACGTCGAGGTCGGCGCGGAGTTCACCGGCGCGCTGACCGCGCCGCAGCACCTCGACGCCCAGTCGGCGCCGGGGCGCGATGACCGCGTTGTGGTACGCCTCCCAGATCCTGGGGCTGCTCTTCATCTGGGCCTGGGCGGTGCGCAGGATCGCCGAGGAACGGCTGGCCAGTCCGCGCCGGCGCAGCCACTCCAGCAGCGCCACGAGGTCGTCGCGCATGGAGGTGCCGGGGAGTTCGGGCTCGTCCGGCTCGATGGTCCGCAGGGCGTCGACGAACAGCTCCTCCTTGCCGCTCCACCGGCGGTAGATGGCCGCCTTGCCGACCCCGGCGGTGCGGGCGATCCGCTCGATGGACAGTTCACCGAGCGGCACCCCCTCCTCCAGCAGCCTCATCGTCCCCTCGAGGATGGCCCGTTCGACGGCCTCGCTGCGCGGCCGTCCCCTGGCGGGCTGCGCGGGCCGCCGCGCGGCGGCCCCGTCGTCGGCAGAGGTCTCGGCAGAACTCACGACCGTCCTTTCGTCACGCTCGCAGCATTCTCGCCCAGGGGGTCCGGGAAACGGCCGCGCCCCCGCACGGCCGCCCGCGGCCTACGAGTCGGTGCGCACCAGCTCGCCCTCGTCCGCCGCCGCCTCCGGCTCCTTCGACCGGCCCGGCAGGAACACCGCCACGACGACCGCGCCGACGAGCGCGATCCCGGCCCCGCACAGCGCGGTGACGTGCATGGCGTGCAGGAACGCGTCGTTGGCCGGGCCGACCAGGGCCTCGCCGCGCGGGCCGAGCTTCGCCGCGACGCCCAGGGTCGCCTCGATGGACTCCCCCGCCGTGTCGCGCAGCCCGGCCGGCACCGCGCCGAGGTCGTCCTCGATGCCGGTGCGGTACGCCGTCGACAGCACGGAGCCGAGAACGGCGATGCCGAGCGCGCCGCCGACCTGGCGGAAGGTGTTGCTGAGCGCGGACGCGGACCCGGCCTTCTCGCGGGGCAGCGCCTGCATGATCACGACGCTGGTCGGGGTCATGATGTGGGCCATTCCGGCGCCCATGAGGAAGAAGACGACCTCCAGCAGCCAGATCGGCGTGTCCCGGTCCAGCGTGGCGAACGCGACCAGGGTCGCCACGATGAGGAGCATGCCGCCCGTGGTCGTGGCCTTGTTGCCGAAGCGGTCCACGACCAGCCGGGCCCGCGGCGCGAAGACCAGCTGGGCGACGGCCAGCGGCAGCATCAGCAGGCCGGTCTGGAGCGGGGAGTAGCCGCGCACGCTCTGGGTGTAGAAGACGGAGAAGAAGGTCACGCCCATCAGCGCGAAGAAGACCAGCGCGATGACGCCGATCGCGGCCGAGAACACCTTGTTGCGGAAGTAGCCGATGTCGATGGACGGATGGTCGCTGCGCTTCTCGAACACCACGAACGCGGCGAGGACGACGAGTCCGGCGGCGATCGTCGCCAGCACGGTCGGATCGGTGAAGTCGGCCAGCTCGCCGCCCTTGATGATGCCGTAGACGAGCAGGACCAGGCCGACGACGGACAGGACGACGCCGACGGGGTCGATCCGGCCGGGGGCGGGGTCGCGCGAGTCCGGCACCAGCCACACCATCAGCACGATGGCGGTGATCACGATCGGCACGTTGACGAGGAAGACCGACCCCCACCAGAAGTGGTCGAGGAGGAGGCCGCCGGTGATGGGCCCGATGGCGATGGCGAGGCCGACGCCGCCGGCCCAGATGCCGATCGCCTTGGGCTGCTCCTCGCGCTCGAAGACGTTCATCAGGACGGCGAGGGTCGCGGGCATCACGAAGGCGGCGCCGAGGGCCATCAGGGCGCGGAAGGCGATGAGCTGGGCGGGTGAGCCGGACTCCGCGGCGAGCGCGGAGCCGATGCCGAACACCGCGAGGCCGCCGAGCAGGACCTTCTTGCGGCCCAGCCGGTCGCCCAGCAGACCGGCGGAGAACAGCAGGCCCGCGAAGACGAGCGTGTAGGAGTTGATGGCCCACTCCAGCTCGCTCTGGGTGGCGCCGAGGCCGACCGGGGCCGGGGTGGAGATGGTCTTGATCGCGACGTTCAGGATCGAGTTGTCGAGCACCACGATCAGCAGGCTCAGCATCAGCACGCCGAGGATCGCCCAGCGACGCCGGTGCACCGCTTCCGGTATCCGGGGGGTCGTGGGGACGGCAGGAGTGGTCATGTGCCCGAGGGTAGGCCCATTTCGATACGGGACCGTCTCGTATCGCATTCTCTTACTGAGGTTTTACCCACAGGGGGTGCTCTGGCCCTCCCTGGCACGAGGTGCCACCATGGACGTGGTCCGGGGACGCCGTGAGGGCGCCTCGAGATGACATGAGGAGCCGTTGCAATGACGCAGCTTTCGGCTGCCCAGACGAAGCCTTCCGACGGCAGCAAGGCGCTGTACGGGGGCAAGGGCACACGCCGTATCACCGTCCGCGACATCGCCGCCGCCAAGGAGCGGGGCGAGAAGTGGCCCATGCTCACCGCGTACGACGCGATGACCGCGTCCGTCTTCGACGAGGCCGGGATCCCCGTGATGCTCGTCGGCGACTCGGCCGGCAACTGCCACCTCGGGTACGAGACCACCGTGCCCGTCACCCTCGACGAGATGACCGTGCTCTCGGCGGCCGTCGTCCGGGGCACCCGGCGCGCCCTCATCGTCGGCGACCTGCCCTTCGGGTCGTACCAGGAGGGCCCCGTGCAGGCGCTGCGCAGCGCGACCCGGCTGGTCAAGGAGGCCGGGGTCGGTGCCGTGAAGCTGGAGGGCGGCGAGCGGTCGCACCGGCAGATCGAGCTGCTCGTGGAGTCCGGCATCCCGGTCATGGCCCACATCGGGCTCACCCCGCAGTCCGTGAACGCCATGGGGTACCGCGTCCAGGGCCGCGGCGAGGAGGCCGCCGCACAGCTGCTGCGGGACGCGAAGGCCGTCCAGGACGCGGGGGCGTTCGCCGTCGTGCTGGAGCTGGTGCCGGCGGAGCTGGCGGCCGAGGTCACGCGCGTGCTGCACATCCCCACGGTCGGGATCGGGGCCGGGGCGGAGACGGACGCGCAGGTGCTGGTCTGGACGGACATGATGGGGCTGACCGGCGGCCGCGTGCCGAAGTTCGTGAAGCAGTACGCCGACCTGCGCAAGGTCATGGGCGACGCGGCGAAGGCGTTCGCGGAGGACGTCGTCGGCGGCACGTTCCCGCTGGAGGAGCACTCCGTCCACTGAGCCGTCTTCCGGCCACCGAGCCATCTCCGCACCACGGGCAGCCCGCCGATCGTCCCCCGTCGGCGGGCTGCCTGCTTTTGCGCCTGAGCCGGCGCCGCTCTCGCGGACCTGGTTGCTCCCCGTCGTGGTGGCTCAATCGACGGTCGCCGTGATCGTCAGGAGATTTCCTGTCGGTGATGTCGGTGGCGCGTAGGTGGCTGTCGGTCGGGTGTAGGTCGTCTGTCGGTGGGGGCTGACACCTTCGCTGGCATGACACGCATCGACATGAACCCCGGCGGCGCGGACCACGCCGTCACCGTGCGGGGACTGGTCAAGCACTACGGGGAGACCAAGGCACTGGACGGGGTCGACCTCGACGTGCGGGAGGGCACCGTCATGGGGGTGCTCGGGCCGAACGGCGCCGGCAAGACCACCCTCGTGCGGATCCTGTCCACGCTGCTCGCCCCCGACGCCGGCCGGGCGACCGTCGCCGGCCACGACGTCGTCCGCCAGCCCCGCCGGCTCCGCCGCGTCATCGGGCTGACCGGCCAGTACGCCTCCGTGGACGAGAAGCTCGCCGGCTGGGAGAACCTGTACCTCATCGGCCGACTGCTCGACCTGCCCCGCAAGGAGGCCCGGTCCCGCGCCGACGAGCTGCTGGAGCGGTTCTCGCTCACGGAGGCGGCCCGGCGCCCGGCGGGGACGTACTCCGGCGGCATGCGGCGGCGGCTCGACCTCGCCGCGTCGATGATCGGCCGGCCCGCCGTCCTCTTCCTCGACGAGCCGACCACCGGCCTCGACCCCCGCACCCGCAACGAGGTGTGGACCGAGGTGAAGTCGATGGTCGGCGAGGGGGTGACCGTGCTGCTGACCACCCAGTACATGGAGGAGGCCGAGCAGCTCGCCTCCGAACTGACCGTCGTCGACCGAGGCAAGGTCATCGCCACGGGCGGCATCGAGGAGCTGAAGGCCCGCGTGGGCGGCCGGACCCTGCGGGTGCGCCCGGCCGATCCGGTGCACCTGCGCCCGCTGGCCCGCGCGCTGGACGAGATGGGCGTCACCGGCCTCGCCTCGACCGTCGTGGACACCGAGCGCGGCTCGGTGCTAGTGCCGGTGCTCAGCGACGAGCAGCTCACCGCCGTGGTCGGCGCGGTCACCGCGCGCGGCTTCACGCTCTCCTCCATCACCACCGAACTGCCCAGCCTGGACGAGGTGTTCCTGTCCCTCACCGGTCACCGTGCCGGTGCGCCGCAGGGCACCGTCCCCGCCGACAAGCCCCTCGAGGAGGTCGCCGTATGAGCGCCGCCACCCCACTCGCCCCGGCCGGTCTCCAGGGCGCCGACGCGCCCGTCCCGCTGCGGGCCCACCTGCGGCACACCGGCGCGCTGGTCCGCCGCAACCTGTTGTGGATCCGGCAGGACCCGGAGTCGATGTTCGACGCGATCCTGTTCCCGGTCGTCTTCACCCTGCTGTTCGTGTACGTCTTCGGCGGCTCCATCGGCCGGTCGCTGGGCGGCGGGCAGGAGGAGTACGTCCAGTACGTCATCCCCGGCCTGCTGGCCATGATGGGGATGAACATGGCGCAGGGCGTGGGCACCGGGTTCAACCAGGACTTCAACTCCGGTGTCATGGACCGCTTCCGGTCCCTGCCGATCGGGCGTGGCTCGGTGCTGTTCGCGAAGATCGCGGTCGAGCTGATGCGGATGCTGTTCGCGACGGTGGTGCTGGTGGTCGTCGCGGTGCTGGTCGGCTTCGAGATCACCAGCTGGCCCGGACTGCTGGCCTCCGTGGCGCTGTCCGCGGCCTTCGGGTTCGCGCTGATGTGGGTGTTCCTCACGCTCGGCGTGGTGATGAAGAACGCGCAGTCCGTGCAGGCGATGGGCTTCCTGGTGCTGATGCCCCTCCAGTTCGGCTCGTCGATCTTCGCGCCGACCGCCTCGATGCCGGGCTGGCTGCGCAACTTCACCGAGTTCAATCCCCTGTCGGGCCTCGCGGACGCCGCGCGCGGGCTGATGATCGGCGGTCCGGTCGCGCACGGTCTGTGGGTGACGCTGGCCTGGTCGGCGGGGCTCACCGCGGTGATGGCGCCGGTCGCGATCCACAAGTTCCGCACCAAGAGCTGACCGGTGTCTCACACCAGGGCGGCGGCCTCCTCGTAGGAGAGGCCGCCGCCCTCGGCGTGGGCGGCGGTGTACGCCTCCTCTCCGAGCACGGCACGGACCCGGGCGTGGGCCAGCTCCCGGCACGCGGACTCCAGGCGCGGCGAGACGTGCCGGGGCGGCAGCAGGGCGTCGGCGGCGCCGAGGCAGCGGGCGGCGGCCTCGGCGCGGGCGCCGGCGTCGTCGGCCTCGTCATCGGTCCGCCCGGTGCCGGTGAGGGCGATCGCGGCGATGGTCAGGTAGAAGGGGCGCAGGTACGGGGCGATGGCCGTGGACAGCGGGTCGTTCGCCCGGCCCAGGGCGTCGCGAACGGTGACCAGGGCCTGTTCGTACCGCTCGTCCACCGTGTCCAGCCAGGCCTCCGCGCCGAGGATCAGGGCGTCGAAGACGACGAAGTGCGCGAGGGCGAACTCCTTCCGCAACAGCCGTAGCTGCTCGCGGGCCTCGGGGGTGCGGCCGGTCAGGGCGAGATGGCCGGAGAGGAAGAGCCGGGCGGCGGGCATGGCCTCGTTGACGGTGCCGTCGACGCGGTCGATGACCTCGCGCAGGACGCGTTCGCCGCGCTCCTCCTCGCCGGCCTCCAGCAGCGCGCTGCCCAGCCGGGCCGCCAGGACCGCCGACTGGCTGCGGGCGTCGAGTTCCTCGGCGTGGACCATGGCCGCCTCGTAGTCGGCGGCGGCCAGCCGGTAGGCGCCCATCCGCTCATGGGCCTCGGCGCGCGCGGAGAGGGCCTCGGCGGTGCCCCAGGCGTCCCCGAGGCGGCGGAAGATCTCCAGGGACTCGTCGGCGTCCCGGGTCGCTTCGCCCGCCCAGTCGGAGCGGTTGGCCAGTACGTTGGCGCGCATCTGGAGGCAGACGGCCAGCTCCCACGCGTAGCCGGGGGTCTCGCGGGCGGTGCGGATGTTGGCGTCGACGATGACGCGGATGCGTTCCATGTCGCCGGTGAGCATGACGGCGTAGAACCAGAGCAGGCCGGGGGTGCGGCAGGTCTGCGGGAGGCCGGGGACGTAGGTGTCGACGATCGCCCGCAGTTTGGCCTGGGCCGCCGGGGTCTGCCAGGCGTCCAGCTCGGTGTCCATGCAGGCGAGATGGGCGAGGTGGACACCGCGCCGGGCCTCCGCGAGGACCTCGCCGGTCATCGGCGGCGGGGCCTCGGTGCAGGGTTTCCAGAGCGGGGCGGCGGGACGCACCGGAGCGGCGAAGGGGTCGGGGCCGAGGGACATCACCTCGCGGCACCAGGTGCGGGCCTCGATGCGCAGGTCGCGCATCTGCCAGTACGTGACGAGGGACAGGACGAGGCAGAGCGCCTCCTGCTCGTCGCGCTCGGCGACGGCCCGGCGCAGCGCGGTGCGCAGGTTCTCGTACTCGAGCTGGAACCGGTCGATGGCGGCGCGCTGTCCCCGGCCGCGCAGCGACGGCTCGGTGGTGCGGGCGAGTTCGCGGTAGTACGTCAGATGCGCGCGCTCGGCGCGGGGGCGGGCGCCGGACTCGTCGAGGCGGGCGGCGGAGTACTCGGCGACGGTCTCCAGGAGCCGGTAGCGCATGGCGCCGTCGGGGGCCGGGGCGGCCACGACGAGGGACTTGTCGACGAGGGAGCCGAGCGCGTCGAGGGCGGCCGGACCGCAGACGGCCTCGGCGGCGGCGAGGTCGCAGCCGCGGGCGAAGACCGACAGCCGGCCGAGGACCTCGCGCTCGTCCTCGTCGAGCAGGTCCCAGGACCAGTCGACGACGGCCCGCAGGGTCTGCTGACGGGGCAGGACGGTACGGCTGCCGGAGGTCAGCAGCCGGAAGCGGTCGTCGAGCCGGTCCGCGATCTGGCGCGGCGACAGCATGCGCAGCCGGGCGGCGGCCAGCTCGATGGCGAGCGGCAGGCCGTCCAGGCGGCGGCAGATCTCGGCACAGGCCTCGGGGTCGTCGTCGACGCGGAAGCCGGGACGGGCGGCCGCTCCGCGCTCGGCGAGCAGCCGCAGCGCGGCCGGCTCGGGCAGCGGCTCCACGGGGCGCAGCAACTCGCCGGGCACGCCGAGGGGTTCGCGGCTGGTGGCGAGGACGGTCAGCTCCGGGCAGCGCTTGAGCAGGTGCTCGACCAGGCGGGCGGCGCTCTCGACGACGTGCTCGCAGTTGTCGAGGACGATCAGCATGCGGCGGCGCGCGCAGTGCTCGACGAGGCGTTCCACAGGGTCGTCGTGCCGTTCGGCGACCGCCACCCGCAGTTCCTCGGCACCGGCGCCGTAGAGCACGGTCTCGCGGGCTCCGACGGCGGTGAGGACGGCCTGGGGTACGGCGTCGGGGTCGGCGACCGGTGCCAGTTCGGCGAGCCACACCCCGTCCCGGGCGGTCTCCCCCGCGGTCTCGGCGGCCTCCTGCGACAGCCGCGTCTTGCCGGCCCCGCCGGGCCCGAGCAGTGTGACCAGCCGGGCTCCGTCCAGGTCCCCGTGGATGGCCGCGATGTCTTCTTCCCGCCCGACGAAGGAGGTGAGCCGGGCGCGGAGGTTGCCGGGGGGCGGGGCGGGATGGACGGGGGCCGGGCCGGGATCGGCGGCGGCCGGGGCCGGAGAGGCGGCGGCCGGAGCCGGGCGGGTCGCCGGGGGCGGGGGTTCGGCCGGGGTGAGGAGTTCCGCGTGGAGGGCGCGGAGTTCGGGGCCGGGGTCGGAGCCGAGGCGGGTGGCGAGCAGGCGTCGTACGGACTCGTAGGCGGCCAGGGCCTCGGCGGTGCGGCCCGCGTCGCGCAGGGCGCGCAGGCGCAGGGCCTGGAGGGGCTCGTCCAGGGGGTGGACGTCGCACAGGGCGGTCAGCTCGGGCAGGGACTGCCTGGCGTGACCGAGGGCGAGGGCCGCGGTGTGACGGGCGCGTATCGCGTCCAGGCGGCGGGCCTGGCGGCGGACCGCCTCGGCGGTGCGGTCGGGCAGGTCGGCGAGGGCCGGATCCTGCCAGAGGGCGAGGGCGTCGTCGAGCAGCGCGGCCGCCCCGGCGGGGTCGCCGTCGGCGAGCGCGCGCAGTCCTTCGGCGGTCAGCCGCTCGAAACGGTGCAGGTCGATGGCGTCGGGCGGGGCGGTGAGCCGGTAGCCGCCGTCCGCCGAGGCGACGGCGTCCGCGCCGAGTGCCCGGCGCAGCCGGCCGACCAGCGCCTGCAGCGCGGCGGGCGCGTCGGCGGGCGGCTCACCGCCGGCCCAGACCTCCTCCACCAGCAGTCCCGCGGGCACGCTGCGGCCGGCCCGCAGCGCCAGCACGGTCAGCAGGGCGCGCAGCCGCGCCCCGCCGACGGCGACGGGGGTGCCGTCGGTCCGGAGTGCCTGGGTGGTGCCGAGGATGCGGTAGCGCACGGGGTCATTCTCTCCGGTGGGGGCGGCCGGGGTCACGGCGCCCGGGCCGGTGGTGCGCCCGGGAGGATCGCCCCGCTCCGCCCGGAACCGACGACCGGTCGCGAGACGTTTCCCCCTTGCGCCCGGTACGGTCGGGCAGCCGGACACCCGGTCCCGACATCGCACCCCAGGAGCGTCCGCCGATGACCACCGCCCTCTCCCGCCACAGCGACCGGCGGATCAGCCCCGTCTTCCTCGGGATACTGGCCGTCACGGCGGTCACCGGCTGGGCCACCTGGACCGGTTTCGCCGAACAGCCCGGTGTGGCCGTGTTCCTGTTCGTGACCGGCGCCTGGATCGTCTCGCTCTGCCTGCACGAGTACGCGCACGCGCGCACCGCCCTGCACAGCGGTGACATCTCGGTCGGCACGAAGGGGTACCTGACGCTCAATCCCCTCAAGTACACGCACGCGCTGCTGAGCGTCGTGCTGCCGGTGCTGTTCGTGATCATGGGCGGGATCGGCCTGCCGGGCGGCGCCGTCTTCATCGAGCGCGGCCGGATCCGGGGGCGCTGGCGGCACAGCCTGATCTCGGCGGCGGGCCCGCTGACGAACGTGCTGTTCGCCGTCGTGTGCACCGCCCCGTTCTGGCTGGACGCGCTGGACGGCGTGCCGGCCGACTTCCGGTTCGCGCTCGCGTTCCTCGCCCTCCTCCAGGTCACGGCGGCGATCCTGAACTTCCTGCCGGTGCCGGGCCTGGACGGCTACGGCGTCATCGAGCCCTGGCTGTCGTACGGCGTGAAGCGGCAGGTGGAGCCGTTCGCGCCGTTCGGCCTGCTGTTCGTGTTCGCGCTGCTGTGGGTGCCGGCGGTCAACGGCGCGTTCTTCGACGTGGTCGACTCGGTGCTGGGCGGTCTCGGCATCGGTGACTTCGAGACCTACTGCGGCCAGGCGCTGTACCGCTTCTGGGAGGGCACCCCGGAGATCTGCTCCGTCAGCCCGTGACGGACCGGCGGATCTTCTCGCGCTTGACGTAGTACCAGGTCATGTTGGACGACAGGCCGGCCAGCAGCACCCACACGACGCCCAGGAAGCTGCCCTGGACGAACGAGACGACCGCCGCCGCGACCGCGAGGACGCAGACGATCAGGGAGTAGACGGCGAGACGGGGCATGGGGCTGGCTCCTGTCGGGGGACACTGCTGCACTGCGGGTACGGCCGGTCGCGTGGCGGGCCGTACGGCCGGTGCCGTCCAGTGTCCCCCATCCGCTCAGACGTCGGTGACGCGGAGCCCGGCGTGCGCCTTGTAGCGGCGGTTGACGGAGATCAGGTTGGCGACCAGGGCCTCGACCTGGTGGGCGTTGCGCAGCCGCCCGGCGAAGACGCCCCGCATGCCGGGGATGCGGCCGGCCAGGGCCTGCACGATCTCCACGTCGGCGCGCTCCTCGCCCAGCACCATCACGTCGGTGTCGATCTCGTCGATGTCCGGGTCCTGGAGGAGGACCGCCGACAGGTGGTGGAAGGCGGCCGTGACCCGCGAGCCGGGCAGCAGGGCGGCGGCCTGCTCGGCGGCGCTGCCCTCCTCCGGCTTCAGCGCGTAGGCGCCCTTCTTGTCGAAGCCGAGCGGGTTGACGCAGTCGACGACGAGCTTGCCCGTCAGTTCCTCGCGCAGCGACTCCAGGGTCTTGCCGTGGCCCTCCCACGGCACGGCGACGATGACGATGTCGCTGCGGCGGGCGGTCTCGGCGTTGTCGGCGCCCTCGACGCCGTGCCCGAGCTCCTCGGCGGCGGCCCGCGCGCGGTCGGCGGCACGCGAGCCGATGATCACCTTCTGGCCTGCCCTGGCGAGGCGGTGGGCGAGCCCCTTGCCCTGCGGCCCGGTCCCGCCGAGGACGCCGACGACCAGCCCCGAGACGTCGGGAAGGTCCCACGGGTCCTTGGCGGGTGCCTTCGCGGGGGCGTTGTGTGCACTGTCGCTAGAGGTCATGGGCCGACTTTACGTCCGCGGGGGCCGTCCCACCGGGCGGGGTGGCGGCCCCCGCGGCCGCCGGGCGGGTCCCCGGTTCGGGGGAATCGGCGGCGAACGCCCGGCCGCGGGCGCCCGGTTGGGGCAGGATGCGGTCGCATGGACGCCGTACGGGTCGCGCTGCTGCGCGACGTGCTCGCCGGGACGCAGTGGCTCGGGGCCACCCGCAGGTTCGCCGGGGTGCTGCGGGGGTCGGTGGTGTCGCACGGGGGCGGGCTGCTGCTGGTGGGCACCGCCGCGTACGAACCGTGGCACCTGGCCGCCCACCTGGTCGACGAGGCCGCCTGGTCCGGTACGCCGGAGCTGGCCCCCACGCTGGTGCGGCACGGCGCCCGTCCCTCGGACCCGGCGCACCTCGCGGTGGGCCTCGGCCGCATCGAGGCGGCCCGGCGGGGCGAGACCCTGCTGGTGGTGGCGCCGGAGGGGGACGCACCCCTGCTGGAGCGGATGTCGGACGCCCGGCGGACCGGGGTGACCGTGCTGGCCCTGGGCCCCGTCGAGGGCGAGCTGACGGACCTGGCCCACGAGACGCTGGCCGTGCCGGACGGCTCGGAGCTGGACCTGGACACGGTGCAGCACCTGGTGAGCGCGGCGGCGGGCGAGCAGACGGTGCCCTCCCCGAGGGGCCCCCGCCGCCTGCGCGACCGGCTGTCCCGGCTGGCGGAGTCCCTGACGGCGCCGCCCCCGGCTCCCTGGTGAGGCGAGGGGGCCGGGGGCGGGGCGGGCGCGGTCAGTCGTCGTCCGCGGCGCCCGCCGGGGCGTCGTGCCACTTGGGGTCGTTCTCCCACTGCAGGTTGCGCTCCCGGGCCGTCTGCATGGCGTGCTCGGCCTCCGCGCGGGTGGCGTAGGGGCCGAACCGGTCCTTGGCCGGGCACTCGGGCCCTTCCTCGACCTTCTTGTGCTCCAGGCAGTAGTACCACTCGCCCGGCTTGCCGACCGTGCGCTTCTTGAACAGGGCCATGACCAGCTCCTCTCGCCACCGTCATGTTCCCCCATGGCCGCTGGTTAGACTCGCTGGCATGTCTGGCCAGTCGCTGCTTGCGCCCGGGGAGCTGTCCCCCACCCGTTCCGTGCCCGGAAACATCCGCCGTCCCGAGTACGTCGGCAAGCCCGCGCCGACCCCGTACACCGGGCCCGAGGTGCAGACCCCCGAGACGGTGGAGGCGATGCGCGTCGCCGGCCGGATCGCCGCGCGGGCGATGGCGGCGGCCGCCGAGCGGATCGCGCCGGGCGTCACCACCGACGAACTGGACAGGGTGGCGCACGAGTACCTGTGCGACCACGGCGCCTACCCCTCGACGCTGGGCTACCGCGGTTTCCCCAAGTCCCTGTGCACGTCCGTCAACGAGGTGATCTGCCACGGCATCCCGGACTCGACGGTGCTGCGGGACGGCGACATCGTCAACCTGGACGTGACGGCGTACATCGGCGGGGTGCACGGCGACAACAACGCGACGTACCTGGTGGGTGACGTCGACGAGGAGAGCCGGCTGCTGGTGGAACGGACCCGGGAGTCGCTGGACCGGGCGATCAAGGCGGTGCGGCCGGGCCGGCAGATCAACATCATCGGCCGGGTCATCGAGTCGTACGCCAAGCGGTTCGGGTACGGCGTCGTGCGGGACTTCACGGGGCACGGCATCAACTCGTCGTTCCACTCCGGGCTGATCGTCCCCCACTACGACAGCCCGCACGCGACGACCGTGATCCAGCCCGGCATGACGTTCACGATCGAGCCGATGCTGACGCTCGGGACGCACGAGTACGACATGTGGGACGACGGCTGGACGGTCGTGACGAAGGACCGCAGGCGGACGGCCCAGTTCGAGCACACGCTGGTGGTGACGGACACCGGGGCGGAGATCCTCACGCTGCCCTGAGCCCGCCGCCCCCTGCCCGCGAAGCCCGCCCTCTCCCCGGAGGGCGGGCTTCCCGCCGTCCGGGCGGGTTTTTTACCGACGGACTGTCGGAAAAGTTGCCGACAGGAGGTCGGCAAAACATTGACTCAGGTATGCCTCACCACGAGACTCGCCCCATGGACTCCTTCTCGACAGTCATCCGGACCGCGTCCCACGAGCAGCACGTGGAGGCGGAGACCTCCACGTTCATGAGCGACCTGCTCGGCGGCGGGCTCGGCGTCGACGCGTACGCGCGCTACACCGAACAGCTGTGGTTCGTGTACGAGGCGCTGGAGGACGGGGCCGGGCGGCTGGCGTCGGATCCGGTGGCGGGGCCGTTCATACGGCCGGAGCTGTTCCGGCGGGACGCGCTGGAGCGGGACCTGACGCATCTGCGGGGTGCCGGATGGCGGGCGGGGCTCTCCGCGCTGCCGGCGACGCTGGCGTACGCGGAGCGGGTGCGCGCGTGCGCGCGGTCCTGGCCGGGCGGGTACGTCGCCCACCACTACACGCGCTACCTCGGCGACCTCTCCGGCGGGCAGATCATCCGCGACCGGGCCGAGAAGGCGTGGGGCTTCGAGAAGAAGGGAGACGGCGTCCGCTTCTACGTCTTCGAGGAGGTCGGCAACCCGGCCGCCTTCAAGCGGGAGTACCGGGAGCTGCTGGACGCGGTGCGCGCGGACGACCTGGAGAAGCAGCGGATCGTGGCGGAGTGCAGGAAGGCGTTCGCCCTGAACACGGGCATGTTCCGGGCGCTGGGCGAGGAGTTCCCGCTGTCGGCGTGAGGTCCCCGGTCACGTGCACGGGGCCGGGCCCGCCCCCCGGTCACGAGGAGGGCGGGCCCGGGAGCCGTGTCAGTCGTCGTCGCCGTCCGAGTGGTCGTGACCGACGGCGTACTCCGAGCACTGGGCGCCGCCCCAGAAGAGCTTGCTGGTGACCGTCTCGATCCCGCCGAGGTACGGGCTGCAGACGGCGTGGTCGTCACCCTCGAAGTGCTTGCCCTCGTCGGCGGTGGCGGTCGCGGCGCCGACGGCGCTCAGGGCGACGCCCAGGACGGCTGCGGCCAGGGCAGAACGGATGCGCATGATGCTCCTCTCGCGGTGACTGAACAGTCACCGTGAGTAATCCCCGTTCGTCGCCGCGCCACACGCGGGACCACCCGTACGGAGGGCGCGGGCGCCCGGGGACGTCCGCCGGTTCAGCGCTCCAGGAGGACCCGGCCGCCGATCTCCACCCAGCCGTGCGGCTGCGGCGCGGTCAGGATCTGCGATCCCGCCCCCTGCGTGATGTTCAGGGCCCGGCCGAGGAGGTCGGTGAGGAGCAGGGCCGCCGCGCCGGTGGCCTCGTCCTCGTCGATGCCGTCGTCGCGGCCGGGGAAGGCGCGGGCCCGCACGCGTCCCGCGGGCTCGTCCTCCCAGGCCCAGGCGTAGATCCACTCGCCGGGCGGCGGCACGGGCAGGTCGTCGACCTCCGCGGCGGCGGGGTACTGCCGGAGCGTGCGCGGCGGGACCCATTCGGCCCGCGCCTCGATCCAGCTGAACTCCCCGTCCAGGCGGGCGCCCACCACTCCGGCGGGGGTGACGAGTTCGGGCACGTCGAGCAGCCAGGCCGTGCCCACGCAGGGGTGTCCGGCGAACGGCAGCCGCAGGGTCGGTGTGTAGATGTCGACGACGCCGCGCTCGGGGTCGTCCACGAACACGGTCTCGCTGAAGCCGAGCTTCGCCGCGAGGGCCTGCCGGTCCTCCCGGTCGGGCAGCACCGATCCCTCGCGGATGACGCCCAGTTCGTTGCCGTATCCGCCGTTCGGTGCGCAGAACACGCGGAGCACGTCGTAATCAGTCACCGGGGAATTGAAGCACTGCCTCCGCCCGCGGCGTCGGCCCCGGCCGGGTGGTGGACGGGAACCCGGGGCGGCGGACGGGAACCCGGGGGGGGCGGGAACGAAGGTCCGCGGCCGCGCGAGCAGCGACCTTCGGGCACGCTTCGGCTTCCCTGTGGACGGATTTGACCGATTCTTGGGGCATCTTTTGAGCCACCGTGATCGGACCGTGCTCTTACAGCGTCCATGAGAGCTGAATCACGGTCCGGACGGGCATGACGCAGGTAAGCCTTCGATAAGTTAGGTAAGCCTCACTGAAACCTGTGACCCTGTCACGTAATTTTTCAGCCACGCTGGGAGCCCTCATGCGCGCCGCCAGACTCTCCGTCGCCACAGCCGCCGCTGCCGTCGCGGCCCTGACCGCCGTCACGGGCTGCACCGAGAAGAGCGACGCCGCCGCCGGCGACCGGGTGATCGGCGTGACCGCGACCGACGACACGTGCAAGACCTCCACCGAGGAGATCGCCGCCGGACACGTCGAACTCGCCATCGAGAACAAGGGCTCCAAGGTCACCGAGGTCTACCTGCTGTTCCCGGACGACCGGGTGGTGGCCGAGCGCGAGAACATCGGCCCCGGCACCAAGCAGCGGGTCACCGCTGAGGTGAAGGCCGGCGACTACCTGATCGCCTGCAAGCCGGGCATGAAGGGCGACGGCATCCGCCAGGACCTCAAGGTCACCGGCGGCGGCACGACCGCCGAGCGCGACCCGCGCCTGGACAAGGCCGTCGCCGCCTACCGGGCCTACACGCAGCAGCAGGCCGACGAGACGCTGCCCAAGGTCCAGGCCTTCGTGAAGGCGGTGAAGGCCGGTGACCTGGAGGCGGCGAAGAAGGCGTACGCGCTCTCCCGCATCGGCTGGGAACGCACGGAGCCGGTCGCGGAGTCCTTCGGCGACATCGACCCGAAGGTCGACGTCCGCGAGGACGGCCTGGAGGACGGGCAGAAGTTCACCGGCTGGCACCGCCTGGAGAAGGCCCTCTGGCAGGACAAGAAGATCACCGCCGAGGAGAAGGCCCTCGCCGGCCGGCTCGTCACCGATCTGACCGACTGGCAGAAGCGGGTCGGCAAGGCCGAGATCACCCCGACCTCCATGGCCAACGGCGCCAAGGAACTCCTCGACGAGGTCGCCACCGGCAAGGTCACCGGTGAGGAGGAGCGCTACTCGCACACCGACCTGGTCGACTTCAAGGCCAACGTCGAGGGCGCCGAGAAGGCGTTCGAGCTGCTCGAGCCGGTCGCCAAGGAGAACGACGCGGCGCTGGTCACCGAACTGGACAAGCAGTTCACGACCCTGAACACGCTGCTCGACAAGTACCGCCCGAACGCGTCCTCCTACGCGTTCACCTCGTACGACAAGGTCGGCGCCGCCGACCGCAAGGAGCTGTCGGACGCGGTGAACGCACTCGCGGAGCCGCTCTCCAAGCTCGCCGCCGCAGTGGCCAAGTAGCCGGAGGCTCACCGACATGACGGACACGGACCACACCTCGACCGCGCCCACCCGGCGGGCCCTGATCGGCTGGGGCGGAGCAGGCCTCGCGCTCGGCGCCGCCGCGGCCGGCGGCGCGGCCGCGATGACCCGCGCCGGGAACGACGTGGACCCGGCCGGCGCCGCGGCGGGTGCCGCGATCGCCTTCCACGGCACCCACCAGGCGGGCATCGCCACGCCCGTGCAGGACCGGCTGCACTTCGCCGCGTTCGACGTGAAGACCACCGACCGGGCCGCGTTCGTCCAGCTGCTGAAGGACTGGACGCGGGCCGCCCGGCAGATGACCGAGGGCAAGCCGGTCGGGGAGGGCGCGTACGGCGGGCTCGCCGAGGCGCCGCCGGACGACACCGGCGAGGCGCTGGGCCTCAAGCCGTCCCGGCTGACGCTGACGATCGGCTTCGGGCCGTCCCTGTTCGGAAAGTTCGGGCTCGCCGGGCAGCGGCCCGAGGCGCTGGTGGACCTGCCGAAGTTCGCGGGGGACAACCTGGACGCGAACCGCAGCGGCGGCGACCTGTGCGTGCAGGCCTGCGCGGACGACCCGCAGGTCGCGGTGCACGCGATCCGCAACCTGGCCCGCATCGGCATGGGCAAGGCCGTCATCCGCTGGTCGCAGCTCGGCTTCGGCAAGACCTCCTCCACGACGCCCGACGCGCAGACCCCGCGCAACCTGATGGGCTTCAAGGACGGCACCCGCAACATCGCGGGCACCGAGCAGGACCGCCTGGAGAAGTTCGTCTGGGTCGGCGAGAAGGACGGTCCCGCCTGGATGGCGGGCGGCTCCTACCTCGTCGCCCGCCGCATCCGCATGCACATCGAGACCTGGGACCGCACCTCGCTCCAGGAGCAGGAGGACGTCTTCGGCCGCGACAAGGGCGAGGGCGCCCCGGTCGGCAAGGCCAAGGAGCGCGACGAACCGTTCCTGAAGGCCATGAAGCCCGACGCGCACGTGCGGCTCGCCCACCCCGACTCCAACCACGGGGCGACGCTGCTGCGCCGCGGCTACTCCTTCACCGACGGCACCGACGGCCTGGGCCGGCTGGACGCGGGCCTGTTCTTCCTCGCCTACCAGCGCGACGTGCGCAAGGGGTTCATCCCCGTCCAGCGCAACCTCGCGACGGACGCGCTCAACGAGTACATCCAGCACGTGGGTTCGGCCGTCTTCGCGATCCCGCCCGGCGTCCGGGACGCGGACGACTGGTGGGGCCGCACCCTGTTCGCCGAGGAGGCCTAGCCCGTGTTCTCCAACTACCTGATCGGACTGCGCGAGGGCCTGGAGGCCAGTCTCGTCGTCTGCATCCTCATCGCCTACCTGGTGAAGACCGGGCGGCGCGACGCCCTGAAGCCGGTCTGGACGGGCATCGCCGTCGCGGTGCTGCTCGCGCTGGGCTTCGGCTCCGCCCTCGAATTCGGCTCCCAGGAGCTGACGTTCGAGGCGCAGGAGGCGCTGGGCGGCTCGCTGTCGATCCTCGCCGTCGTCCTGGTGACGTGGATGGTGTTCTGGATGCGGCGCACCGCGCGGCACCTGAAGTCGGAGCTGCACGGCAAGCTGGACGCGGCCCTCGCCATGGGCACCGGCGCGCTGGTCGCCACCGCGTTCCTCGCGGTGGGCCGCGAGGGCCTGGAGACGGCCCTGTTCGTGTGGGCGTCCGTGCACGCCGCCGGTGACGGCACCCCGCGCCCGCTGATCGGCGTGGCGCTCGGCCTGGCCACGGCGGTCCTGTTGGGCTGGCTGTTCTACCGCGGCGCGCTGCGCATCAACCTGGCGAAGTTCTTCACCTGGACGGGTGGCATGCTGGTCGTCGTCGCGGCCGGTGTGCTGGCGTACGGCGTCCACGACCTCCAGGAGGCCGACTGGGTGCCGGGCCTGACGGACAAGGCCTTCGACATCAGCGACACGATCCCGCCGGACAGCTGGTACGGCACGCTGCTGAAGGGCGTGTTCAACTTCCAGCCCGACCCGACGGTCCTGCAAGTCACGGTGTGGCTGCTGTACCTGGTCCCGGCCCTCGCGTTCTTCCTCGCCCCGGTAGGGTTCGCCTCCGGGAAGGGGAGGGTGAACGCACCTGATGAGCAGGGAACGCAGCCTGACGACCGGCCGTCCACGGCGCCGCGGGCGTGACCGGGACGCACTGATCGCCGTCTCGCTCACCGTCGTGACACTGACGGCGAGCGGATGTGTCGTGGTGCACGGGGAGCGCACGGTGCTCCCCGCGGCCACGAAGGCGGAAGCCGCCAAGGCGGTCGAGCAGTTCACGACCGCCTACAACAAGGCCGACGCGGCGTACGACCCCTCCCTCGACGCCGCGTACACCACCGGGGCGCTCGGCGCGATCGACGCGGCACGGCTGAAGGCGGGGCGCGTCAATCACCCGGACGGCAACCCGCAGCACAAACCGCTGACGCTGACCGACGTCCACTACACCATCCCCGAGAAGCCCGGCTGGCCCCGCTGGTTCGTCGCCGACGCCCGGGCCAACAAGGGCGGGGACGCGCGCTGGGTGCTGGTCTTCACCCGCGGCGGCCGGTCCGAGCCGTGGCAGGCGGCGTACCTCACGCTGGTGGCGCCGGGCGCACTGCCGGAGTTCCCCAAGGACAAGGACGGCTGGGCCGAGGCCGTGCCGGTGGACAGCGCCGGGCTGACGCGCTCGCCCGCCGGACTGAGCGGTGACTACGCGACGTACCTCAAGGACGGCGGGGACACGTTCGCGGACGGTCCGTACACCAGCGGGCTGCGCTCCACGCGGGCGAAGAACTCCAGCAAGCCGGGCCTGGCCACGCAGTACATCGACGAGCCGCTGACGACCGGCGACTTCGCGCCGCTGGCGCTGCGCACGGCGGACGGCGGGGCGGTGGTGTTCTTCTCCACGCACCACTTCGTGAAGCAGACCGCGGCGGTGGGGGCGGCGGTGCCGGCGCCCAACAAGGACGTCCGGGCGCTGACCACCGGGGAGATCAAGCAGGCGCTGACGATGGAGTTCGTGGCCAACGAGATGGCCGTGGTGCCGGGCGCCTCCGGCGGGGGGAAGGTGTCGTTGGTGAGCCGGGTCGAAGGGCTCACGGCGGCCAAGGGGGAGTAGCGGCGCCAGCCCGGCTCAGTGGCGGGTGGGCCAGTTCGCCGTCGCCTGGTCCTCGCCCGCGAACTTGGCGCAGGCGTCCGTCAGGGGCTCCAGCAGGGTCAGCGGGTCGGGCAGCGGGTGTTCGGGGCCGCGGAGCCAGTGCACGGACTGGCCGTCGTCGCCGGGGAGGCGGGACGGGGGGACCAGGACGTAGGAGCCCCGGCAGTGCCAGCGCAGGCCGGGGTGCTCGTCCATCGTCTCGGGGTGGCAGTCCAGCTCGCAGGGCCACCACTCGTCCTCGTCCTCGGGGGTGCCGCGGGTGAGGGTGAAGAACAGCATGCGGCCGTCGTCGCTCTCGGCGACCGGGCCGACCTCGACGCCTGCGCCGAGCAGCCGCTCCAGGGCCTCGCGGCCGGCTTCCAGAGGGACGTCGAGGACGTCGTGGGTCGTGCCGGTCGCGGTGACGAAGTTGGCCTCGGGCTGGTGCCGGGCCCAGCGCTCGATCTGGGCGCGGTCGGTGGTGGACTGCGTGTGCCAGGCGAAGGAGAGGGGGTGCCGGCCGGGCGTCGGGCAGCCGACGCGGTCGCAGGAGCAGCGGTAGCCGGAGACGGGGTGGGCGGCGGGCGCGAGCGGCAGTCCCGCCCCGGCGGCGGCGAGCAGCAGGCCCTCACGGCCGCCGTCGCCGGCGGCCTCCTTGGAGCGGCGTCCCCTCAGCCACTGGGAGATCCTGCCCTGCCTGCCGGTCCGGCCGCCGAACTCCGCGCTCATCTATCCCCTCGCCTCGCTGTGGTGCGGACAGCATGCCCTATGGTCCCACCTTCCGGCGCATCGGGGGTCCCGACCCCCAAAAGGGGCAGGTGGGACGAGCGGTACCGATGTCGCCCATGGGGACGGACGGGGTCAGCGGGGCGCGAGGCCGTACAGCGCGTAGTCGACGAGGGTGTCGGTGTACTCGTAGGAGATCGGGCCCGTGTACTGGAGCCAGCGCTGGGCCAGCGGCGAGACGAAGAACTCCAGGGCGATGCGCGGATCGATCTCGGGACGGACCTGGCCGGCCCGCTGGGCGGCGCGCAGCCGGTCGGCGTACAGCTGGAGGTTGGGTTCCAGGAGCTGGGCGGTGAACCGGCGGCCGACCTCCTCGTCGACCACGCCCTCGGCGGCGAGGGCCCGGGACGGCGCCTCGAAGCGGGGGTCCGTCAGCTGGTCGACGGTGGCCCGCAGCACGGCCTTCAGGTCGGCGGCGAGGTCGCCGGTGTCCGGGATGGCGTACGGTTCCCCGCCCGCCTCCCGGGAGGCCTGTGAGCCGAGGTCGAGGAACGCCTCCAGCAGGACGTCGGCCTTCGAGTCCCACCAGCGGTAGATGGTCTGCTTGCCGACGCCGGCCCGGGCGGCGATGCCCTCGACGGTGGTCCTGGGATAGCCGACCTCCGCCACCAGGGCGAGCGCGGCGTCGTAGATCGCGCGCCGGGACCGCTCGCTGCGGCGGGTGGTGTCGGGGGCCGGCTTTCCGGGCTGGGTGACCATGGGACGACCGTACCAAGAGCATGAGACGGGCCGTCTCGCCTGCCGGTCCCGTCGGCTCCGCCCGCGGGGCCGCTACTCCCCCGGGTACCGCACGCCGATCCGCTCGCGGACGGTGTCCAGGGTCCGCATCACGGCGAGGGTGCCGTCGAGCGGGACGAGCGGGGACTCGGTCTCCCCGGCCCGCAGCGCCCGCATCACCTCGCGTGCCTCGTGCTGCATCGTCGTACGGGGTCCGTCGGCCGGGTCGGCGGTGAACTCCTCCGGGTCGCGGCCGGCCCGGTGCAGGACGAAGCGGTCGGGATGGAAGAAACCCGCGGGGATGTCGATGCGGCCCCGCGAGCCGGTGACCGAGGCGGTGGTGCCGGTGCCGCCGGCCAGGGAGCAGTGCAGTGCGGCCAGCGCGCCCGAGTCCCAGGACAGGGCGGCCGCCGTCTGGAGGTCGACGCCCTCGGCGGAGAGCACGGCCTGCGCGGAGACGCCCGAGGGCTCGCCCAGCAGCAGGTGGGCGAAGGAGACCGGGTAGACGCCCAGGTCGAGGAGCGCGCCGCCGCCCTGCGCGGGATCGCGCAGCCGGTGCGAGGGCGGGAAGGGGCCCTCCAGGCCGAAGTCGGCCTGCACGGTCCGCACCTCGCCGATCGCGCCGTCGTCGACGAGGTCCTTCAGGCGGCGGACCATGGGGTTGCAGTACATCCACATGGCTTCCATCAGGAAGCGCCCGTTGTCGCGGGCCAGCTCGACGAGTTCGGCGGCCTCGCGCAGGTTCAGCGTGAACGGCTTCTCGCACAGCACGTTGCGGCCGGCCTCCAGGCAGAGCCCGGCGGCGGCGCGGTGCGCGGAGTGCGGGGTGGCCACGTAGACGACATCGATGTCCGCGTCCTTGGCCAGCGTCTCCCAGTCGCCGTACGCCCGGGATATCCCGAAGCGCTCGGCGAACGCCCGCGCCGAGTCCTCGGTGCGGGACGCGACCGCGACCACCTCTGCGTCCGGCAGATCGATCAGGTCCGCGGTGAACGCGGCGGCTATCCCGCCGGTCGCCAGAATCCCCCACCGCACCGTGTCCGTCGTCATGCGCCCACCCTCGTGCCGTCCCAGCAGTCCGTACGAGCTGAGAGCATAGGTGGCGCAGACGTCGCAGAGGGAGGGGCCACATGCCCGAGGGTGGGGCGATACCGGACGTGTCGAGGGCGGCCGGGGCCGGGCGGGGGGCGCCGCCGCGGGCGCGGCGTCGGGCGGGGCTGCTGGTCACCCTGCTGCTGGGCGGGCTGACCGCCACTCCCCCGCTGGCCATGGACATGTACCTGCCCTCGCTGCCGGAGGTCACCGACGCGCTGCGCGCGCCCGCCGCGACCGTGCAGCTCACGCTGACCGCGTGCCTGGCCGGGATGGCGCTGGGGCAGCTGGTGGTCGGCCCGATGAGCGACCGCTGGGGCCGCCGCCGCCCGCTGCTCGCGGGGCTCGCCGTGTACGTCGTGGCGACCGCGCTGTGCGCGCTGGCGCCGACCGTGGAACTGCTGGTCGTCTTCCGGCTGGCGCAGGGCCTGGCGGGCGCGGCCGGGATCGTGATCGCGCGGGCCATGGTGCGCGACCTGTACGACGGCGTGGCCATGGCCCGCTTCTTCTCCACCCTGATGCTGATCTCGGGCACCGCCCCGGTGGTGGCGCCGCTGATCGGCGGGCAGATCCTGCGCGTGACGGACTGGCGGGGGGTGTTCGTGGTCCTGACCGCCGTGGGCGTCCTGCTGGCCGCCGTCGTCGCGGCGAGGCTGCCCGAGACGCTCCCGGCCCCCGCGCGTCACTCCGGCGGTGTCGGGGAGGCCCTGCGCTCGATGCGCGGGCTGCTCGCCGACCGGCTCTTCGCCGGTTATCTGCTGACCGGCGGCTTCGCGTTCGCCGCGCTGTTCGCGTACATCTCGGCGTCGCCGTTCGTGATCCAGGAGATCTACGGCGCGTCGCCGCAGACGTTCAGTCTGCTGTTCGGCGTGAACTCGATCGGGCTGGTCGTCGTCGGGCAGGTCAACGGCAGGGTGCTGGTCGGACGGGTCCGGCTGGAGCGGGTGCTGGCCGCCGGTCTCGGGGTCGTCGTGCTGGCGGCGACCGCGCTGCTGCTGATGGCGACGGGCGTGTTCGGCGCGGTGGGGCTGGTGCCGGTGGCGGCCGCCCTGTTCGTGCTCATGTCCGCGATGGGCGTCGCCCTGCCCAACGCGCAGACCCTCGCGCTGCTGCGGGTCCGTCACTCCGCCGGGTCCGCCTCCGCGCTCCTGGGGACCACCTCCTTCGCGATCGGCGCGGTCGCCTCCCCGCTCGTCGGTGTCGCCGGCGAGGAGACGGCGGTCCCGATGGCCGTGGTCCAGCTGGTGGCCGCGGTGGTGGCGGTGGCCTGCTTCGTGGGAATGTGCCGTCCCTGGAACAACACGCAGGACACGCAGGACACGCAGGAGGCGGGGGCACCGGACGAAGGTCCCGGCACGGGGCTTTCCGCCCGTACGGGGCCGGAAGTGGGAGAGGACAGCTGAGCGCGCCGAGACTGCGGGTCGACACCCCGGAACGAGCCGGGCTCGACCCCGAGGAGCTGCGTCGCCTCGTGCGCGAGGTCCACGGACTGACCACCGGGAAACGGCCCTGGGCGGCCGGTGTCGTCGTGGTCGCCGGGCGCGGGCCCGTCATCGCCGTGCAGGAGGCGGCGGGCTGGGCGGTCCGCTACGCCGGCTACGACCGGGAGGCCGACGCCGGTGTGGAACTGCCGCCCGCGTCCCGCGTCCCGATGACCGTCGACACGCCCTTCGACCTGGCGTCCCTCACCAAGCTGTTCACGGCCGTGGCCGCGGTGCAGCAGATCGAGCGCGGCACGCTGGGCATCGACGCGCGCGTGGGGGCGTACCTGCCCGACTTCCGGGCGGCCGCCGCCCACGACATCACCGTGCGCAGGCTCCTCACCCACACCTCGGGGCTGCGGCCCGAGCTGCCCCTGTACGACTGCGCCGACGACGCCGGGCGGCTGGAGCTGCTGCGGGAGGAGGCGCCGGCGGGCGAGCCCGGTGCGTACGTCTACTCGGACCTGAACATGCTGCTCCTGCAGCAGCTCCTCGAACGGCTCACCGGCCGGACGCTCGACGTCCTGATCCACGACGGGATCACCCGTCCGCTGGGCATGGCGGCCACGCGCTTCGGGCCGTGCCCCGGCGCGGCCGCCACGGAGGACCAGCGGCGGCCGTGGGGAAAGGTGGACCGGGGGCCGCTGCGGGGCGAGGTGCACGACGAGAACGCGTGGGCGCTGGGCGGCGTGGCGGGTCACGCGGGGCTGTTCTCGACCGGGCGTGATCTCGCGGTGTTCTGCCGGGCGTTGCTGGCGGGGGGCGCGTACGGGCCCGCGCGGATCCTCGGGCCCGACTTCGTGGAGCTGCTGCTGACGCCGCCCGGCCTGGGCTTCGCGGTGGACCAGGCGTGGTTCATGGGGGAGCTGGCGGGGAGGGGGGCGGCGGGGCACACGGGGTTCACCGGGACGTCGCTGGTGCTCGACCCGGCGACGGACACGTTCCTCGTGCTGCTGGCCAACACGGTGCATCCGCGGCGACGGGAGCCGGACAGCGCGCCCCGCGCGGCGGCGGGCACGCGTCTCAAGCGCGCGGTTCTCGAGTGACCGAGCCGGGTGGCGGGTGGGCGTGAGCCGGGAGTCCGGGGGCGGAGTCCCCCGGCGGGGTCCGGGGCGGAGCCCCGGGTGGGCGTCCGGACAAGTGGGCCGCGCTTAGAATTCGTGGGTGAACGACCCCGTATCTCCGGCGGACGCCCTCCGTGAGCTGCTCGACGGGCTTCCGGCCCGGCAGGCCGGTCAGGCCGTGGAGCGGCTCATCGCGAACTACCGCGGGGCGACCCCGACCGACGCCCCCATCCTCCGCGACCGCGCGGACGTCGCCGCGTACGCCGCGTACCGCATGCCGGCCACCTTCGAGGCGGTCCGCTCCGCGCTCGGGGCGTTCGCGGACGCCGTGCCGGACTGGACGCCCGGCAGCCATGTCGACGTGGGCGGCGGGACGGGCGCGGCGACCTGGGCGGTCGGCGCGACCTGGCCGGGCCGGCGTCCGGTGACGGTGCTGGACTGGGCGGAGCCCGCCCTGGCCGTCGGCCGCGAGCTCGCGGCGTCGAACCCGGCCCTGGAGCAGGTGCGCTGGCAGCGGGCCCGGATCGGCTCGGCGCTGACCCTGGAGGCGACCGACCTGGTCACCGTCTCGTACGTGCTCAACGAGCTGCCCGCCGCCGACCGTGCCGCCCTGGTGGACGCCGCCGCCTCGGCCGCGCAGGCGGTGGTGATCGTCGAGCCGGGCACGCCGGACGGCTACGCCAGGATCATCGAGGCCCGGGACCGGCTGATCGCGGCCGGCTTCCGGATCGCCGCCCCCTGCCCGCACAGCGCCGCCTGCCCGATCGTCCCCGGCCAGGACTGGTGCCACTTCTCGGCGCGGGTGAGCCGTTCGTCCCTGCACCGGCAGGTCAAGGGCGGCTCACTGCCGTACGAGGACGAGAAGTTCGGCTATGTGGCGGCCGCGCGTTTCCCCGTCGCCCCGGCTCCGTCCCGGGTGGTGCGGCGGCCCCAGATCCGCAAGGGCCAGGTGCTCCTCGACCTGTGCGAGGCCGAGGAGCGGCTGACGCGGACGACGGTGACGAAGCGGCACGGCGACCTCTACAAGGCGGCGCGGGACGCCGACTGGGGTGACGCCTGGCCGCCGCCGGCCTCCTGACTCAGGCGGGCTTGAGCCCCTGGTCGCCGACCTCGGTGACGAAGGAGGCGGCGGTGGTGACCGGGGCGCCCGGCCGGGTGACGTAGGGGACGGTCTTGAAGTCGGCGCGGGCGAGGTCGCGGCCGAGGGCGACGGTCACGTAGCCGCGCCGGCCGTTGTAGAACCGCAGGTGCGGGTTGGCGGTGGTGTAGGTGGTCCAGTTGGCGGGCCGGTCGGCGCCGTCCCGGCCGCTGGTGATCGACGTGGCGACGATCTCCGTGCCGAGGGTGCGGGAGGCCTGGTCGTCGAAGTCGTCCTTGATGTCGAAGGCGTACCCGACGTGCACGTCGCCGGTGAGGACCATGAGGTTGTCGACGCCGGCGGCCTTCGCACCGTCCAGGACGCGGCGGCGGGAGGCGCGGTAGCCGTCCCAGGCGTCCATGGACAGCTTGGCGACCGGGTTCAGGTCGAGCTTGCGCTGGGAGAAGGTGACCTGCTGGGGGACCACGTTCCAGCGTGCCCGGGAGGCCTGCCAGCCGTCGAGCAGCCACCGTTCCTGCGTCGCGCCGGTCATCGTGCGGGCGGGGTCGTCGATGTCGGGGCCGGGGAGCTGGGCGCCGTCGCCGTAGGCCTGGTCCGAGCGGTACTGGCGGGTGTCGAGGACGTCGAACTGCGCGAGGTCGCCCCAGTGCAGGCGGCGGTACAGCCGCATGTCGGGTCCGTCGGGGAGCTGGGGGCGGCGCAGCGGCTGGTTCTCCCAGTAGGCGCGGTAGGCGGAGGCGCGGCGCAGCAGGAACTCCTCCGGCGGGACGGTGTTCTCGGGGGTGTCGCCGGCGTAGTTGTTCTCGGTCTCGTGGTCGTCCCAGGTGACGACGAAGGGGTGGGCGGCGTGCGCGGCGATGAGGTCGGGGTCGGACTTGTAGAGGGCGTACCGCAGGCGGTAGTCCTCCAGGGTCACCGTCTCGTGGTCGAACAGGGCGGGCAGGGTGCGGTCGGTGTAGTTGCGGTGGTTGCCGGTCGCGTTGACGGCGTACTCGTAGAGGTAGTCCCCGAGGTGGAAGACGACGTCGACGTCGTCCTGGGCGAGGTGGGCGTAGGGGGTGTAGTAGCCGTCGGCGTACGCCTGGCAGGAGACGGCGGCGAGTTTCAGCTCCGACACCCGGGCGCGGGAGACGGGCGCGGTGCGGGTGCGGCCGGCCGGGCTGGTCCAGTCGCCGACGCGGAAGCGGTAGTGGAAGACGCGGTCCGGGGCGAGGTGGGGGACCTCGACGTGGACGGTGTGGTGGAACTCGGGGTGGGCGGTGACGGTGCCGCGTCTGACGACGCGCCGGAAGTTCTCGTCGTGGGCCAGTTCCCAGCGGACGGCGACGCGTCGGGCGGGCAGTCCGCCGTCGGGCTGGTAGGGGGCGGGCGCGAGGCGCGTCCACAGGAGTACGGAGCCGGGCAGGGGATCGCCGGAGGCGACGCCGAGGGTGAAGGGGTCGTCGGTGATCCGGGCGGGTTCGAGTTCGGCGGCGGCCGCGGTGCCCGCGGTCGGCAGGTTCACGGCGAAGGCGAGCGCGGCGGCGGCGCCGGTCACGGTGAGGAAGCGGCGGCGGCCGAGCCGGCGGGCGGCCTCGCGGAACTCGGGGGCGTGCTGGGACGGGTGTGCTGCGGGTGTCATCCGGTCCTCCCCTGACGGTGTGTCCAGGAGGCATTGGAGTGGCCGGGGACGACCGGGGAGCGGCCTCAGGTGGGCAGGTACACGACAGTCGGATGACGGAGGGAGGCATTCCGGACGGCGGGCCGCGCGACGGGCCGCACGACGGTCCGTCAGGGTCCGCCCGCGCGCACCGCGGGACGCCGGACTCCGCACGACCGCCGACGGCCGTGGCCCCCGGGAGGCGAGTGAACCCTCAACCTGCACAAATGGACTTGAGCATTCCGCACCATAAGCGCCGGTAGGAGAAGTAGGCTCGGCATCTCCTCCACAAGAGCTTCACAGTTGGGGGACCGGACTCCCGCCGACCACACCGAGGGGGGACGGCAGCCGTTCCGCGGCACCGGAGGGGGGTGGACCTCGCGTGATACCCGCGAGGTGCGCACCGGACCGCGGAACGGCTGCCACACCACGGGGTCACCGCACCACGAGGTCACCGCACCACGGCGGTCCGGATGAAGATTCGGTCTCGGAAGCGTTTTCCCAGCTTCCCCACATCCCCCACCCAGGGTCGCTCAAAGGTTCCTCCCTAGTTTGAGGCCGCGCCCACAGCGGGCGCCAAGAACCTCTGAGGAACGGGATGTTTGGCATCTATCTCAAGCGCGAGCTGGGCCGGCGCAAGAAGGCCGCCCTGGTCATCGCCCTGGGTCTGGCGCTCGGTATCGCCCTGGTCATCACCGTCAACTCGGTGTCGGCCGGCATGACGCAGGCACAGGACAAGGTCCTCCAGTCGCTGTACGGCCTCGGCACCGACATGACCGTCACCAAGGCCCGGACGGCGCCCACCGGGGACAGCTCCGGCGGCCCCAGATTCGAGTTCGACGCGAAGTCCGACGACGACGAGGACTCCGAGCAGAGTTCGGACCGGGTGATGACGCAGGGAGGTCAGGCCCTGAAGTCCTCGCTGGTGGCCGAGGTCGCCGGACAGAAGGGGGTGGCGAGCGCGGTCGGCGCCCTCACCCTGAACGTCACCAAGGTCGACGGCTCCTTCACACAGGGCAAGGCGGAGAGTTCGGCCGGCGGCCAGGCCCAGGGGCAGGGCGGCCCCGGCGGGGGCGGCGGCAGCACCGCCGCACCCCAGGTGCAGGGCGGCGGCGCCTCCTTCGACGTCAACTCCTACTCCGTCGCCGGCGTCGACGTGGGCGAACAGGACCTCGGCCCGCTGGCCGGCTCCGCGATCAGTTCCGGCGTGACCTTCACCTCGGCGCAGAGCAACGCCAAGGTCGCGGTCGTCAGCACGTCGTACGCCAAGGAGAACGCGTACGAGGTCGGCTCGACGCTGACCATCTCCGGGACGAAGTACAAGGTCATCGGCCTCGCCACCCCCGAGAGCAGCGAGTCCACGACCGATGTCTACCTGCCGCTGAAGCAGGCCCAGACGCTCGCCGACGCGGCCGGCCAGGTCACCACGATCTACGTCAAGGCGACCGACTCGCAGCAGATCGATTCCGTCAAGGCGGCCATCCAGAAGAACATCTCCGGTACGACCGTGACGACCTCCGCCGACCTCGCCGACACCGTCTCCGGCTCCCTCTCCACCGCCTCGGACCTGGCGGCCGGCGTCGGCAAGTGGCTGTCGGTCGCGGTGCTGGCCGCGGCGTTCCTGGTGGCCGCGCTGCTCACCTCCTCCGCCGTGTCCCGGCGCGTGCGGGAGTTCGGCACGCTGAAGGCACTGGGCTGGCCGAGCCGCCGGGTCACCCGGCAGGTGGTCGGCGAGTCCATGGTCAACGGCCTGCTGGGCGGCGTCCTCGGCATCGCGCTCGGCCTCGCGGCGGCGTACACGGTGACCGCGATCAGCCCGACGCTGACGGCGGAACTCGGCGGCACCGGCGGCGGGATGGGCGGCGGCCCCGGAGGCGGCGGCCCCGGCGGGCAGGCCGCCGGCGGCACGATGGAGATCGCGCTGTCCGCGCCCGTCTCCCTCACCACGGTCGCCCTCGCGGTGGGCCTCGCGGTCGCCGGCGGACTGATCGCCGGCGCCATGGGCGGCTGGCGCGCCTCCCGGATGCGCCCGGCGGACGCCCTGCGCAGCGTTTCCTGACCCGCCGACGTCTTCGTCATCTTCCCTACGGAGAAACCCTCATGTACCAGCTCACCGGCGTCACCAAGCGCTACACACGCGGCAAGGAGACGGTCGAGGCACTGCGTGGCGTCGACCTGACCATCGAGGACGGCGACCAGCTCGTCATCCAGGGCCCCACCGGCGGCGGCAAGTCGACGCTGCTCCAGATGATCGGCGCGCTCGACCGGCCGACCGAGGGCAGCGTCGAACTGGACGGCGTGGACCTCGCCCGCATCAGCGAGGCGAAGCTGACCCGGATGCGCGCCGAGAAGATCGGCATCATCTTCCAGTCGTTCAACCTCATCCCCACGCTGACCGCGCAGGAGAACGTGGAGACGGCCCTGGTGCCGCTCGGGGTCGGACCCGCGGAGCGGCGCGAGCGGGCGGCGGAGGCGCTGCGCTCGGTCGGGCTCGGCGAGCGTCTCGGCCACGCCCCCGCCGAACTCTCCGGTGGCCAGCAGCAGCGCGTGGCGATCGCCCGCGCGCTGGTCAAGAAGCCGAAGGTGCTGCTCGCCGACGAGCCCACCGGCAACCTCGACGAGGGCACCCGCGACGACATCATGGGCCTGCTGGAAGGGCTGTGGCACGAGTACGGGCTGACCTTCGTCATGGTCACCCACGACTCGTCGATCGCCCGGCGGGCACCGCGGCTGGCGACGATCGACGCGGGGAGGATCACGCTGACGGAACGGGCGGCGACCGCCACCTGGTGAGGGACACCGCGCCCGACCGCCCCGCCACCCGAACGGCCGCCGGGGCGGGGCGGTCGGGTGTGCGGGGTGCCACGGTGGATACGCGGAAGGGGGTCGTTCCCGTCGTCCGCCCGCCGCCCGTGCGCCCACCCCCTCGTCCGCTCATCTCTCCGGGAGTCATCGTGACCTGCTACGACCGACGTGATCTGGGCCTGCTGCTGCTCCGGCTGGGAACCGGCGGGGTGCTGATGGCGCACGGCGCGCAGAAGCTGTTCGGCTGGTTCGGCGGCCACGGCCTGGAAGGGACCGGCCAGTTCATGGAGTCCGTCGGGTACGCGCCGGGCAAGGCGAGCGCCACGGCGGCGGGCCTGGCGGAGGCCGGCGGCGGCGCGCTCCTCGCGCTGGGCCTGGCCACCCCCGCGGCGGGAGCCGCGGCGGCCGGCGCGATGACCGGCGCCTCCGCGGTCCACGTGCCCAACGGCTTCTTCGCGCAGAGCGGCGGCTACGAGCACGCGGCCTCCCTCGGCCTGACCGCCGCCGGCCTCGCCGTCACGGGCCCCGGCCGCCTCTCCCTGGACCACACCCTCGGCCACACGGTCAACCGGAGCTGGATGGTCCCGGCGGCCCTGGGCGTGACGGCGGCGGCCACCGCGGTCGTCGTGGGCCTGCGCACCAAGCGGCTGCGGCGGCGCGAGGAGGGCGAGCAGGAGGCGTTGTTCGAGGAGTGAACGCCCGGACCGGCGCCGTTGTTCGGGAGAAGACCGTGCTGGGCAGGCTGCGTCCATGGACGACAGTCACCCGGACGCCCCGCGGCCCCCGCACCCGCCCGCCTCCGCCTCCCCCTCGGCCGGCGCCTCCCCCTCCGCCGGGACGGATCTCTGGGGCACCGTCGACGCCCTGTGGGCCTGGCTCGACGCCACTCAGCCGGTCACCGGCCGGGAGGCCGTGCTGCTGCGCGTCCTGAAGCTGTCGGAGGAGGTCGGCGAGGCCGCGCAGGCGGTCATCGGCGCGACCGGCCAGAACCCCCGCAAGGGCGTCAGCCACACGTGGGAGGACGTGCGGGGCGAACTGTGCGACGTGGCCATCACGGCGCTGGTGGCGCTGCGGACGCTGACCCCGCAGGCGGAGGCGGTGTTCGCGGGGCACCTGGCGCGGGTGGCGAAACGGTCGTCGGGACGTGTCGGCGGGGCCGGGCCCGACGCGCGCTGACTCCGCGCCCCTGCTGTCCCGTGTTGTTCCCCGCTGTTCCCCGCTGTTCCCCGCTGTTCCCCGCTGTTCGCGGAACCGCCCGCCGCGACCGTATGTCCCTCTGTACGATCACCGCACGCGAGGCGGGGGCCGGCGAAGGGGGCGGGATGGACAGCAACTGCGTTGGGCGCAGGGCAGCTTGGCCATGGCGGGTCGGAGCGGCGATGGCCGGGGCGGCCCTCGTGCTCGGCGGCTGCGGTTCCGGGGCCGACGACGAGGCGGCCGAGCCGAGCCCCTCGGCGTCCTCCCGGTCCGCGGCCGCGTCCGGCGCCGCCTCGGCCGCCGCGTCTCCGTCCTCCTCGGGTGGCGACACGACGTCGCTGACGCCGTTCGAGGCGGACCCCGCCCGGGTGCCCCGGACGAAACGGCAGGCCGAGGCGCTGGCGGAGGCGGTCGCGCTGGAGCCGGAGGCGTGGGGCGCGGGCTTCCGGGCCCAGCGGCCGGCGGCGAGCGCCCCGGGCACCGTCGCCGTGCTCGACGAACGGTGCCGGTGGGAGCGGCGGGCGCTCCCCGGGGATGTCCTGGCCTCCCGGTCCCGCTACAGCGAGCTTCCCGGCACCGCGGGCAAGGGCGAGATCAAGGTGACCGCGGCGGTCACCGTGCACGCCACGGTCCGCGACGCCGACGAGCAGCTGGCCGTCACGCTGGAGGAGCCGTTGCGCTGCCGGGAGCAGCAGGTCCGTACCGATGAGCGGATCTCCGGACTCATGTCCGCCGCCATTCCCTACGGCCAGGGCGACAACACCTACGCCGACGACCAGGTCGTGGAGATCGGTTCGTATGTCACCGGGGGCAACGAGCAGCCGTACCGCTGGTACGTCACCCGGCTCGGCACGGTGACCCTGGCGGTGTCGGTGAAGGGCGCCGCGGGTTACTCGAACGCCGAGTTGAACCAGTACGCGTCGCACGCCACCGCCGCGATGCTCGACCGCGTGAAGTTCGAGCTCGGGGGGAAGAGCTGATGGAGCCGCTGCGTTCGTCCGATCCCGCACGTATCGCGGACCACCGCCTGCTCGGGCGGCTCGGCGCCGGAGGCATGGGCGTGGTCTACCTGGCGCGCACGCCCGGCGGCGTGCTGGTGGCGCTGAAGGTCCTGCTCGCGGAGTACGCCGAGGAGCCGGGCTTCAAGGAGCGGTTCCGCCGCGAGGTCGAGGTGGCCCGGCGGGTGGACAGTCCCTGGGCGGTGCCGCTGGTGGACGCCGACCCGGACGCCGAGGCACCGTGGCTGGCGACGGCCTTCGTGCCCGGCCCGTCGCTGGGCGAGGCGGTGACGGCGTACGGGCCCCTGGCGGAGCGCGGGCTGCGGCTGCTCGGCGCCCGGCTGGCCGAGGCGCTGGGCGAGGTGCACCGGGCCGGGCTGGTCCACCGGGACCTGAAGCCGGGCAATGTGCTGATCGCCCACGACGGGCCGCGGCTCATCGACTTCGGCATCGCCCGGGCCCCGGAGGACCGGTCGCTGACGGCGACCGGGATGGTGGTCGGCACGCCCGGCTACCTGTCGCCCGAGCAGGCCGGGGGCGGCGGCGGGGACGGCATCGGCCCGGCGAGCGACGTGTTCTCCCTCGGGTGCGTCCTGGCGTTCGCGGCGACCGGCCGGGCGCCGTTCGGCAGCGGGACGGTCGACGCCCTGCTGTACCGGGCCGTGCACGATCCGGCGGACCTCGACGGGGTGCCCGCGGGCCTGCTCGGGGTGCTGGGCCGCTGCCTGGAGAAGGATCCGGACCGGCGGCCGGCCGCCGGGGAACTGGTGCGGGAACTGGCGGCCGACGACGCTCCCCGGGACGGGGAGGCGGCCGACTGGCTGCCCGAGCCGGTCGCCCGGATGATCGCCGAGCGCTCGGCCGCCGCGCTCGCGCTGCCGGACATCGAGCACACGCTGGCGCCGGCCGACGCGTCGGCCGCCCCGGGGTCGGAGGAGCCCGACACGCGTGAGACGTCCGGCGCGCCGGAGCCGCAGGACGCCCGTCCGGCCGGCCGGCGCCGCTTCCTGCTGCTCGCCGGTGGGGTCGTGGCGCTGGCGGCGGGCGGGGGCGGAGCGTGGTGGACGGCCGCCCGGGACGGCCGTCCGGGAAGCGACGGCCCTGCCGGCACCGCGTCCTCGCGCCGCCCGGTGCACACCGTCGTGCTGCACGGTGACCTCAGTGGCCCGCAGCGGGAGACGGGCAAGGCCCAGGAGCGCGGACTGCGGCTGGCCGTCGCGGAGTTCAACGCGCGCGACGACGCCCCGTTCACCGTGAAGGTCAGGGCCGTCGACGACGCGGGCGATCCGGCGGCCTCGGCCCGGCTCGCCGCGGAGCTCACGGACGATCCGGCGGTCCTCGCCGTGGTCGGCCCGACCACCGACGCCACGGCGCAGGCGGCGCTCGCGAAGTACGATGCCGCACTGCTGCCGGTCGTCGCCGTGTCCCCCGGCAGTGTCAGCCTCGTCCTCCAGGGGTACCGCTCGTTCCTGCTCGGACGGCTGCCCGACTCGGTGCTCGCCGTGTACGCGAGCAACTACCTTCGCGGAAGAGCCGGTTCGCGCAAGGTCGGCCTCGTCGTCGACCGTCCGGCCGGCAACTACGCCACGGACCTGGGCACTTCCCTCAGCACGCAGCTCGGCAACGCGCGGCAGCCGCCGGTTCCGGAAGTGGTCAGCGCGATGCGCCGCGACTTCGGCAACGCCGTGGACGGGGTGCTCTCCGCCGGCGCCGACTCCGTGTTCTTCGCCGGCCTGCCCGACCGGGGGGCGTTGATCGCCGCGACACTGCGGGAACGCGCCTTCGCGGGTGCGCGGGTGTCCGGCCCGGCGCTGCTCGACGCGCGGTTCCTGACGCAGGCCCAGGAGGCGGCCGAGGGCTGGGTGATGGTGGCCCCGGTCATCGACGCGGCCCGCAAGCCCGAGGCGAGGAAGTTCGCCGCCGCCTATCGCGAGCGCTTCGAGGAGGCTCCGCCCCGGTACGCGGCGGAGGCCTACGACGTGACCGGGATGCTGCTGAAGGCCCTGTCCGGGCTGCCGGCGAAGAAGCGCACCCGGGCGAACCTGCTCGCGGCCGTGCGGGCGGGGAAGTACGAGGGCATCACGAAACCGTTCGCCTTCGAGCAGAAGGGCCTGATCGGCCTGGTGGTCATCGACGGCAACGGCGGCTACCTCTGGCGGGTCGCGCAGGGCGACTTCGTGTACGACGGTCCCGCGCCGCTCACCGTCTGATGGAGCCCGTCTGATGGAGCCGCTGCGGACCGGCGACCCGTCCCGGATCGGCCGCTACCGCCTGCTGCGCCGACTGGGCGCCGGCGGCATGGGCGTGGTCTTCCTGGCCCGCGCGCCGGGCGGGGCGATCGCCGCGGTGAAGACGGTCCGTTCCTCGTACGCCGACGGGACGGGCTTCCGGGCCCGTTTCCACCGTGAGGTGGAGGCCGCCCGGCAGGTGGACAGCCGCTGGGTGGTCCCGTTGCTGGACGCGGACGCCGACGCGGAGACGCCGTGGCTGGCGACCCCGTACGTACCGGGGCCCTCGCTCGCCGAGACGGTGGACACCTTCGGGCCGCTGCCGCTCGCCTCGGTGCGGGTGCTGGGCGTGCGGCTCGCCGAGGCGCTGGAGGCGGTGCACGGGGCCGGTCTCGTGCACCGCGACGTGAAGCCGGGCAACGTCCTGCTGGCCCCGGACGGGCCACGGCTGATCGACTTCGGGATCGCCCGCGCGCCGGAGGCCACCGCGCTCACCTCCAGCGGCGTGATCGTCGGCTCGCCCGGCTTCCTGTCGCCGGAGCAGGCACGGGCCCGGGGCGGCGAGATCGGCCCGCCCAGCGACGTGTTCTCGCTGGGGTGCGTGCTGGCGTTCGCCGCGACCGGGGTACGGCCGTTCGGCGACGGCGCGGCGGCCGGCATGCTGCTGCGCACGGTCTACGACGAACCGGACCCGGCGGCGGTCCCGGACGCTCTGGCACCCGTGCTGAGAGCCTGTCTGCACAAGGATCCGTCCGGCCGTCCCGGTCTCGCGCGCCTGCGCGAGGCGCTCGGGGAAGGAGCGGGAGGGACGGAAGCCGGTTCCGCCGAGCGGTCGGACTGGTTGCCCTCGCCGGTCACCCGGTTGATCAACGACCGTTCCGCCGCCGTGCTCGCCATCGGCGCGATCGAGCCGACCCGGGTGCCGCTGGCCGTGCCGCCGCCGGACACGGTGTCACCCTCACCGGAGGCCGCGACGCTGACGGCCGTCACGGCCCCCCGGCCCCCCGCCCGCGCCGTCGGCCGCCGCCGCTTCCTGCTCCTCGGATCGACGGCGGGCGTGCTGGCGGCGGGCGGTGGCGGGGCCTGGTGGTGGAGCACCCGGCCGGCGTCGGGGCCGTCCGGGACCGTCCGTCCGCGTCCCGAGCTGGTCGTGGCGTTCCACGGCGATCTGACCGGCGCCCGGAAGGAGACCGGGAAGGCCCAGTTGGAGGCGGCCCGGCTGGCCGTCGAGCAGATCAACGCCGGGAGCGACCACCCCTTCCGGCTGAAGCTGCGGACGTACGACGACGGCGGCGACCCGAAGCGGGCCGATGAGCTGGCCGGTCGGCTGGCGAAGGACGCCGACGTCCTCGCCGTGCTGGGCCCCACCACCGACGCCTGCTTCCTCGCGTCCGAGGTCACGTACACCAAGGCGGTGATGCCCGTCGTGTCGGTGTCGGTGGGCGTCGACACGCAGCGCGCGACGACCGACACGAGCGTGTTCCACTGCCATGCGGCGCTGAGCGTCACGAACGGGCTCCTCGCCGCCCCCTGCATCCGCTACCTCAGCAACCACGTCGACGCCCGCAGGGCGTTCCTCGTGGACGACCGGGCGCAGGGCGACTTCGCCTGGGCCCTGTGCGACCAGACCGGGCAGGCGCTGCGGCGGAACGGCCGCGACGCGACGGTGACCGGTGTCGCCGCCGGCAGGATCGACCACGCCGCTCTCGCCGCCGCGGTGGTGTCCGCCCGCGCGGACGCGGTCGTCTTCACCGGCGACGCGGACCGGGCCGCCGGACTCGCGTCGGCGCTGCGCAGCGCCCGGTTCACCGGCGCCCGGCTGGCGACGGAACGCGCCTTCGCCCCGCGGTTCCTCACCTCGGCCGGCGCCGCCGCGACCGGCTGGGTCTTCGTCACCTCCTTCACCGACCCGACGGCCCGCCCGGCCGCCCGCGCCTTCACGAAGGCCTACCGCGCCCGCTACGGCACCGACCCCGGCTGGTACGCGGCGGAGGCCCACGACGCCGTCATGTTCCTGGCGCAGGCCTGCACCGAGGACGGCTCGGCGCTGACGGAACGGGGCGCGATCGCCCGCCGGATGCCCGAGATCACGTACCGGGGCATCACCAGGACCGTCCGGTTCGAGCAGGGGTACGGCTACAACCACGACGCGATGTTCCTGTTCCGCGCCGCGGACGGGGCGTTCCGGTACCTGGGGCAGTACCAGGAGGCGGCGGTCTCCTGAGGGGGAACGGCCGCGACCGGCCCCCAGCGGGAACACGCCGCACGACACCGTTCGCTGTCGACCGCACAGCGCGGGGCAGTTCCTGCGCGTCCCCGGACTCGACGCGCGCGCCGCACGGTCTCCTCGGCCGTCACCCACGCCCTTGCCCCGGCCGGGGCTTCGAGGCACGTCTCTCCCCCGCCACGACCCAGGTCCGCGTGGAGGTCTGCGGCACCCGCCCGGACCGGCCGCCCCCGGTGCCCGACGGGACAACCCCTGCCGCATCGCCGCCGCCGGGCACGGCGACGAGCGGCCGTGGCCCCGCCGGAGGCGCCGCGTCTCCGGCGGACGCGCCTCACGGGGTGCGCGCCCAGGCGCCCGACGCGGCGGCCTCCCTCACGTAGGTCTCGAACGTCTTCGGATGCCGGCCGGTGACCCGGTGGACCGTGTCCGACGGCCGGGCGTCGCCCAGGGCGGCCAGGGACGTGTACGCGCCGATCTCGCGCTCCACGGTCTCGGCCGACCTGCCCTCTGCCAGGCGGGCGGCGCGGTAGGTGTCGTTGTCGCCGTGGAAGACCTGGGGGAGGCCGGTGGCGTGCCCGATGACGGCCAGAGCGTCCGCGAAGGACAGGGCGTCGGGTCCTGTCACCTCGTACGTCCTGCCGGCGTGGCCCTTCTCGGTCAGGGCGGCGGCGGCCACGGCGGCGATGTCGTCCGCGTCGACGAACGTCTGGCGGCACTCCCCCAACGGCAGTGCCAGCGTGCCGTCGAGCACCGCCTGGCGGAAGACGCCCTCGTCGAAGTTCTGGTTGAACCAGTCCGCCCGTACGACGGTCCAGTCCGCCTCGGCGTCGCGCACCATCCGCTCGGCCGCCATCAGACGGTCGTCCCCCATCTCCTCGACGGCACGGCTGGAGAGCAGGACCAGCCGCCGTACGCCCGCCGTGACCGCGCACCGGATGAAGTCCTGCCTGAGCGGCAGTTCGTGCGGGAGCATCAGGTAGACGCGCTCGGTCCCGGCCAGCACCGGCTCCCAGGTGGTGTCGTCGTTCCAGTCGAACGGGATGCCGGTACCGCGGGAGGCCGGCCGCACCGGCCAGTGGGCGTCCCGCAAGCGGGCGAGGACCCTGCGGCCGGTCGAACCGCGGGCACCGAGAACGAGAATGGGTGCGTTGCTCATACTCGGCGCAACGAGAGACCCGCCGGGCGGCAATGGCGCGCCGGGCGGGAGTCACCGTACGGGTGCGGTGGAAGTCACCGTACGGGTGCGGTGGAAGTCACCGTACGGGTTCCGCCTCCATGGCCGCGGCCACCTTCTCGCAGAGCTCCGCGAACAGGGCGCCCTCGCCCTCGGTCAGAACGGAGGCGGCGAGCTGGCCGATGTCCTGGCGGCCCCGGGCGATCCGCGTGAGGAACGCCTCTCCCTCCGGGGTGAGCGAGGTGCTCAGTTCGCGCCGGTCCTCCCCCGAGGCCCTCTGGGTCACCAGGTTCAGGTCCTTGAGCACCCGCAGGGCCTTCGACGTGGACTGCCGGGAGACGTCGAGCGCGGCGCTCAGTTCGGAGGGCCTCATGGAGCCCCGCACCCGCAGCAGTTCCAGGACGTCGTACTGGTGCCAGTTGACACCCTCGGGGTTGGCGCGTGACCGCCGTGCGACCAGAAGGCACTGCAGGTGGGTCAGGGCCGCCTCCAGACGGCTGGGTTCCGAGGACCAGGGGGACATCGAGCCGTCTTGTGGAGTCATGGGTGCTTTCCGGTACGGGGTTACCGGTGGGGGGGGTTCCACGATATCAAGCGGCCACGCCGATGACACGACCGAACGCCGCCGGACCGCGCCGGGCAGCGCCGCCGTGCCGTCGGACGGGCCACCGGTCGGAGACGGTGCCGCAGTCGTGGTCGCAGTCGGCGGCAGGTCCGGAAAAATGGTTGCCCTGAGGACACCATCAGGGGCGTGGGCCTCCGAACCGGGGGTACCGGAGTCCATGGCCGGTGGGGAGCCGGCCGACCGTAACGCTTCGATGGCATCGAAGCGGCTTCCGCAGGGGAGCCGTCGCACCAAGCAATCGCACCAGCCCGGCCTGCGCCAGGGGAGGGAAAGCGTCTCCTGCCTCGATTCCTTCCGGCCGGGACCGCGGACGGCGTACCCGAATTGTTCGCCCAACTCGGCCCGAACCAGAGGAGTTTGACATCGTCGCCAACTTGTGATTAGCATCGGTTTCCATGCGGAAACCATATTTCCGTACCGTACGCTGAAGAATTCACCACCCCGGCTCGCGTTTCTCGCAGAACGCACCAGTGAGATCGCTGAAGCCATTCCTTCGGACAGCACGCCGAGGAGATCAGCGATAATGGAAAATAATCCCTCCCATTTATCATCGGGCCCCCCACTCGTCCTTACCGCCCTGTTCGAGGAAGCGGTCCGTGACAACAGCGGGGCCATAGCCCTGGCGCAGGGCACGCAACGTGTCACGTACGACCAGCTCAACCGGCGGGCCAACCGCATGGCACGTCATCTCGTCGACCAGGGGGTGGCGAGAGGCGACCGCATCGGTGTGCACATGCGCCGGTCTTTGGACCTCTACGCCGTCCTGCTCGCGGCCCTCAAGGCCGGCGGCTGCGTGGTGCCGCTCGATCCCGGGCATCCCACGGAGTTCGTCGGCCGCATCCTGCACGAAGCCGGAACGTCACTGGTGGTCTGCGACGACCCGGGCGGCCTTCCCCACAGCGCCCGCGAGGGCGCACTCGCACTGCACGACCTGGTGCGGCGGAGCGAGGGCCTGAACGACGGCGACGCGGACCTCGGCATCGGGCCGGAGGACACCGCGTTCCTCATGTACACCTCCGGTTCCACGGGGAAGCCCAAGGGCGTCCGGATCGCGCACCGCGGACTGGCGCGGCTGGGCCCCCACAACGGCGCCCTCGACATCACCCCGCAGGACGGTCTGACCCAGTCGGCCGCTTTCTCCTTCGCCGCCTCGACCATCGAGATCTGGCTCGCCCTCCTGCACGGCGCCACGCTGCTGCCGATGCCACCCGGGCTGCCGTCCCTCCCCGTGCTGCGCGAGGCCGTGGAGGAACGGGGCGCGACCGTGCTCAGTCTTCCGTGCGGCCTGTTCAACGCGCTGGTCGACCACGAGCCGGAGTGTCTGAGGAACGTCCGGATCGTACTGCTCAGCGGCGACTTCCCCTCCCCCGCCCACCTGCGCAAGGCCATGGCGCACACCGACGCGACCCTCTACAACGGCTACGGCTGCACGGAGAACTCCTCGATCACCGCCCTGTACCCGATGACGTCGGCCGACGAGGTGGACAGCCGGGGCACGGTGCCGATCGGCAAGCCGCTCCCGACGGTCACGCTGGAGGTGTACGACCCGGCGATGCGCCCCTGCGGCACCGACGAGGTGGGGGAACTGTGCGTGGGCGGGACCGGCGTGGCCCAGGGGTACGCCGGCCGGCCGGAGCTGACCGCCGAGAAGTTCACCCCGGCACCCGACGGCGGGCTGCTCTACCACACGGGCGACCTGGCACGGCGGACCGCGGACGGCGACATCGTGCTGGTCGGGCGGTCCGACAGCATGGTGAAGATCCGCGGGTTCCGGGTGGAGACCAGTGCCGTGACCCTGGCGATGCGCTCCCTCGACGGGATCGGGGAAGCGGCGGTGAAGGCATTCGAGGACGACACCCGCGAAAAGCGTCTCGTCGCCTTCTACACCACCCGTGACGGCACGCCGGCCGACCCCTCGGACCTGGTCCGCCGGCTCTCCGAGCAGTTGCCCTCCTACATGGTCCCCTCCTCCTTTCGTCATCTCGAGAAGATGCCGACGAACGTGAACGGAAAGATCGACCGCACCGCGCTCACCCTCCCCGGGCCATCCGGTTCCCCGAAGCGGAAGTCCACCGAAGAGAAAGGCGGAACAGCCATGCAGAACCCGCTCGAAGCAGTCGTCCTGCAGTCCTGGATCGAGATTTCCGGAATGGACGACTTCTCGACCACCGATTCCTTCCTCGGTCATGGCGGGAACTCCCTCCACTTCGTGCAGCTCGCCTCCCGCCTGCAGAAGATATTCGGAATCGAGATCACCACCGAGTCGGTTTTCCGGCACGGCACGGTGGAGCAACTGGCGCGTTTCATCGAGGAGACCCGTGACCAGGCGCGGAGCACCTCGACGTCCAGCGGCTGACGGAGTTCCCGACAGCGACCGGCACACGCGCTGCCCCGGTCGCGTTACGTCTGCGGAGGGCGACGGAACCGTGAACAACCCTTTGACCTCAGCAATACTGGAATTGGCGCGGAGCACGCTCCAGGCGCCCGGCCTCGGGCCGGACCAGGAATTCTCCGAGTGCTGCGACGATCCCGAGCGGCTGGACGAGCTGAGCGCGGTGCTGCGGGCCGTGTTCGCCGTCGACCTGCCGGCCGCCGAACTCCGCCGTGAGGGCACCGCGGCAGCGGTGGCCGAGCGCACCGCGCGGGGGCGCCCCCGTACCCGCGGGCACGAGGTGGAAGCCGGATCCGCGCCGCGGACCGGCAACGCGACGGAGGCTTCGTTCGGCCAGCGCGGTATCTGGCTCATCGACCAGTACCTCCCCACACCGGAGGCGTACAACGGGCCGTTCCTGGTCCGCCTGCCGTTCCGGGTCGACGGGGAGCGGCTGCGCCGCTCCGTCGCCGGGGTGCTGCGCCGGCAGGAAGTGCTGCGCACCACCTACGCGTTGCGCGACGCCCGGCTCCTCCAGATCGTCTCGGACGACGACACGGCCTTCCACTACCGCGTCGAGCACTACGGCAGCGAGAAGGAACTGGACGCCATCGCCCAGCGGGTGGCGAACATCCGCTTCGACCTGGAGCACGGGCCGGTGACCTCGGTGACCTGTGCGCTCGGGCCGGGCGAGGAGAGCGCGATCGTCTGCAACATCCACCACATCGCCTCGGACGCCGCCTCGGCCGGTGTCTTCCTGCGGGAACTCCTCGACGCCTACGACCGGATCGGGCGGGGCATGCCCGTGGAGGCGGTGCCCGGCCGTCCGCACTACGCGGACTTCGCGCACTGGCACCGCGAGCACCTGACGCCGGAGAGGACCGCGGAACTGCTCGACGAGTGGGCCGACCGGCTGGCCGGGGAACTGCCCGTGCTCGACCTGCCGGCGGACCGCCCCCGGCCCGCGGCGCAGGAACACCGGGGAGCCACCGTCCCCCTGCGTGTTCCGGCCGAGGTGACCGAGCGGCTGGAGCGGCTGGCGGAACGCGAGGGCGTGACGCTGTTCATGGCCCTGCTCGCGGTGTACGGCGTGTTCCTCGGCAAGCTGACGCGTCAGGAACGCGTGCTCGTCGGTTCCCCGGTCTCGCTGCGCGACGACCCGCAGACCCGGGATCTCATCGGCTACTTCGTCAACATGGTCGTCCTGCGCCAGGACGTCACGGGCTCGATGAGCGTGCGCGAGGTCCTGCGGCAGGCACGCGAGGAGGTCACCGACGCGCTGCGGCTGAAGTGGGCCCCCTTCGACAAGGTCGTCGAGCGCCTGAAGCCCGAGCGCAACAGCGGTCACACCCCCGTCGTCCAGACGATGCTCGTGCTGACCGATCCGGGTTCCGCGCAGTGCACCCGCGACGGCACCCCGCTGTCCGTCCGGCGCGGCATGGCGCACGGCGCGAAGTACGACCTGTCCGTGGTGTTCGCGCGCGAGGAGGAAGGGCTGCACGGCACGCTCGAGTACGACTCGCACCTCTTCGACGAGGCCACGGCGAGGAGCATGAGCGAGCGTCTGGGCCGGCTGGTGGGCCGGTTCGCGGCGGCCGGGCCGGACGCCCTCGTCCGCGATCTCGGCCTGCAGGCCGCCGACGAGGAGCGGGATCTGCTGGCCCGCAACGACCTGGTGGACGAAAGCGCGCGCCCCGTGCCGGTGGGCGAGCTGTTCGAGCGACAGGTGTCGGCCACGCCGGACGCCGTCGCGGTGACGGACGGCGTCCGCTCGTGGACGTACCGGGAACTGGACGAACGGGCCAACCGGCTCGCCCACGTCCTGCGCGAGGAGGGGGCGGGGGCGGGCCGCCGGGTGGGCATCAGCCTGCCCCGCTCGTTCGACATGATCGTCGGGCTGCTCGGCGTCGTGAAGTCGGGGGCCTCCTACGTCCCGGTGGATCCGTCCTACCCGCCGGAGCGGGTGGCGTACATGCTCGACGACGCCGACGTCTTCCTCGTCCTCACCGACAGCACGGTCAGCGCGGAACTCCCTTCCGGAACAAGACGGTTCGAGATCGACCGGGAAGCGGACCGGACGGCTGCGGCCGATCCCGCGACGCCGGGCCGGACCAGGACGCCCGACGACGAGATCTACGTGGTCTACACCTCCGGGTCGACCGGTGCCCCGAAGGGCGTGGTCATCCGGGACCGCACGGTGGGCAATCTGGTCCGCGCCCAGCACCGGATCTCCCCCTGCGGGGCCGAGGGCACCACTTTGCAGTACATGACGCTCTCCTTCGACGTCTCCGTGATGGAGATCCTGGGGACACTCTGCGTCGGCGGGACGCTCGCCCTGATACCCGGGGAGCTGCAGAAGGACCTGCACCGACTGGCCGCGTTCGTCGCCGAGCACGACGTCACGCGCCTGTACCTGCCCTACATCGCGCTCCAGCGGTTCGCCGCGATAGCGGTCGCGGAGGGCCTGCGGTGCGAGGGGCTGCGCGAGGTCGCCTCCGTGGGCGAGGCCCTGGTCGTCTCCCCGCAGATCCGGGAGTTCTTCGCCCGGCACCCCCGGGCCCGGCTGCTGAACATGTACGGCCCCTCCGAGACCCATCTGGCCACCTGGCACGAGCTGTCCGGCGACCCCGGCGAGTGGCCCGAGGCCCCGGCCATCGGCCGTCCGGTCGAGGGCATGCGGCTGCTCGTCCTCGGCCCCGACCGTGAACTCCTCCCGCCCGGCGTCACGGGCGAGCTGTACATCGGCGGTCCGCACCTCTCACCCGGCTACCACGCCAGGCCCGAGGAGACGGCGCTGCGCTTCGTCGCCGATCCGTACGGCGGGGCCGGCGACCTCCTCTACCGCACGGGCGACCTCGTACGGTGGAACGGGCGCGGTGACCTGGAGTACCTGGGCCGCGCCGACGACCAGGTCAAGATCCGCGGCTACCGCATCGAACCCACCGAGGTCGAGGCCGCCCTCGACGCCCTCGACGGGGTGAAGAGCTCGGCGGTGGTGACGGTCGGGTTCGGAGCGGGCGACCGGCGGCTGGTCGCCGCGGTCACGGGGGACGGCACCGGGGACGACGGGCGGCTGCGGACCGCTCTGGCCGCACGGCTGCCGGACTACATGCTGCCCGCGCACATCGTCCGCCTGGACCGGCTCCCCACCACCCCGAGCGGGAAGATCGACCGCGGTGGACTGGCCGTCAGGCTGGCCGGCGAACTGCGCGACCGGCGCGCGGACGACCGTGCCGGGGCGGCGGAACGGCCGAGGGCCGGGACCGAACGCGAGATCGCCGACCAGTGGTCGGACGTGCTGGGAACCGGGTCCATGGGGCGGAACGACGACTTCTTCACGCTGGGCGGCAACAGCATCATCGCCACCGAACTGGTGTACCGCCTGCGGCGGCTGTTCGACATCGACATACCGCTGCGGACCCTGTTCGACAACCCCACCGTCGCCGGCATGGCCGCGCGGATCGAGGAACGACGCGCCGGCGACACCACGGCGTTCACCGCGCCCGCGGCCGACCTGCGCGGCGATGTGACCCTGCCGGACACGGTACGGGCCGGCGACCGCGAAACAGTCCCGGTGGCCGCCGCGACCGGGGTCCTGCTGACCGGCGCGACCGGCTTCCTCGGCAGCTACCTTCTGCGGGACCTGACAGCCGTCCCCGGCACCACGGTCACCTGCCTGGTGCGCGCGGCCGATCCGCAGGCCGCCCTGGAACGGCTGCGCGCCACGGCGACCGTGTACGGCATCGCGGACGACATCGCCTGGGAGCGGGTGCGCGCCGTCCCCGGAGACCTCACCCGCGCGCGCATGGGGCTGTCCGACACGGACCACGTGGAGCTGACCGGTTCGGTCCAGGTGGTCTACCACGCGGCGGCGCACATCAACTTCGTCCTCCCGTACGCCTCGGTGAAGCCGACCAACGTCGACGGTCTGCGGTCCGTGCTGGAGTTCGCCGCCACGGGGCGGCTCAAGCCGGTGCACCACATGTCGACCATCGCGGTGTTCGCCCCCGGCCGGGGAGCCGGGCCGATCACCGAGGAGGCGGTGCCCGAAACGTGCGAGGGGCTCGGTATCGGTTACACCCGGAGCAAGTGGGTGGCCGAGGGGATCGCACGGCTGGCGCGTGAACGCGGTATGCCGGTGACCGTCTACCGCATCGGCCGGATCTCCGGGGACAGCGTCAGCGGCGCCTGCCAGGCCGACGACTTCCTGTGGCGCCAGATCAAGAGCTTCATCGAACTCGGTTCGGCCCCGCCCGCCGAGGAGCTGACGACGGACCTGCTGCCGGTGGACTTCGTCAGCCGGGCCGTCGTCGCCCTCTCCCGCGATCCCTCCGCCGACGGCGCGACGTTCCACCTCTTCCACCCGCGCGGCTCCGACTTCACCCCGGTGCACGCCGCCGTCCGCGAGTGCGGCTACCCGCTGGAGACGGTGCCGGCCGACGAGTGGCTGACGCGCCTGGAGGAATCGGCCCGCCTTCCCGGGGGCAACGCCCTCGCGGCGGCCGTCCCGCTGTTCCGGGAAGGCGCGCTGGAACTCGGCGAGAACACGTACGGCAACGAGAAGACGTCCCGGCTGCTCGAACGTCTGGGGCTGCGCTACCCCGACATCGACCGCCGGTCCCTCTCCCGCATGATCCGCTACTTCGGCTCGACCGGGCAGCTGACCGGCCCGCACCACGCGCGGCAGAGTGCGTAGGGCAGCGGTTCAGCGGCTCTCCCCTTCCAGACATCCGCAGGCGTCCACCCCACTGGCCGCCTCATAGCGAAGGCCGACAGCATGTCTCGAAACTCCCTGCCGGGCGCCGAACACGATCCGTTGATCGCCTCGATGGTGGCCGGACTGCCCGCCCGTCAACAGCCCCAGTGGCCCGACCGCTCCCTCCTCCCCCAGGTGCACGAACGCCTGGCCGGTGAGCCGCCCCTGGTCTCGTACGACAGCGTCAAGGCCCTCGGCGGACTGCTCGCCCGGGCCGCCGAAGGCGAGTTCTGCCTGCTCCAGGCCGGCGACTGCGTGGAGTTGACCACCGAGTGCGAACCGCGCGACATCGCCCGCAAGGTGGAGATGCTCGACGTGCTCGGGGACATCATGTGCACGAGTTCCGGGCTGCCCGTCCTGCGCGTCGGACGGATGGCCGGCCAGTTCTCGAAGCCCCGTTCCCAGGACTGGGAGACCGTGCACGAGGACCGGCTCCCGGTGTTCCGGGGCCCGCTCGTCAACGCACCGGACCCGCACCGGGCGGCCCGCACACCCGACCCTTCCCGCATCCTCGCGGGGATGAAGGCCGCCCGTTGCGCCGTCACCGCCATCGACCGGCTCGGGCGAGGCGAGGGCGCCCCGCCGCAGACGCGGGTGTGGACCAGCCACGAGGCACTCCTGCTGGACTACGAACTGCCCCAGGTCCGGCGGCACGGGGAGGGCGGCAGCTACCTGGCCTCCACGCACTGGCCCTGGATCGGCGAGCGCACCCGCCAGGCGGACAACGCGCACGTGCGGCTGATGGCCGAACTGGACAACCCGGTGGCGTGCAAGATCGGCCCGGAAGCGACGACGGACGAGGTGCTGGCCGTGTGTGCGGTGCTCGACCCGCACCGCACGCCCGGCAGGCTCACCCTCATCGCCCGGTTCGGCGCGGGGCAGGTCGCCCGGTTGGCACCGCTGGTGCGGGCCGTGAAGCAGGCCGGGCACCCCGTGCTGTGGATGTGCGACCCCATGCACGGGAACACCGTCAAGACGCCCGACGGGCTCAAGACGCGCAAGCTCGACGCGATCATGTCCGAGATCAGGCAGTGCATCGATGTGGTGTCGGAGAACTCCGGGCGGTGCGCCGGGCTCCATCTGGAGGCGTCCCCCGACGACATCTCCGAATGCGACGGAGCGGGCCGGTCCCCGGTGCCGGGTCCCGGCTACCGGAGCCTGTGCGACCCCCGGCTCAGCCTCGTCCAGGCCGTGGCCGCCGCGGCTCACTGGCGTCTTCCGGTGGGAGCGGCGGCATGAGCGCGGACCCCGAGCCCGCCGTACGGGCCTGGGCACCCGACGCGCTGCTGCCGCCGCCGGGCCGGCCCTTCGCGGTGCTGCACCGGCCCGGGGCCGACCGCGCGGCATCCGTCGAGATCCTGAGCGGTCCGGTCCGCCGCGCGGACGACCTCGATGCCCTGGGCCTGGACCGCCCCGGCCCGGCGGCCCGGGGGGCGGACGGGACGGGCACCCTGGTACTGGCCCCCTACCGGCAGATCCGCGAGCGCGGTTTCGCGTACCCCGACGACTGCGAGCCTCTGCTGGCCATGGAGGTGCGGGAGCAGCGGCGGGTACCGCTGGACCGCCTGCTGGACTGCCTGCCGGACCGGGCGCCGCGGGTGGAGGACCCCCGCTTCGACGTCGACGACGACGGGTACGCGGCCGCGGTGGACAGCATCGTCCACCGCGAGATCCACCGCGGCGAGGGCTCCAACTTCGTGCTGGCCCGCAGTCTGCACGGCCGGATCCGCGACTTCGACCGGGCCGCCGCGCTCGCGGTGCTGCGCGGGCTGGTGACGGCGGAGACCGGCGCGTACTGGACGTTCCTGGTGTTCACCGGGGACCGGTACCTGATCGGCAGCACCCCGGAGCAGCAGGTGCGCGTCCGCGGTGACCGGGTGGACATGAATCCGATCAGCGGGACCTACCGGTACCCGGGGACGGGCGTGGATCTGCCGGGGCTGCTGCGTTTCCTGCGGGACCCCAAGGAGACCGACGAGCTCTACATGGTGGTGGACGAAGAGCTCAAGATGATGACGTCCCTGTGCGGCCGGGACGTGCGGGTCAGCGGCCCGTCCCTGAAGTGGATGTCCCGGCTCGCGCACACCGAGTACTACCTTTCGGGGCGCTCGGAGCGTCCGCTCACCGAGATCCTGCGCACCACCATGCCGGCGCCGACGGTGACGGGCAGCCCGGTGGAGAACGCCTGCCGGGTGATCGAGCGCTACGAACCGCAGGGACGCGGCTACTACAGCGGGGTCATCGCGCTGTCGGGCCACGAGGGCGGGCAGCGCCGGCTGGACGCCGCCATCATGCTGCGCACGGCGGACCTCGGTGCGGACGGCACGGTCCGGCTTACGGCGGGATCCACCGTGGTGCGGGAATCGGTGCCCGCCAACGAGACGGCGGAGACCACCGCCAAGCTGTCCGGCCTGCTCGACGCGCTGTCCGGACGGCGGACGGCGAAGGCTCCCGTCCGGGCCCCCGCCGCCGGGCTGACCGACGCCCCTGCGGTGCGCGGCGCGCTGGCCGCGCGCAACGAGGGGCTGGCGGACTTCTGGCTCGGCGGCACCGGTCCGGCGGGTGCCGTGGGCGCCGAGGTCACGATCGTCGACGCCGAGGACGGCTTCACCTCCATGCTCGCCTACCAGTTGCGGTCGCTGAGGTGCGCGGTGCGGCTGGTGCCGTGGTACCGCGCGGAGGAACCCGCCGGGGCCGGTGGCGCCTTCGGCGCCCGGGGCGTCGTCCTGCTCGGCCCGGGGCCCGGTGATCCGCGGGACTCCGCGAACCCGCGGGTGCTCGCCCTGCGGGCGGTGGCCGCCGAACGGCTCGCGGGCGGTCTGCCGCTCGCCGCGGTCTGCCTCGGGCACCAGGTGGTGTGCACCCTTCTGGGACTGCCCGTCGCCAGGCTGCCCGATCCGGCGCAGGGCAGGAGGCTGCGAGTCCCGCTGTGGGGCAGGGCGCGCACGGCCGGCTTCTACAACAGTTTCACCGCGCGCGCGGACGACGACTGGCTGCGTCCGCCCCTGTCCGGCTCGACCGTCCAGGTGCAGCGCCTCGGCGACGAGGTCATCGCCCTGCGCGGACCGGCCCTGTCCACCATCCAGTTCCACGCGGAGTCGTTCCTGACCGAGGACGGCCCCGGCATCCTGGCCGATCTGCTGACCGGTGCGCTGGCACCGGCCGGGACGGGCCGGGAGTCCGTCCACGAGAGCAGGGGGACCCATGAACATGCCTGACGGGGGCGTACGCACCGCGCCCCGCCCGATCGACCCGCGCGCACTGCGCAGTTGTATGGGCCAGTTCGCCACCGGGGTCACCGTGATCACCTGCCGGCGGGGCGACATCGTCCACGGCACGACGGTCAACGCGTTCACCTCGGTGTCGCTGGACCCGCCCCTGGCCCTGGTGGCCCTGGACCGGCGCAGCCGTGCGGGTGCGCTGCTGCTGGAGGACGGCGGGTACGTCGTCAACATCCTCGACGAGACGCAACGCGACCTCGCCCTGCACTTCGCCGGCCGCCCCATGCCGGGCCCGGTGCCGTGGGTGGACGAGAGCGGACCGCATCCGCGGCTGGCCGGCACGGTGGCCCATCTCGTCTGTCGCCCCTGGCAGGTGCACGACGGAGGCGACCACACGCTGCACATAGGCAGCGTCGAGAAGTTCGAGAGCCGTCCGGGACGGCCGCTGCTGTTCCATCGCGGCTCCTTTCCGGCCCTGGCACCGGACGAGTCCGGCGGCGCCTGGTCGCTGTGCCTGGACGGCATGGACCCGGTGGAGCACTTCCACGCCTGCGACGAGACACACGAGACAAGGGACTGACGCACATGACGGAGAGGGACGATGTGACCGGCACGGCGGCGGACTCCGGCGACCGGACGGACGCGGCACCGCGCCGCGTGACCCGGCCGATGACCGGTGACGAGTATCTGGAGAGCATCCGGGACGGCCGGGAGATCTGGGCGTACGGGGAACGGGTCGACGACGTCACCAAACACCCGGCGTTCCGCAACACGGCGCGGATGACGGCGCGCCTGTACGACGCCCTGCACGACCCCGAGCACCACGACACGCTGACCACGTCCACCGACACGGGCAGCGACGGCTTCACGCACAAGTTCTACCGGGTGCCGCGCAGTGTGGAGGACATGGTCGGGGACCGGGACGCGATCGCCCGGTGGGCCCGGCTCACCTACGGCTGGATGGGGCGGAGCCCGGACTACAAGGCGAGCTTCCTGGTGACGCTGGGCGCGAACCCGGAGTACTACGGGGAGTTCGCGGACAACGCCCGGCGCTGGTACGCCGAGGCGCAGGAGCGGGTGCTGTTCTGGAACCACGCGGTGATCAACCCGCCCGTGGACCGCCACCGGGCGCCGGACGAGGTCGACGACGTGTTCGTGCACGTCGAGAAGGAGTGCGACGACGGCCTCGTGGTCAGCGGGGCGAAGGTGGTGGCCACGGGGTCGGCCCTGACCCACTTCAACTTCGTGGCGCACTACGGCCTGCCGGTGAAGAAGAAGGAGTTCGCCCTGGTGGCCACGCTGCCGATGGACGCGCCGGGGGTGAAGCTGATCTGCCGTCAGTCGTACGAGCTGGCCGCCAACCGCATGGGCAGCCCGTTCGACTATCCGCTGTCGAGCCGGCTGGACGAGAACGACACCGTCTTCATCCTGGACAAGGTGAAGATCCCCTGGGAGAACGTCTTCATCTACGGGGACACGGCGAAGGCCGGCACCTTCCTGAACACGTCCGGGTTCACGCACCGGCTGACGTTCCACGGTGTCACCCGGCTCGCGGTCAAGCTGGATTTCCTGGCCGGTCTGCTGCTCAAGGGACTGGACGTGACCGGAACGAAGGATTTCCGGGGAATTCAGACGCGGGTCGGCGAGGTACTCGCCTGGCGCAACATGTTCTGGGGCCTCAGTGACGCGATGGCGCACAATCCGAATGCGTGGCACGACGGCGGGCTGCTGCCGAACCTGGATTACGGCATGGCGTACCGCTGGTTCATGACCATCGGATATCCGCGCGTACGCGAGATCATCCTGCAGGATCTCAGCAGCGGTCTCATCTATTTGAACTCGCACGCCAAGGATTTCCAGAACCCCGAGCTGCGACCGTATCTGGACCGGTACATGCGGGGTTCGAACGGATACGACTCGGTGGAGCGGGTCAAGCTGATGAAGCTGATCTGGGATTCGGTGGGCACGGAGTTCGCGGGGCGGCACGAACTGTACGAGCGCAACTACTCGGGCAACCACGAGAACGTGCGCATCGAGCTCCTGATGGCCCAGACGGCCTCCGGCCTGGTCGACGGCTACCGGGGTTTCGCGGAGGAGTGCATGGCGGAGTACGACCTGGACGGCTGGACCGCTCCCGACCTGATCGGGCCCGACCAGGCATGAGTGCCGGGGCGGACCGCCTTCGGGGGCGGCTTGCGGCCGGTGTCCGGTCCGCCGCCGCCCCCGAGGGCCCTGCGGTGCGTCAGGGCAGGATCAGTGCCAGGGTGAACCCGTCGTACCCCTTGCCTCCCACCGTCTGGATCGAGGTGGCGCTGACCCGGGGCTCGGCGGCCAGCATCTCGTGGAACCGCCGCATTCCCCGGACACCTCCGTCCGGGTCGCCGGCTTCGGCGACCGCTCCGCCGAGCACCACGTTGTCGACGACGATCACTCCGCCCGGGCGGGAGAGTTCGAGCGCCCAGGTGAAGTACTCCGGGGTGTCGGGCTTGTTGGCGTCGATGAAGACCAGGTCGAACGGCGGGCCGCCGGCCTTCGCGAGGGTGGGCAGGATGTCGAGCGCCCTGCCCACGTGCTGTTCGACGACGCCGGCGACGCCGGCCTGTTCCAGGTGGCCGGCGGCGGCCTCGGCGAACGTGCGCTCCCACTCGATGGTGACCAGCCGCCCGCCGGGGGGCAGCGCCCGGGCGAGCCAGATGGTGCTGTATCCGCCGAAGGTGCCTATCTCGAGAATGCGCTCGGCACCCTGGATGCGGGCCAGCAGATGCAGCAGTTTCCCCTGGGTCCGGGAGACCCCGATATCGGGGAGATCGAATGCGATGTGCGCCTGGGCGGCGGCCGCCAGTGCGGGGTCCTCGTCGCCGAGAACCGCATCGAAGTAGTCGTCCACCGCGCTCCACTGATTCTGTGTCATGACACCAGTATTCCCCGGAAAGGAGGGGACCGGACAAGCATTCAAGGAAATTTTCGCAAGAATTGACGACGCCGACGGATGCCCGACGCGTCGATTCGAGCTGCCCTGAAATTCTCCTCCATAACACCTCCCCCATCGGATCGGAAAACTCCAGGAATTCCCCTTCGTTACTTGACCGGATTTCTGGGCAATCGCTAGCCTGAACCAGAATGAGGAAAAGAAGAATATTCGATCTCTCTCGGAACGAGAGGAGCGCAGTACCTTGCCTCGAACCCGGACCGCGACCGAGCGACCGACGGGCCTCGACCTCGTACCGAAGCTTCACCACGTGGGAGTGCAGACGGGCGACCTCGACAACTGCGTCGCCTGGTACCAGGAGTTCTTCGGCTGCCGGCCGAACTGGACCCTGGACACGTTTTCCGACCTCACCCTGAGCCGTCTGCCCGGCATCACCCGGCTGACCGAGCTGGTGGTGGCCGGGCTGCGCTTCCACCTCTTCGAACGCACCGGGCACGACGACGCCGTCCCCGGCGGCAACACCCGCCAGTTCCAGCACATCTGCCTGTCCACCGGATCGGCCGAGGAGCTGCGGGCCTGGCGTGACCGCTGGTTCCACCTGTACGAGTCCGGCCGCTACACCTTCGCCGGCGAGGAACGACCCACCGACATCGTCACCGACGCGGACGGCGTGCAGAGCTGTTACGTCCTGGACGTCAACGGGCTGGAGTTCGAGTTCACCTACGTCCCGCCAGGAGGAGACCGATGAACACGCGTGTCCACCGCACCGTGACCGAACTGCCCGTGCCCGACGGCTGGGACTTCGGGGACTTCCCGTACGGCCTGGAACCGCTGACCCTGCCCGAGCCGCCGACGCCCGGGGCCGGGTACGACATACCCGACGTGCTGCCGGCCGACGAGTCCCTCGTGGACCGGAGCACGGTCTGCCCGCGGGCGGGTGCGGCCCTCTCCACGACCGACTTCTCCCACCAGCTCTTCTGGTTCCGCTGGATCACGGGGCACCAGGCCACCTTCGCCGTCTGGCAGCTGACCGCGCACGCCCTGCACCAGGCCCGCACCCGGACCGATCCCACCCCGTCCCTGCGCGCGATGACGGACCTCACCGACGCCTACACCTCGATGCTGCTCTACACCAGCTCCTGCCCGGCCGAGGTCTACGGCACGGTCATCCGCCCCAGCATGTACCTCCAGCACCGCAGCTTCAGCGGCACCTGGGCCCCGGACTTCGTGCCCGTACGGGGGCTGCTGAGGGGCAAGAAGACGGAGTGGGACAGCACGCCCGAGGGCGAGAAGCTCAAGCAGGCCGTCCGGACGTACCACACGGTGCACGCGGGGGTGGCGGCCAAACTGGTGCCCGGCGGCCGGTCACTGCTCCAGGAGTCCGCCGCGGAGACCACGCCGACGCACCCCGAGACACAGGCGCTGCTCTACGACCACTACTTCCTGACCCTGCGGGCGCCGGTCGGCGCGGTGGAGCTGGTCGACCAGTTACGGAGCCGGCTGCGCGCGATCTCGCTCGACGTCGCGACCAACGGGCTCTACCCGGGCCTCACGCCTGAGGAGGACGCGGCCTTCCCCGACGAACTGCGGAGCGCGGAGGTGGGGCGCTACGAAAGGGACTTCCACACGACCCTGAGCCGGATCGACATCGCCGCCCGGCAGCTCAAGCCGAAGGTGCTGCACAGCACCGCACCCTGACCGGCCGTCACCGCAGGGAGACGCCCGACACGGAACGGAGTGAGGAACGAGTGCGTCACGGAGTGGTGATCCTGCCCGAACGGCGCTGGTCGCAGGCCCGCGATCAGTGGGTCCTGGCCGAGCGCCTCGGCTTCGACCACGCCTGGACCTACGACCAGTTGATGTGGCGGTGGCTGCGTGACGAACCCTGGTTCGCCTGTGTGCCCACACTGGCCGCCGCCGCCGCCGTCACCTCGCGGATCACGCTGGGCACGATGGTCGCCACCCCCACCTACCGCCATCCTGTGACGCTGGCGAAGGAGCTGATGTCGCTGGAGGACATCGCCGGGGGGCGGTTCGTCTGCGGCCTGGGTGCCGGGGCGGGCGGCCTGGACGACCGGGTGGTGGACCCTGCCGAACGCACCCCGCGGCAACGCGCCGACCGCTTCGCCGAGTTCGTCGAGGCGCTGGACCGGCTGCTCACCGACCGGGTCTCCTCGTACGCGGGCACCCACTACGACTTCCGCGACGTACCCGTGAACCCGGGATGCCTGACGCGTCCCCGGGCGCCGTTCGCCGTCGCCGCGACCGGGCCACGCGGCATGCGGCTGGCGGCCCGGCAGGCGGACACCTGGATCACCGCGGGACCGCCGGGCCGCTTCGACGCCCTGCCCTACGAGAAGGCGCTGCCCGACATCGCACGCCAGCTGGACCGCCTGGACGCCGCCTGCGCCGCGACCGGACGCGACCCGGCCACGCTGAACCGGCTCCTGCTGACCGGTGCCCTGGTCGGCGGAGTGCTCGACTCCGTCGAGTCCTACCGGGACGCGGTGGGCCGGTTCGGCGAGCTGGGCATCACCGACCTGGTCGTGCACTGGCCGCGCGCGTCCTTCCCGTACCAGGGCGATCCGCGCGTGCTGGAGGCCGTCGCGGAGGAGGTGCTCCTCCCCCGCCCGCGGACCACGGGCGCCACCGCACGGCACAACACCGCAGGAGGCGGACGATGATCGGATACGAGATCGTCGACATGTTCACCGACGTCCCGTTCAACGGCTGCGCCCTCGGTGTCGTACCCGACGCGCAGGGGCTCTCGGAGGCGGACATGCTCGCCGTCGCCCGGGAGATCGCCCTGACCGAGACGGCGTTCGTCCTGCCGCCCGACCTGCCGGGATCCGCCTACCGGGTCCGGGTGATGACGCCGGCCGGGGAGTCGCCGTTCGGGGGCCACAGCGCGGTGGGCACGGCCAGCGTGCTGGTCCGCACCGGACGGCTGGCGCCCGGCGAGGCGGTACAGGAGTGCGGCGGCCGGCAGCTCACCGTGACGGCCGGGTCCGACGGCTCCGCCCTGGCCGTCGGGGGTACGCCGCTGTCGCGGCCCGAGTGGGATCACCGTCCGCTCCTGGCGGCGTGCGGCCTGTCCGGCTCCGACCTCTCCGCGACACCGCACCTGACCGGCTTCGGACCGGCCTTCCACTTCCTGCCGGTACGCGGGGAGGCGCTGGCCGGGGCATCGGCCGACCTGACCGACCCGGTCTGGGAGGACTGCCCCGACGCGGTGCTCGTCGCGTACGACCACGAGAGCCGGACGGCCCGCGTCCGGGTGTTCGCGCCCGGATACGGCATGCCCGAGGACCCGGCCTGCGCCTCCGCCGCCCTGGGGCTCGGCGCCTGGCTGGCCATGGAGAAGGCGTTGCCCGGCACGGACGGCCGGTACGCCTACCGGGTTCTCCAGGGCGAGGGCCTTGGCCGGCCGGCCACCCTCTCCTGCACCGTGGACCTGCGGGAGGGGCGGGCCACGGCCGCCACGGTCCACGGCCGGGTCACCGCCACCGCGTCCGGCCGGCTGGCCGCACCGGGACGGCTCTGACCGCCGGACCCGCCCGCCGAGACCTCGTACGAGTACGAAGAGAAAGGGAGTTCCCCAGGTGCTTTTCCGACCGGAACTGCACGGCACCCGCGGTGCCGTGGCGTCCACTCACTGGCTGGCCTCCACCGCGGGAATGTCGATGCTCGATCGCGGCGGCAACGCCTTCGACGCCGCGGCCGCCGCCGCCTTCGTCATCCAGGTGGTGGAACCGCACCTCAACGGGCCGGGCGGCGACGTGCCCATCCTCGCCCACCGTTCCGGGTCCGGCCGGGTCGACGTCATCTGCGGGCAGGGACCGATGCCCGCGGCGGCGACCGTGGACGCCTTCACCGAGCGGGGCCTGGCCGTGATCCCCGGTTCCGGACTGCTGCCGGCCGTCGTCCCGGGGGCCTTCGGCGCCTGGCTCCGGCTGCTCAAGGAGTACGGCACGCTGCCTCTGGAGGTCGTACTGGAGCCCGCCATCGGGTACGCGGAACGGGGCTACCCCCTGCTGCCCAAGGCGGCGGCCATGATCGGCGCGCTGTCCGAACTCTTCCGCGACACCTGGACGGAGTCGGGCCGCACGTACCTGAGGCGAGGCGTCGCTCCGCGGGCCGGGGAGCGGGTCACCAATCCCGTCCTGGCCCGGACCTTCCGGCGCATCGTCAGCGAGGCGAAGGCGTCGGGGCGGGACCGCGAGGGCCGGATCGACGCGGCGACGGAGGTGTTCTACACCGGCTTCGTGGCGGAGGCGATCGACACCTATCTGGCCAAGGCCGAGGAGATGGACTCCACCGGGCGGCGCAACGGCGGGTTGCTGACCGGGGCGGACATGGCCGCGTGGCGGCCGGGGCTGGAACGGCCACTGAGCCTGGAGTACCGGGGCCGTACGGTGCACAAGGCGGGCCCGTGGTCGCAGGGGCCGGTCTTCCTCCAGCAACTGGCGCTGCTGGAGGGCTTCGACCTGGCCGGAATGGGGCCGGGCAGTGCCGCATACGTGCACACGGTGGTCGAGGCCGCCAAGCTCGCGTTCGCCGACCGCGAGGCGTGGTACGGCGACCCGGCCTGCGCGGACGTGCCGATGCGGGCCCTGCTGGACCCCGCGTACACCGCCGAACGGCGCGCGCTCATCGGGTCCGAGGCCTCCGGCGAGCTGCGGCCGGGCCGGCCCGACGGGCGCGAGCCCCTGCTCCCGCCGCTGCACGACGAGAGTGCCGCACCGGCGGACCCGGCCTGGCTCGGTGAGCTGGAACAGGGTATTCCGGCCATCATGAAGCTGACCGCCGCCACCGGCGACACCTGCTGCGTCACCGCCACCGACGCCTTGGGCAACATGGTGGTGGCGACGCCCAGCGGCGGCTGGCTCAAGAGCTCTCCGGTGATACCGGGGCTGGGCTTCCCCCTCGGTACCCGCGGGCAGATGGCGACGCTGATGCCGGGTCACACCAACACGCTGGCGCCGGGCAAGCGCCCGCGCACCACGCTCAGCCCGACCATGGTCCTGCGGGACGGACAGCCGCAGCTGGCGTTCGGCACACCGGGCGGCGACCAGCAGGACCAGTGGACCCTGGGCTTCTTCCTGAACCACGTGGAGCACGGCATGGGCCCGCAGGCGGCGATCGAGGCGCGGACCTTCCACACCGACCACGTGCCCACGTCGTTCGCCCCGCGCCGGTTCCGCCCCGGGACCGTGGTGCTGGAGAGCGGCTGGCCGGCCGAGGAGCTGGAGCTGCTGCGGCGGCGGGGCCACGAGGTGGGGCTGGCGCCCGACTACTCGCTGAGCAAGGTGTGCGCCACCGGTCTGACGGGCGACGGCCTGGTGCTCGGAGCGGCCAGCCCGCGCGGCGCGCAGGCCTACGCGGTCGCCGGGTAGAAGGAGAGCACATGAAATGGTTTCCCCGTGGAAACCACCCGTTCAGTTGCGGAAGGGGCTGACATGGCGGCTCACCGGAAGACCGACCCCGAGGACTTCATCGTTCTGGGCGAGGCCCGGCAGAACAATCTCAAGGGCGTCGACCTGCACATCCCGAAGGGGAAACTGACCGTTTTCACCGGGGTCTCCGGATCGGGGAAGTCGTCGGTGGTGTTCGACACCATCGCGGTCGAGTCCCAGCGGCAGCTCAACGAGACCCTGCCGGCCTTCGTCCGCAACCGGATGCCCAAGTACGAGCGGCCGGACGCCGAGGTGATGGAGAACCTCTCCACGGCGATCGTCATCGACCAGCGGCAGGTCGGCGGCAACGCCCGCTCCACGGTCGGCACGATGACCGAGATCCTGCCCATGCTGCGGGTGCTCTTCTCCCGAGCGGGCAGCCCCAGTGCGGGCCCCTCCCATCTGTACTCCTACAACGACCCGCGCGGCATGTGCGAGGCGTGCCAGGGGCTCGGCACGACGGTGCGGCTGGAACTCGACCGGCTGCTCGACGAGAGCAAGAGCCTCAACGAGGGGGCCATCGGCTTCCCGTCGTTCGCGGTCGGCACCTTCCAGTGGCAGCTCTACGGCGAGTCCGGGCTCTTCGACCCGGACCTGCCGTTACGCGATTTCTCCGCGAAGGACCGCGAACTGCTGCTGCACGGCAAGGGGTTCACCGTCGACCGGGTCGGCCGCAACGGCGTGTACAAGAACGAGTACGAGGGGATCGTCGAGCGCTTCACCCGCCGGTACATCAAACCCGGCCTCGACCACGCGAAGGGCAAGGAGCGCGAGGCGATCGAACGGGTGGTGACCCAGGGCCCCTGCGCCGTCTGCCACGGCGGCCGGCTCAACCAGGCGGCCCTCGCCTCACGCATCGACGGGGACAACATCGCGGACTTCACCGCGATGGAGATCACCGAGCTGATCGAGCGGCTCGCCCGCGTGGACACGCCGTCCGTCAAGCCGGTGGTGGCGGGCGCGCGGGCCGCGCTGGAGCGCATCCAGTCCGTCGGGCTCGGCTATCTGTCCCTCGGGCGGCAGACCACGTCCCTGTCCGGCGGCGAGGCTCAACGACTCAAGATGGTGCGGCACCTGAGCAGCAGCCTGACCGGTCTCACGTACATCTTCGACGAGCCCAGTGTCGGCCTCCATCCGCGAGACGTGCGCCGCATGAACGAGATCCTGCTCGCGCTGCGCGACAAGGGGAACACCGTGCTGGTCGTGGAGCACGACCGGGACGTCATCGCGATCGCCGACCACGTCATCGACATGGGTCCCGGGGCCGGCCGGGACGGCGGCGAGGTGACGTTCGAGGGCACCCCGGCGGGTCTGCGCGGGTCCCGCACGGTGACCGGCAAGCAGCTGAGGAGCATTCCCGGGCTCAAGAAGCGGTACCGCTCCCCCACCGGCGCCCTGACCGTTCGCGACGCCGACCTGCACAATCTGCGCGGTGTCACGGTCGACATCCCCACCGGGGTGCTGACCGCGGTGACCGGTGTGGCCGGTTCCGGCAAGAGCACCCTCATCTCCAAGGTGTTCATCGCGCAGCACCCCGGGACCATCGTGATCGACCAGTCGTCGGTCGGCATCTCCCTGCGCTCCAACCCGGCCACGTACACCGACATCATGGACACCCTGCGGCGGCGGTTCGCCCGCGCCTCGGGCGAGAAACCGGGCCTGTTCAGCTTCAACTCGGAAGGCGCCTGCCCGGAGTGCAAGGGCAAGGGTGTCATCGAGACGGACCTGGCCTTCATGGACCCGGTCACCACCGTGTGCGAGCGCTGCGACGGCCGGCGGTTCAACGACGAGGCCCTGCGCCACACCGTGGACGGCAGGACCGTCGTCGACGTCCTGGACATGACGGTCGAGGAGGCGGCGGGCTTCTTCGACGACGCGCCCGCCCTGCGGAAGCTGGCCCTCCTCACCGAGGTCGGGCTCGGCTACCTGACCCTGGGCCAGCCGCTGTCCACGCTCTCCGGCGGCGAGCGGCAACGGCTCAAGCTGGCGCACCGCCTCAAGGAGACAGGCAGCGTCTACGTCTTCGACGAGCCGACCACCGGCCTGCACATGAGCGACGTCGGCCGGCTGCTGGAACTCTTCGACCGGCTCGTGGACAGCGACAACACCGTGATCGTGATCGAGCACGACCTCGACGTGGTCAAGCACGCCGACTGGGTGGTCGACCTCGGTCCGGAGGCCGGCACCCACGGGGGGCGTGTGGTGTTCGAGGGCACGCCCGCCGAGCTGGTCCGGAAGAAGGACTCGCACACGGGCCGCAGTCTCGCCGCGGACCTGCGCGACCGGAAGGACACGTCGTCCTGAAGCACGTCCCACCCGCAGCACGTCCCTGCCGGAAGGAGTCAGGCATGCCTCTCATCCACGTCACTCTGCTGGAGGGACGGTCGCCGCAGGAGCTGGCGTCCCTCGGCCGGGCGCTCACCGCCGCGGTGCACGAGACCCTCGGCACCCCGGCGGACGCCGTGCGGGTGATCGTGGAGGAGTCGTCGCCGACGCACTGGTTCGTGGGCGGCAGGTCAGTGGCCGAGCGGCGCTCCGCCCCCTCGTGACCCGGTGCCGGGGAACAGGGCGACGGGCCCCTCCGCCACTTCGGCCGAGGGGCCCGTCGCGGTGACCGCCCGGTCAGCGGGCGGCGGTGCCGCGAAGCCGGCTGTCGGCGCGGGCGAAACGGTCGCGGATCAGCTCGACGCGGTCTGGGGACCAGGACGGCAGGTCGTCCTGGGTGAGCCGCCCGCTGCGGGTGATCAGGTGGGCGTTGAACGCCTCCAGGCCGAGGTCCGTGTACCGGTCCAGTTCCTCGAACCACTCCTGGCTGATCCGCGCGGTGCGCTGCATGGACTCCACGTCCGGCCTGCGCTCCGTCTCGTAGGCGGTGAGGGCCTCGGGCACCGCTCCGTGTTCGTCCACCGCCAGGGCGAGGGCCAGGGCGTCCTCCATGGCCAGCCTGGTCCCCGATCCGATGGAGAAGTGCGTGGTGTGCGCGCTGTCCCCGAGGAGGGCGATGGTGCCGTGGCTCCAACGCCGGTTGCGGACCACGGTGAAGCGCCCCCACCTGGACCTGTTCGTCCGCAGCCGGTGGCCCTCCAGCACGTCGGCGAAGAATCCGGCGATCCGGTCGACGTCGGCCCCGCCGCCGACCGGGCCGCCGCCCGGCGCGCCGGCGTCCCGCCCGGTGAACCCGGCGGCCTCCCAGACGCGGTCGTCGACCTCGGCGATGAACGTGCTGAGCCCGGGGGCGTAGGGATAGGCGTGTGCGTGCATCGAGCCGAACTCCGTGTCGGCGACGGCGAAGGTCAGGGCGGTGAAGGTCCGGTCGGTGCCGAGCCACAGGTACCGCGATCCGCGCTTGCCCCCTTCGGTGCCGAACTCCTCGCAGTGGGCTTCGCGCGTCGAGGAGTTGACGCCGTCGGCCGCCACCACCAGGTCGTACGTCCCGGCCAGCAGGGCCGCTTCGGGGGCGCGCTTACCGTAGCGGATGGTCACACCCAGTTCCGTGCAGCGCGTGCGCAGCATGCCCAGCAGGACGCGCCGGCCGATCGCCGAGAAGCGGTAGCCTCCGTTGCGCATGATCCGGCCACGGTGGTGGACGTCGATCCTGGACCACTGCGCGCATTCGGCGGCGAGGCGGGCGAACAGCCGGGGGTCGGCCGCCTCGATGCCGCCGAGCGCCCCCTCGGAGAAGACCACGCCGAAGCCGAAGGTCTCGTCGGGGGCGTTGGCCTCCCAGACGTCGATCTCGCATCCGGGCCGGAGCCGCTTGACGAGTGCGGCCGTGTAGAGGCCGCCGGGGCCGGCTCCGATGATCGCGATACGCATGACACCTCACTGGGACTCGGTCGAGTGACTCGGTGGCGCGCGGGGCAGACCTGGCGTCCGGCCTGCGGAATCGGCTCGGCCGGAGCAAGTGGCCCTTCTGACGGGCGACTTGAAGCATGTCAGACCATAAATACTATCCGTTGGGAAACCAGTTGAATCAGACGGATCTGCGGACCACCGTCCGGCGGAGCGAGAAGGGAGACCGGCCCATGGGACCGACGGACGTCGACGTCACCGGCATGAGCCGCGTTCGCGTACTGGAACGTCTGTACGGGGCGGCCCCGCCGCCCTTCGCCCTGGTGCGCAGGCATCGCGCCGGAGCGCACGGGCCGGGCCCGGTGGAGGTGCTGTTCGGAGAGATGGAGACCGTCCGCTCGCTGGAGGAGACCGCAGCGGCCGACGCCTCGCGGGGCCCCGGCGCGCTGGTCCTGGTGCCCTTCCGGCAGGTGGCCGCGCACGGCCTGCGATGCCACGACGACCACACCCCCCTGCGCGTCCTGCGGATCTCCGAGCACCACGTGCTGCCGGAGGAGGCGCTCACCGGCCGCGGCGGCGGGCCGGTGCGGTGGCAGGACGCGGGTTTCACGACGGACGACGCCCACTACGAGGGGCTGGTACGCGAGTTCGCCGCCTCGGACGCGGCCCGCGGGGGGCTGAACGTCCTGCTCCGGCGCGACTACACCGCCCGACTGCCCGGCTTCCGCCCGGCGGTCGCGGTGGAGCTGTTCAGGCGGTTGCTGACCACCGAATCGGGAGCGTACTGGACGTTCCTGGTGCACACCGGGGGCGAGCGGCCCACCACCCTGGTGGGGGCGACCCCGCAGGGCCACGTGGTCATCGAGGACCACCGGGTGGTGATGAACCCCCTGTGCGGTACGTACCGCTATCCGCCTCGCGGGCCGCGCACCGGGGAACTGCTCGCCTTCCTCGCCGACCGCAAGGAGTCCGAGGAACTGGCGACCACGCTGGACGCGGAGCTGACGGTGCTGTGCGCGCTGGCCGGCCCGGGGGTGCGGGTGGAGGGGCCGTTCCTGCGGAGGATGGCCCATCTGCTGCACACGCAGTGCCGAATCAGCGGACCCGCGGTGGCGAGTGCCCGCGAGACCCTGTCGCGGGCGCTGTTCGCCTCCACGGCGGTGGGAAGCCCGTATGCCGAGGCGTGCCGTGCCATCCAGCGTTACGAGACGACCGGCCGGGGGTACTACGGCGGGCTCCTCGCACTGATCGGCCGCGACGACCGGGGCGGCGAGGAGCTGGACTCCGCGGCGGTGCTGCGCACCCTGGACATCGATCACCTGGGCCGTGCCCGGTTGTCGGTGGGGGCGACCATCGGCAGCCGGTCGTCACCGGAGTCGGAGGCGGCCGAGACGCGGACCAAGGCACGTGCCCTGCTGACGGCTCTCACGACGCAGCCGCCCCCGGGGGCCTCCCCCCTGCGCCGCGGGCCTGACGGCACCGCCCCCGGTGCGGGCGGGCCGGGCGGCGACGGCCCGGACGCCCACGGGCCCGTCCGGGACGCCCTGGTCCGGCGGCACGCGGCGTTCTCGTCGTTCTGGACGAACGGCGGGAGGGCGCCGACGGCGCGTGCCGGCCGGGTGCTGGTGCTCGACACGGGCGGGGAGGACCTGACCGCCCTGGTCCACATGGTGGCCTCGGTGCACGGGCCGGTCGAGGTGGTCCGGTACGGGGATCCCGACGCGGGCGACGCCCTGTCACGGCACCGGGGGCCCGTGCTGCTGGCCTCCGGGCCGGGCCGGCCCGACGACCCCGACAGCCCCCGGATGGCGGTGCTCCGACAGGTGAGCGCGTCCCTCGTACGAGGGCGGCCGCAGGGCTGCGCCCCGGTGGCCGGGGTGGGGCTCGGCTTCCAGTTGCTCGCACTCGCCGCCGTACCGGACGCGCGGGTCACGGCCAGGACCGGCTCCGGACTCGGCAGGGACGTCGAGGTCTTCGGCCGGCTGGTCACGGCCGCATTCCGCAACACCTACGCGGTCACGTCCGACCCGGCCGGCGCCGTGCCCGCGCGCCACGATCCGTCCACCCTGTGCCTGGGCCCGGACGGGCGGGAGCTGATCGCGATGCACGGCGCGGCCGTCCGGGGCGTGCAGTTCCGCCCCGAGTCGGTCATGACCACCTGCGGGGCCGACGTGCTGCGCTCGCTCCTGAGCTGAACCCGACCGGCCCTGCCGGACCGTCCTCAGGGGGTACCGGTCAGACCGAGCTCCAGGACGGTGCGGGCCGCGGACTCCAGGGCGAAGGTCATCGAGCCGCCGTTGGGTTCGAAGCCGGCGTGGTCCCCGGCGAAGTGGACGCGCCCCTCCGGCCTGCGGATCACCGGCAGCAGAGCGCTGTGCCCGCGTTCGGGAAGGATGTACGCCCCTTCCGCGTACGGCCGTTCGTCCCAGCAGACGGACGCGCCGGTCTCGAAGTGGTCGCGGGCGCCGGGGAGCATCCGGTCGAGTTCGGTGAGCACGAAGTTCTGGCGCTCCTCCTCCGTCATGACGGAGACCGCCCTGGCACGCCAGCCCGTCATCAGGCACTCCATGATCTTCCTGGGTCCCGGCAGCCGGGGCGTCGCGTCGCGTATCCAGCGTATGGGCAGGTCGGTGGAGAAACTCGCGTTCCGCTGCGGCCAGAACTGGCGGCGCATCTGGAGGTACACCCGGACGACGGACGAGTACTTCACCCGGCGCATCGCGTCGTGCTTCGCGTCGGAGAGACCCGCCTCGGTGAAGTCGATGTGCCGGATCGCGCTGAACGGGACGGTGACGACGACCCGTTCGGCTTCCATGGTCCGCAGGCGGCCGTGGTCGAGGCAGGTGACCCGGACCCACTCCTCGTCCTGTTCGACGCGGACCACGGGACGGCGGTAGTGGATCCTGCTCTTGAGCCGCTCCGCGAACGCCTGCGGGAACCGGTCGGTGCCGCCCTTCACCTTCGCCCAGCGGGGGTCGGCGTTGCCGAGCGAGTGCGGGCTCGCCTCGTGGCGCAGCCAGGAAAGCGCGGACGCCGTCTTCAGGTCGCCTCCGCGCATCTCCAGGAACATGGGTTCCATGAGATCGATGGCCGCCTGGGAGGCGCCGCGGTCCGTGAGGACCTGGTGCACGGATCGCCGGTCGTAGGGGGCGAGCAGCTCGGTGGCCTCCCAGTCGGGGGCGCTGAGGTCCGGCTGGAGGCTGTCGGCGACGGCGGTCACGTACCGCTCGATCATGCCCGCGACGCCGAGTTTCTCCTCGTGCGGGTGGAGTGCCAGTCCCGCTGCCGCCACCGCCTCCGGGTCGGGGGTGAAGAACCGCCCCTGGGCGAAGTAGGAGAAGGTGGTGTCGAAGAGATCGGCGGTCTCCGTCTCCACACCGAGTTCGCGCAGGTAGTGCATCGCGTAGTGACAGTGCGGCGTCAGCGTCATCGCCCCCGCCTCCGCGTGCAGTCCGTCGGCGAACGGAGCCCGTAACGTGTAGGCGCGCCCGCCGGGCCGGGTGTCCGCTTCCAGGACGGTCACCTCGCAGTCCCGCGCGGCGAGTTCGTAGGCGACGGCCAGGCCGGCGAGGCCGGCGCCGATGACGATCACGGACCGCGGGGGCCGTAGACCCGGCATGCCGCTGTCGAAGGCGCGGCGTACTTCCGTCTGCGTGGCTTCACGCATGGGCGTTCTCCGTTCCGGTCAACCGAACAGCAGTGCTCCTCGTGCTCCTGGCCCGTGTACCACCTGCCGACCGACCCATGTCCACACAACACACCTGTGAAGCAGGCCAGTTGGGTGGGGGAAGACCGCGTCCCGGCAGGCCGCTCGCACACCTTGACGAGACGGCTCCCGACCTCTTCGCCGAGGGACCGCTCAGGGACTTCCGGCGCTGCCCGTGGGACCTCCGAGAGACTGTTCGCCCCCCCCTGCCGTGGCGGGGCCTGGAAAGTCCGAAGGGGCCCGCGACGCGGATCAAGGGCCCCTTCGGAGCGAAAGCCGCAGGCAGCGGCAGACGAGTCGGGCTGTACGCCGGGTTCTGTCACCCGGTCGCCTCGCGGCGGCCGGGGAGACGGCCATCCATCTAGGACCGGCGTTGCCGCCGGCCTCGTGCGGTCTACCCGCGGACTCGGGCGGGCAGCCCTCGAACGTCCGCGCAGAGCGCTTTTCACGGCGCTCCTTTTGACCTTGCTCCGGGTGGGGTTTACCTAGCTGCCCAGGTCGCCCTGGGCACTGGTGGTCTCTTACACCACCGTTTCACCCTTACCGGGGACCGAAGCCCCTGGCGGTCTGTTTTCTGTGGCACTGTCCCGCGGGTCACCCCGGGTGGCCGTTAGCCATCACCCTGCCCTGTGGAGCCCGGACGTTCCTCGGGAAGCCCTGGGGGCTTCACGCGGCCGTCCGCCCGGCTCGTCTGCCGTGCGGACCATGGTACCGGGCGACGGCTCGGAGGAAGTCCGCGGTCTCCAGGTCGAAGGCGAAGGGCTCGGGGAGGGTGAGGGGTCTGCCGAAGGGGAGTGTGGTGTGCTCCCGGTGGTCGTCGCGCCTCGGGTCGCCGAAGATCGTGACCTGGAAGGTGTCGCGGTCGACGAGGAGGTGATGGGGGATGCCTGCGCGGGCGTGGCAGCGGCGTTTGGCCTCGCGGTCAGCGGTGTGGGCTTCGTGGACGTCACCTCCAGCACCATGGCGATGCCGTCACAGGGCATCCAGGGGCCGGCGTTCCCGATGACGTCGAGATCCAGGGGCGCGAAGTGGGCCATGGCAGTCACGTCACGCCCCTCCTTCGGTCGCTCGCCGGACCGGGGCATCGGTGGATCACCCGTCCGTGGGATCGGGCACCGTTCCCACGACCGTGGCACACGAGCGCCGTTGCCGTCGGGACACCGCTCGCTCGGCCCCGCCGTGACGCGAACCGGCACCCCTTACGCTGGCGTGGAGTTCTGTCCGAAGGAGAAACGCGCGTGCTGGTCCTGCTGCCCCCGTCCGAAGGAAAGGCCGCTCCCGGCCGTGGCGCCCCGCTGAAGCCGGAGTCGCTGTCGCTGCCGGGGCTCGCCGCCGCGCGGGAGGCGGTGCTGGGCGAGCTGGTCGAGCTGTGCGCCGGGGACGAGGAGAAGGCGCGCGAGGTGCTCGGGCTGAGCGAGGGGCTGCGGGGCGAGATCGCGAAGAACGCCGGGCTGCGCACCGCGGGCACGCGGCCGGCCGGGGAGGTCTACACGGGCGTGCTGTACGACGCCCTCGACCTGGCGTCGCTCGACGCGGCCGCCCAGCGCCGGGCGGCTCGTTCGCTGCTGGTGTTCTCGGGGCTGTGGGGTGCCGTGCGGGTGACGGACCGCATCCCGTCGTACCGCTGCTCGATGGGGGTGCGGCTGCCGGGGCTGGGGGCGCTGGGCGCGCACTGGCGGGCGCCGATGGCTCAGGTGCTGCCCGAGGCGGCCGGGGACGGGCTGGTGCTGGACCTGCGGTCGGCGGCGTACGCGGCGGCGTGGAGGCCGAAGGGGGAGGTGGCCGCGCGGACGGCGAGCGTGCGGGTGCTGCACGCGCCGACCCGGAAGGTGGTCAGCCACTTCAACAAGGCGACGAAGGGCCGGATCGTGCGGAGCCTGCTGACGGCGGGCATCACCCCCGAGGACCCGGCAGCCCTGGTGGTGGCGCTGCGGGATCTCGGTCACACGGTGGAGGAGCAGGCGCCCGCGCGGGCGGGGGCGACCTGGACGCTGGACGTGCTGGTGGACGAGATCCACTGACACCGACCGGCCTCGTTGCACCATCTGCAACGACCTTTGCGTGGAGTGCACCCCAAGGGCAGGATGAGGCGCATGAGCTCACCCCCGCCCTCCCCTTCGGCCGCCTCGGTACTGGATCTCGCCCCCGTCGTGCCCGTGGTGGTCGTGGCGGACGTCGTCGACGCGGTGCCGTTGGCCCGTGCACTGGTCGCGGGCGGGCTGCCGGCGATCGAGGTGACCCTGCGCACCCCGGCCGCCCTCGACGCGATCCGCGAGATCGCCGGCGCGGTGCCGGACGCGGTGGTGGGGGCCGGGACGGTGCTCACGCAGGAACAGGTGACGGACTGCCGGGCGGCCGGGGCGCGGTTCCTCGTCAGCCCCGGCTGGACGGACGCGCTCCTGACGGCGATGCGGGCGTCCGGGCTGCCCTTCCTGCCCGGGGTGTCGACCACCTCGGAGGTCGTGGCGCTGCTGGAACGCGGGGTGCGGGAGATGAAGTTCTTCCCCGCGCAGGCGGCGGGCGGTACGCCCTACCTGCGGTCGCTGGCCGGCCCGTTGCCGCAGGCCCGCTTCTGCCCGACCGGCGGCATCGGCCCCGACAACGCCGCGGAGTACCTGTCCCTGCCCAACGTCGGCTGTGTCGGCGGCAGCTGGATGGTGCCGGCGGACGCGGTGGCGGCGCGGGACTGGACGCGGGTGACGGACCTGGCGCGGGCCGCCTCGCGGCTCACCCGCGCAGGTGGGACGTGTCGTTGAGGAGACGGACGCTGGCGTTGCCGTCCGCGTAGTACGCGACGACCGACAGTGAGGCCGCCGACAGCTCCATCCGGAACAGCGACTCCGGCGGGGCGCCCAGGGCGAGCCGGACAAGGGTCTTGATCGGGGTCACGTGGGTGACCAGCAGGACCGTACGCCCCGCGTACGCCGCGACCAGCCGGTCACGGGTGGCGGCGATCCGGGTCGCCGTCGCCGCGAAGCTCTCGCCGCCGCCGGTCGGTTCGGCCTCCGGGTCGGCCAGCCAGGCGTTCAGGTCGTCGGGGTGGCGCTCGCGGACCTCACCGAAGGTGAGCCCCTCCCAGGCGCCGAAGTCCGTCTCGCGCAGCCCGTCGTCGACGGCGACCTCCAGCCCCAGCCGGGCCGCGACGGCGGCGGCGGTCTCCCGCGTCCGCGCGAGCGGCGAGGCGACGATGTGCTGGACCGTGCCCCGCCGGGCCAGCGCCGCCGCGACCCGCTCGGCCTGCTCCCGCCCGACGGCCGAGAGCGCGGGATCGCTCCCCCCGCTCCCGGAGAACCGCTTCTCGGGCGTGAGCGGCGTCTCGCCGTGCCGGAGCAGTACGAGGGTGGCGGGCGCCCCGAGGTCGGGGGCGGACCCCCAGCCGACCGTGGGCTGCGCCTGCCCGGCCGCGGCAGCGGGAGTGGCGGCGGCGGCGGTGGAGGCGGACGCGAGGGTGCGGGCGGCGCGGCGGTCCGCGTCGGAAGGGATGGTGGCGGGAAGGGCGTTGACGGCCGCGGTCACGTCGCCGGACTGCCCGGCGGAAGGCGAGGGCCTCGCCGCGTCCCCCGTGGCAGCCACTGCCCCGTCCACCCCCTCAGCAGGGGTCGAGGCGCCGGCCGTACGTCCCCTCGCCAGGGCCTGGCGGGCCCTCGCCGCGCCGGCGGCCGCGTCTCCGGGCGGCCCCGGGGGCGGGAGGTCGGCCGGGGCGGTCCAGGACCGGCCGGCAGAGGTGGCGAGCGCCGCCCCGGACGCCCCGGCGTCCCACTGCTCGCCCCGCTTGCCGGCGTCCATCGCCTCGTTGGCCAGGCGGTCGGCGTGCTTGTTCCGTTCCCGGGGGATCCACTCGTAGGTGACCTGGCCCGGTGGGTGGATCCGGGCGGCCTCCGCGGCCAGGGGCTTCATGTCGGGGTGCTTGATCTTCCAGCGGCCCGACATCTGCTCGACGACGAGCTTGGAGTCCATGCGGACGCGCACCGGGGCGGCGGGGTCCAGTTCGCGGGCGGCGCGCAGGCCGGCCAGCAGCCCCCGGTACTCGGCGACGTTGTTGGTGGCGATGCCGATGTACTCGGCCCGCTCGACGAGGGTCTCCCCCGTCGCCGCGTCGATGACCACGCTGCCGTAGCCCGCAGGCCCCGGGTTGCCCCGGGACCCCCCGTCGGCCTCGACGATGAACTCCCGCACCCCGGCCGCCCCTACAGGCCGGACTCGGAGGTCCGCACCAGGATCCGGCGGCAGTTCTCGCACCGCACGACGGTGTCGGGGGCGGCCTTGCGGATGTCGTTGATGTCGGTGATCGCCAGCTCCTGGCGGCAGCCCTGGCAGGTGCGCTGGTAGAGCTTGGCCGCGCCGACGCCGCCCTGCTGCCCGCGCAGCTTGTCGTAGAGCTTGAGCAGGTCGGCGGGGACGGTGGCGGCGATGACCTCGCGCTCCTTGGTCACGGAGGCGATCTCGCCGTCGATCGTCTCGAACGCGGCGTCGCGGCGGGCGGTCGCGTCGTCGATCCGGCCCTGGACGGAGCCGACGCGCTCGGTCAGCTCGGCGGCCCGCTCCTGGGCGGCCTCGCGGCGTTCCATGACCTCCAGGACGACGTCCTCGAGGTCGCCCTGGCGCTTGGCGAGGGAGACGATCTCGCGCTGGAGGTTCTCCAGGTCCTTCGGGGAGGTGACGGCGCCGGAGTCGAGGCGCTGCTGGTCGCGGGCGGCGCGCTGACGGACCTGGTCGACGTCCTGCTCGGCCTTGGTCTGCTCGCGGGCGGTGTCGCTCTCCTCCGTCTGCGCGGCCACCAGGAGGTCGCGCAGTTGCGTGAGGTCCTTGGTCAGCGACTCGATCTCGGCGTGCTCGGGCAGCGAGCGGCGCCTGTGCGCGAGCTGCTGGAGGCGGACGTCGAGGTCCTGGACGTCGAGGAGTCGGATCTGGTCGGCGGGCGCGGCGTTCAGTTGGGGGCTCCAGGTGAAGGGAATCGGCTGGTCCAGGGGTCGGTGACCGTCTTCGAGACGTGGACCCGCAGACCCCAGCCGTGGCGGTCGGAGATCTCGTCGAGCTGGGCTGCGGCCAGCTCGCACCAGGGCCACTCGGTGGCCCAGTGCGCCGCGTCGAGCAGCGCGAGAGGTGTGTGGGCGCCGTGGGCGCCGTGCTCGCGGGCCTCGGACACCGGGTGGTGGCGCAGGTCCGCGGTGAGGAAGGCGTCGACGCCCGCGGCGCGGACGTGGTCGAAGAGGCTGTCGCCGGACCCGCCGCTGACCGCGACGGTCCGTACGGTCGCGTCCGGGTCGCCCGCCACCCGGACGCCCTGCACGGTGGCGGGCAGCCGCTCGGCGGCGCGGGCGGCGAACTCGCGGACGGTGAGCGGGTGGTCGAGTTCGCAGATGCGGCCGAGGCCGCGGCGCCCGTCGGGGTCGCCGGGGTCGGGCACGAGGGGTCCCACGACGCGCAGGTCGAGGGCGCCGGCGAGGGCGTCGCTGACACCGGGGTCGGCGGTGTCGGCGTTGGTGTGGGCGACGTGCAGGGCGATGTCGTGCTTGATGAGGGTGTGCACGACACGGCCCTTGAAGGTGGAGGCCGCGACGGTCGTCGTCCCGCGGAGGTAGAGCGGGTGATGGGTGACGATCAGGTCGGCGCCCAGCTCCACCGCCTCGTCGACGATCTCCTGGACGGGGTCGACGGCGAAGAGGACCCGCTCGACGTCCTGACCGGGTTCGCCCACGACGGTGCCGACCGCGTCCCAGGACTCGGCCCGCTCGGCGGGCCACAGGTTCTCCAGCGCGGCGATGACTTCAGACAGACGGGGCACGGGGAAAGGCTACCTGGCCGCCCCGCGCCCCTGAACCGCCGCCGGTCGGCGGGCGGGCGGGGGGACACACCGCCCCAAGCCCATGCACACCCCCCACAACACCCGGAGCAGAATCGCTTCTGCGCCACTCGTACGAGCGAAGTCCCCGCCCGCCGACGCCCCGCCCGCGCGTACGAAAACTAGCTTCGTCGCCGGAGGTGACCGAACGATGACGGCCTGTGCGATCGAACCCACCGCGGAGACCGGGGACGACGACCCGACGCCGCACGCGCCCTGCGCGATCACGGCGGACGGCACCTACGCCGCACGTCTCGCCCGCGACGGCGATTCCTGGTTCCCGGAGCGCTGGACACTGGACGGCCCCGAGCCGTACGCCGTACCGCTGCCCTCCCACCAGCCGGAGGAGCCCGGCACGGAGGTGCAGCCGATGGCCGACGGGCGGGTCCTGATCCGCCGGCTGTCGCAGGGGCGGCACGCCTTCTCCCTGCTGTACCCGACCGGCCCCGGCACGGGTGAGCTGCCGCTGGGCACGGTCGAGTGCCCGGACGGGGACACCGTCCTGCGGCTGCTGCCCCCGGCGCCGGGCGGGCAGCGGGCGTACGCCGCCGCCGTGGGCCGGCGTTCGACGGCGCTGTGGCTGGTGGCGGGCGGCGCCTTCGGCCCCGAGCACCTCGCCGAGATCCCGGGCCGCTGCTCGGGCGGGGTGTGGCTGGACCGGACCGGCCGCATGCTGGCCCTGGACCGTGAGACGGAGGGCCGCACCAAGACGGTCGTGGTGGACCTGGAGCGGGGCGGCGAGGTGTCCCCGCTGCTCCAGATCACCGCCGGCAGCGACGACCGGCTGCTGCTCGCCGCCCCGGACAGCGGACTGCTCCTGATCAGCTCGGACGCGCCGTCGCCCGGTGAGCCCCGGCTCGGCTGGGGGGTGCTGGGCAGCACCCTGCCGGTGCGTTTCCCCCGGTCGCTGCGGCTCACCGGCCGCGCGCTGACGCCGTTCGCGGTCCAGCCGGGTCAGGTGCTGGTGCCGGAGAACTGTGCGGTGGCCCTGCGCGTCGACGGCCCGTTCGGGAGCTGGGTCGGGGTGTGGCGTCCGGCGGACCGGCGGTTGCGCGAGTTCGCGGCGCCGCGGGGCTGGCTGGCGGGCAGCGGCCTGTGGACGGAGGACGGGGTGCTGCGGCTGCCGTACGCGACGGAGGCGGAGCCCTGCGGGGTCGCGCGGGTGGCGGTGCCGGCCGCGCGCGCGGAACAGCGCCCGGACGACACCGCCGAGGGCGTCCCCGACACCGGCGCCGAGGCGCTGGAACCGGAACCTCCGGAACCTGTCGCACCCCGGCCCGTACCGCTCCAACAGGCGCCCCTGGCACGGCTTGTAACGAAGTAGCGGCGGTCGGCGTGGCCGCCTGGATCCACCCCGAGGTCCGCCGGATAAACTCTCCCGGCTGAAAAAGATCATGTTGACGGGGTGAACACTTCCGATGAGCGACACAAGCACGATGCAGCCGTGGTCCACCGACACGCAGGAGGACACCGGTCACGGCAGGCACCGGGGCCCGGTCTCGTCCCACGACGGCGAGTCCGCTCCCCTCGGCCGGCACCGCAAGCCGGCCGAGGAGAAGGCCGACGCCGCTGTCTGACGGTCACGCCTGTGGGCCCGGTCCGCCGTTCGGCGGGCCGGGCCCACAGCTGTTGTCGTCACCCCTTCCGCCGCGGCGCCCGTACCTCCGTCGCCGCGGACGTCTCCCCCCTCGGGCCCCCTCTGCCCTCGGACGCCGGCCGGTTCAGCGGTGTTCGACGACCGTGTCGGCGAGCACGGGCGCGTCGCCCCGCTCCACGGCACTCACGGCGACCCGGACCGCCCCCTCACCGCGCCACATGCGGATGCGGAGGGTCTCTCCCGGGAAGACCACCCCGGCGAACCGGGTGGCGTAGGCGCGCACCCGCGTCACGTCCCCGTCGAGCAGGGTGTCGACGACCGCCTTGAGGGTCACCCCGTAGGTGCACAGGCCGTGCAGGACGGGCCGGTCGAAGCCGGCCGCCCTCGCGAAGCGGGGGTCGGCGTGCAACGGGTTCCAGTCGCCGGAGAGGCGGTAGAGGAGGGCCTGGTCCTCGCGAAGGTGCCGTTCGACGGTCCGGTCCGGGTCGCCGGCCGGCGGGTCGAGCCGGGCCGAGGGGCCCCGGTCGCCGCCCCAGCCGCCCTCGCCCCGGACGAAGATCCGGGCGTCGCTCGTCCACAGCGGCCCGTTCGCGTCGGTGACCTCGGTGCGCGTGACGAGGACGGCGGCCTCGCCCTTGTCGTGGACGGCGGTGATGCGGTCGGCGGCGGTGGCGGTGCCCTCGGCGGGCAGCGGACGGTGCAGGGTGAGCGACTGGCCGCCGTGCAGGACGCGGGCGAGGTCGACGTCGACGCCGGGCAGGGACAGTGCGCCGATCACGCCGGGTGGGCCGCCGCCCGCGACGGTGGCGAAGCTCGGCAGGACGTGCAGCCGGGACTCCAGCGTGTAGCGCAGTTCGCCGGGGTCGGTGGCGGGGACGCCGGCGCCGATGCCGAGGTGGTAGAGCAGGACGTCCTTGTGGTCCCAGGCGATCCCGCCGGTCCGGGGTGCGGCGGCGAGCGCCTTGGCTGCGTCGATGGGCATGGGGCTCCTGGCGGGTCTCGAGACCTCGGCGCGACCGTCCGCGCCGTCGGCCGCGCCGAGGTCGTCACGGGCGGATCCGGAACGCGTTCCGGTCCGGCGCCCTCTGTATAGCCCGGCGCCCGACAGGCGTGCAGGATGCCGACGGCTCGTCAGTTCGGCGTGCCGGGACATTTGTCCTGCCCGGGTCGGTACAACCGCATCTGTCCTTGGGCCGGGGTGGATGCGTAGCGTCGGAGCGGTGGGCGAGGACCCGTGGAGGGGCGACGAAGCGGGAGCGGGATGCGCGGGAAGCAGTGGGTGGCCTGTCGGTGGCAGGAGCACGTGCGGCACAAGGCCGAGCGCGCCCGCGACCGGGAGGCGATGCGGGAGTGGCGCAGGACGGGTGAGGTGCCGGATCATCCGGGCCCGCCGCCGTCCGGCTACTCCCTGCTGCCGTGGCTGCTGCTCGGCATGGGCGCCTTCTCGAACCTCCTTCAGGGCGAGGCCAACCCGTGGATCGGCGGCCTCGGAGTGCTGACCTTCAACTCCCTCTACGTCTACGTCGTGTTCCGCAGCTTCGTCCGGGAGAAGCGCGAGGCGCTCTCGACACGGCTGGCCCTGGTGCTCATGGCGCTCGTCACCTGCGCTCTGGCGCTCGGCTACGGCGGCAGCTGGCTGAGCTTCTTCCCCCTGCTGGGGCTGGCCGTCGGCGCGAGCACGCGAGGGCCCTGGTTGGGGCCGGTCGGCATCGGACTGGCGCTGGCCGCCGGTGCCGCCGCCGTGTACCGCAACGGCTGGAGCGACGCGGTGAACGTCGCGTACGGCACCCTCCTGTCGACGATGGTGACGGCGGCGATCCTGTCCCTGGCCGAGGCGGTCCGGCAGTTGCGGGCCGCCCGTGAGGAACTGGCCCGGCGGGCGGTCGAGGAGGAGCGGCTGCGGTTCTCCCGCGATCTGCACGACCTGCTCGGGCACACCCTGTCGGTGATCGTGGTGAAGTCGGAGGCGGTCCGGCGGCTCGCGGAGCGCGATCTCGACGCGGCCCTCGCCCAGGTCATGGACATAGAGGCGGTGGGCCGCCAGGCACTGACGGAGATCCGCGAGGCGGTCACCGGGTACCGCGAGGGCAGTCTCGCCACCGAACTGGACCGGGCCCGTTCGGTCCTGACGGCGGCGGGCGTCGAGCCGGTGATCGGCCGGTCGGGCCCTCCGCCGGCCCCGCGGACGGCGGCCCTGCTGGGCTGGGTGGTGCGCGAGGCGGTCACCAACGTGGTCCGCCACAGCGGGGCCGGGCGCTGCGAGATCACCGTGTCGGGCACGGCGGAGCGGGCGCGGCTGACGGTCACCGACGACGGCACGGGTGTGGGCGGCAGGGGTGCGGGCGGTCCCGGCACGGGCGGCTCCGGCGGTGAGGGCGGCTCCGGCCCTGCCCACCGGCCGCTGCGGCAGCCCGGCACCTGGGCGGCGATCGGCGCGGGCGTCCTGGCGGTGGCGGCGGGGGTGACCGTGTACCGGCGGCGCCGGGCGAGGACGTAGGGCCGGGGCGAAGCCGTAGGGCCGGGCGCGGCCCGAGGCGCCGGGCGGGAGGCCGGAGCCGGGCGTGCCCGGCGAGGGGTCGGGCCCGGCGTGCCCTCCCCTCAGAGGCGGGGCACGCCCCGCGGCGGCCAGGCGCCCCGCGGAGGCCGGACACCGTTCTAGAGGCCGGGGCCCGTGCGGCGCAGGACGCGCAGGGAGCCGGTGTCCGAGACCTCCGTGAAGGCGCCGGACTCCAGGGCGCGCAGGTAGACGCGGTAGGGGGCCTGGCCGGTGAACTCGTCGGCCGGGTCCGGGAAGACGTCGTGGATGACGAGCAGGCCGCCCTCGGCGACGTGCGGGGCCCAGCCCTCGTAGTCGGAGCCGGCGTGCTCGTCGGTGTGGCCGCCGTCGACGAAGACCAGGCCGAGGGGCGAGTTCCAGAAGGCGGCGATCTGCGGGGACCGGCCGACCAGTGCCACCACGTGCTCCTCGAGGCCGGCCCGGTGCAGGGTGCGGCGGAAGGCGGGCAGGGTGTCCATCAGACCGATCTCGGGGTCGACGGTCTCCGGGTCGTGGTACTCCCAGCCCGGCTGCTGCTCCTCGCTGCCCCGGTGGTGGTCGAGGGTGAGCGCGGTGACCCCGGCCCGCCGGGCGGCGTCCGCGAGCAGGATCGTCGAACGGCCGCAGTAGGTGCCGACCTCCAGCAGCGGCAGCCCCAGGCCGGACGCCTCCACGGCGGCGGCGTACAGCGCGAGTCCCTCGTCGAGGGGCATGAACCCCTTGGCGGCCTCGAACGCGGCCAGGATCTCGGGCTCGGGTGCCGCGGGCATGGGGGGTCCTTCCGGTCGTGCGTGCGTCTGGGCCCGCCCATGGTGCCGCACCCCCCGTCGGAGGAGCGACGGGGGGTGCGGGGGTGCGGGTCAGGCGGTGACCGTCTCGCCCGGCAGCGCCAGGTCCAGGTCGACCGGGCGTTCGTCGCCGGTGTGGGTCGCGGCGGACGCGAGGGGGCCGTGGCCGCCGGCCCTGGCGGCGAGGACGTAGGAGCCCCGGGCCGGGACGGCGACGGCGTAGCTGCCGTCGGCCTGCGAGAGGGTGGCGCCGGCCTGACGGCCGCGGTGGTCGATGAGGGTGACCTTGGCGTGGGCGACCGGGGCGCCGTCGGCGTCCAGGACCCGGCCCCTGAAGCCCCGCAGGACCGCCTCGGCGTGCGCCAGGTTGGCGTCCTCCTCGCTGCTGGCACGCAGCTGCGGCGTCGCCGCGGGGGTGCGGCGGGGCAGGAACAGGGCAAGGAGCAGGCCCACGGCGACGGCTCCGGTGGCGATCAGGAAGGAGACCCGGAAGCCGTGCATGGTCGGGACGGCCACGCCGCCCACGTCGTTCGCGGTGTTGGCCAGCACCATGCCGATGACGGCGCTGGACACCGACGTGCCGATGGACCGCATCAGGGTGTTGAGGCCGTTGGCGGCGCCCGTCTCCGAGGCCGGGACCGCGCCGACGATCAGCGCGGGGAGCGAGGAGTAGGCGAGGCCGATGCCCGCACCCAGGACGACCGCGATGACGAGGCTCTGCCAGGCGGCGCTCATCAGGCCGAGGCCGGCGCCGTAGCCGATCGCGATGATCAGCAGGCCGAGGATCAGGGTGACCTTGGGGCCGTACTTCGCGGAGAGGCGGGCGTAGACCGGTGCGGTGATCATCATTGTCAGTCCGAGCGGTGCCACCAGGAGGCCGGCGGTGACCATCGACTGGCCGAGGCCGTAGCCGGTGCTCCTGGGCAGCTGGAGGAGCTGGGGCAGGACGAGGGAGACGACGTAGAAGGAGACGCCGACCATGATCGAGGCGAGGTTGGTGAACAGGACCGCCGGGCGGGCGCTGGTGCGCAGGTCGACCAGCGGCGCCTTGACGCGCAGCTCCATCAGGCCCCACAGCAGGAGCACGACGACGGAGGCGGCGAACAGTCCGAGCGTGAGGCCCGAGGACCAGCCCCAGTCGCTGCCCTTGGTGATCGGCAGGAGGAACAGGACGAGGCCGGCGGAGAGGCCGAGCGCGCCCGGCAGGTCGAAGGAGCCCTCGGCGCGGGCCGGGGACTCGGGGACGACGAGCAGGGTGAGGACGATGGCGAGGACGCCGAGACCGGCGGCGCCGTAGAAGAGGGCGTGCCAGTCGGCGTGCTGGGCGACGAGGGCCGCGGCGGGCAGGGCGAGGCCGCCGCCGACGCCGATGGAGGAGCTCATCAGCGCCATCGCCGAGCCGAGCTTCTCGCGGGGCAGCATGTCGCGCATCAGGCCGATGCCGAGCGGTATCGCACCCATCGCGAAGCCCTGGAGGGTACGGCCGACGATCATGGTGAGCAGGTCGCTGGTGACGGCGCTGACCAGGGCGCCGACGACCATCACCGCGAGGCTGAGGATCAGCGTGCGCCGCTTGCCGTACAGGTCGCCGAGACGGCCCATGATCGGCGTGGCGACGGCGCCGGACAGCAGGGTCGAGGTGAGGACCCAGGTGGCGTTGCTGGGGGCGGCGTCCAGCAGCTGCGGCAGGTCCTTGATGACCGGTACCAGCAGGGTCTGCATCACCGCGACGACGATGCCCGCGAAGGCGAGCACCGGGACGACGGCACCGCCCGGCCTGCGTCCGGGCCGGTCGGTCGACGTGTGCGTCATGAAGCGAGGCCTCCAGGCCTGGGAGTGGACGGGTGAACGGCTGAGCCGTGCGGGTACGTGCAACTTGAACCTCGTATGCACGAGCAACTATTCCGATGCTTCGGCACACTAACGAAATCTTGACCTTCTCTTGGGAAAGGAAGACGCGCCCGGCCCGGGGCGGGCGCGAGACCTCGGGCCCAGGTCGATGTCCCGATGCCGGGGTGCGGGGCGGTTGAGACCATGGCACCCATGCCCTCCGCCGCACGCCCAGCCCGCTCCCCCGTCACCCCCCTCCCTGCCGCCCCCGCCCGGCTCGTCGTGGCGCTCGCCTGCGCCGGACAGTTCCTCGTCGTCCTCGACGTCTCCGTGGTCAACGTGGCACTGCCCTCCGTGCGGGCCGAACTGGGCATGAGCGCGGCCGGCCTGCAGTGGGTGGTCAACGCCTACGCCATCGCCTTCGCCGGTTTCCTGCTGCTCGGCGGCCGGGCCGGCGACCTCTACGGCCGCAAGCGGATGTTCCTCGTCGGGCTCGCCCTGTTCACGCTGGCCTCGCTGGCCGGCGGGCTGGCGCGGGACGACTGGCAGCTGCTGCTCGCCCGGGCCGCGCAGGGACTGGGCGCCGCCGTGCTGGCGCCCTCGACACTGACGATCGTCACCGCCGCCGTGCCGGACGGCGCGGCGCGGGCGCGGGCGATCGCCACCTGGACGGCGGTCGGCGCGGGCGGCGGCGCCGCGGGCGGACTCGTCGGCGGGGTGCTGGTCGAACTGCTGTCGTGGCGCTGGGTGCTCCTGATCAACGTGCCGGTCGGCGCGGTCGTCCTCGCCGGCGCCCTCGCCCTGCTCCCCGAGAGCCGTGCCGGGGACCGCCGCCGTCCGGACCTGCCGGGCGCCCTCCTCGTCACGGCGGGTCTGGCCGGCCTCGCGTACGGCATCTCGCGGACGGAGGCCGAGGGGTGGACCGCGGCGGCGGCCCTGGTGCCGCTGGCCGCCGGGCTCGTCCTGATCGCGCTGTTCCTCGCCGTCGAGGCCCGCACGACGGCCCCGCTGATGCCGCTCGGCCTGCTGAGGCGGCGGTCGGTGTCCTCGGCGAACGTGGCGATGCTGCTGTGCGGCTCGGCGATGTTCTCCATGTGGTACTTCATGACGCTGTACGCGCAGAACGTGCTGGGCTACTCCCCGCTGGAGGCCGGCCTGGCGCTGATGCCCAGCTCCCTGGCCGTCGTCCTCGGCTCCAAGCTCGCGCCGCGGCTGATGCGGGGGCACGGGGCGCGCACGGTGGCGGCGCTGGGCGCGCTCACGGCGACGGCCGGCTTCGGCTGGCAGTCGACGATGACCGCCGACGGAGCCTATGTCACCGCGATCATGCTGCCGGGCGTGCTGATGATGCTGGGCGCGGGCCTGTCGGCCACGCCGCTCGCCTCGCTGGCCACGGCCGGGGTGGCGCCGGGTGAGGCGGGACTGGTGTCGGGCCTGGTCAACACCTCCCGCACGATGGGCGGTTCGCTGGGCCTGGCGGTGCTGTCCACGCTGGCGGCGGGACGCACGGCGGGACGGGGGACGCCCGAGGCGCTGACGGCCGGGTACGCGCTGGCGTTCCGTACGGGGGCGGTGGTGCTGCTCGCGGGGGTGGCGCTGATGCTGGTGTGGCTGCCGCGGCGGGTGGAACGGGCGGGGAAGACCGAGCAGCCCGGGCCCGCGGCGCGGCGGGATCCGGCGGAGCAGCCAGGGCGGGACGTCGTGGACGCGGACCCCTCGACCTCGGCGGCCCGGGCCGGTTCGGCGGATTCCGAGGCGTAACGGGAGGGGCGGCGGGGCCCGGAGGGCACCGGAACGACAGGGACGCCGCCCGAGCCCCGTCCGTCCCGCAGCCGCCTTTCGCCTGGCAGTCACCCGCCCCCCGGCGGCCGTCGCCCTTCCCGCGGCCTGCCGGTGGCCTCCCGGCCGCGTCGGGGGCGTCCCGCTAGGGTGGCAGGCGTGTCGTACGTAGGCCCTGACTTCGATCCCCCGCGTCCCCGCCGCTCCCCGCTGCGGCGCACGCTCACCGTGTTGCTCGCCGTGCTCGTGCCGGGCGCGCTGCTCGGCTGGCTGGCGTGGGAGGCGCTGGGCGGGTCGGAGGGGAGCGGACCCGGCCGGGTCACGGCCTCCGGCTCCGGAGGGACCGCCTCGGCCGGCGGTGACCCGGACGACAAGCCGGGCGCCTCGGCCGCGCAGTCCCCGACGGCGTCCGCCCCCGGCGGCGCCGGGAGCCTCGCGGGGAAGGTCGTCGTCATCGACCCGGGACACAATCCCGCCAACTCCACGCACACGGCCGAGATCAGCCGCCGGGTGGACATCGGCACCAACAAGAAGGAGTGCGACACCACCGGCACCGCCACCAACTCCGGTTACAGCGAGGCCGCGTTCACGCTCGACGTGGCGCACCGGCTGCGCGCCCTGCTGGAACAGCGGGGCGCCACCGTGAAGTTGACGCAGGACGCCGACCGGCCCTACGGGCCCTGTATCGACGAGCGGGCCCGGATCGGCAACTCGGCCCGCGCGGACGCCGTCGTGTCGGTGCACGCCGACGGAGCGGGCGCCGGGCAGCGCGGCTTCCACGTGATCCTGCCGGGCGCGGTGCACGAGGGCGTCGCCGACACCCGTGCCCTCGTGGCTCCTTCGCGAAAACTCGGTGAACTGATCGCCGGCGACTTCGCGGACGCCACGGACACCTCGCCCTCCAACTACGTCGGCGACGGCACCGGTCTCGTCACGCGTGAGGACCTGGGCGGTCTCAATCTGTCAACGGTTCCCAAGGTGTTCATCGAGTGCGGGAACATGCGCGACAGCAAGGACGCGGCACTGCTCACCAGCGGCGCCTGGCGGCAGAAGGCGGCGCAGGGGATCTCTGAGGGAATCGTGAGTTTCCTGCGCGGGCGGTGACCGACCCGCTGATCCCCGGGGACAGCCCGATCGTGTGGACGATAGTGTCGTCCACACGATGAGGGGCCACCCCCGCGCTTCCCACCCGGGCCTGAGGGCGACATGGTGACAGCGACGCCTCTACCGATGCGTGTACCGATGACGAGACGACTGACGAAGGACCTGAAGTGAATATCCGCTCCCTCACTCGAGGCGACGGCGTGGTGATCGGAGCAGCGGTATTGCTGTTCATCGCGTCGTTCTTCGATCTCTACTCGATCGACGGGATCCCCGACAGCTACGACCTGCCGAACCTCTGGAACAGCGGGCCGGTGATGTTCAGTGTCGTTCTCGCAGGGATCATCGGCGCCGCACTCATGGTCATCAGCCGGGCACTGCCGCAGGTGCCCAAGGTGGCCGGACTCGACCTCCGTCAGTTCGGCGCGGCCTTCGCAGTCTTCGCCGCGTGGAGCGCGCTCGGCAACATCTTCGACCCCTCCGGCGGTTACGACAACGTCGGCGATACTTCGAACAGCCCCGACGCCGGTACGGGCCTGATCCTGGCCCTCATCGCCGCGCTGCTGCTGGCCGCCGCCGCCGTCGCCACCCCTCTCGTCCCGGCCCTCCAGGGTGCGCTGATCCCGGCCCCGAAGCCGCCGGCGCCGCTGCCCTACGGCGCGCAGCCGCCCGGTGGCTACGGCTACCCGGGTGCGCAGCAGCAGCCGTCGCCGTTCGGCGGGCAGCCGCAGCAGGGTCAGCAGCCGGGCCAGCCGCCGTTCGCGGGCGGTCAGCCGGCTCCGGCGCAGCCGCCGGCCGCCGACTTCTCGCCGTTCTGGTTCGCCGTGCCGGTGCCGCGTCCGCTGTACGCGGAGGACGGCGCGCCCATGCCGATCGCCGAACTGGCTCCGGGCACCTGGTACCTGGCCGTCGAGCAGGGCGCCCAGGGTCTGGTGGCGCAGACCCAGGACGGCCGTCGCGGCGTGCTGCGGGACACCTCCGGCATCCAGCGCGGCTGATTCCGCGCCCGCGTCTCGCGGCCCCTCGTCCTCCGGGCGGGGGGCCGTTGTCGTGCAGTCACCCCTCCGCGGAGTCTGACGTTGCGTCAGGAGGCATGCGTGCGAATCGGGTTGACGACACCGGTGGCGGGGCCGGTCGCCGCGACGACGTCCCCGGAAGGCACAACTCCGAGTCGTGACAGGGCACATGGAGAAGTCGTGAACAGGCCGTGTTTCATCCCGTCACGAACGGCAAGCCGGACTGCATGTCCCCTCGATACCGTAACGGTGCGCATTCGGCAGGCACGGTCATCGCCGTCGTCGCCGACGTGATGGCCTTCATCCTGGGCCTCTGGATCGTCATGTATCTGCTGGACGCCAACCGCGGCAACGAACTCGTGCAGTTCGTGCACGACGTGGCCCGCTGGCTGGCGGGCTGGTCGTACGACCTGTTCACGTTCGACGAGGCGTGGGCGAGGGTCGTGGCGGGCTACGGCCTGGCGGCGGTCGTGTACCTGTTCGTCGGGCACGCGATCGCCAACCGGGTCCGCCACTGACCTCCCGCAGACGTCATCGGCGACCGTCTCAGCCGCAGCAGTCGGGATCCAGTCCCGTCGGCAGGCGGTCGCCGCCGAACACCGCGCAGGTGGCCTCGTGCCCGCCCAGCGCGGCGACCGCGAGCAGCAGCGACCCGGCGGTCCACGTCGTCAACTCCTGCGGCCACAGGGCCGCGTCCTCGAAGACGTACCCCGTCCAGTACAGCCCGGACTCCGGGTCGCGCAGCCGCTGGATCCACTGGAGGATCTCCAGCGCGCGGTCGGACTCGCCCACCGCCCAGAGGGCCAGGGCGAGTTCGGCCGACTCCCCGCCGGTCACCCACGGGTTGGGCACGACGCAGCGCACGCCGAGCCCCGGCACGACGAACTGGTCCCACATCTCCTCGATGCGGACCTTGGCCTCCGTGCCGGTGAGCGCGCCGCCGAGGACCGGGTAGTACCAGTCCATGGAGTAGCGGGTCTTGTCCAGGAACCGCTCCGGGTGCCGGCGGATGGCGTGCCGCAGCGCGCCCGCCGCCAACTCCCAGTCCGGCTGCGGTTCTTCGCGCTGCTCGGCGATGGCCAGGGCGCAGCACAGCGCGTGGTGGACGGAGGAGGAGCCGGTCAGCAGCGCGTCCGCGGCGGGCGTGCCGTCGTCGTCGCGGCGCCAGCCGATCTGCCCGCCGCTCTGCTGGAGCCGCAGCACGTACTCGACCGCCGCGTGGACGACCGGCCACATGCGGTCCAGGAAGGTGTCGTCGCCGGTGGACAGGTAGTGGTGCCAGACGCCGACGGCGACGTAGGCGACGAAGTTCGTCTCCCGGCCGCGGTCGGTGACGTCGGCGAAGTCGCCGTCGGCGTAGGCCGCGTACCAGGAGCCGTCCTCGTTCTGGTGCCGGGCGAGCCACTCGTACGCCCGCTCGGCGGCCTCGTGCTCGCCCGCCGCGTCCAGCGCCATCGCGGCCTCGGTGTGGTCCCACGGGTCGAGGTGGTGCCCGCGGAACCACGGGATCGCGCCGTCCTCCCGCTGTTCGGCCAGGATGCCGCGGACGGTCTCGACGGCCTGCTCGGCGGTCAGGACCCCGGGCAGGACGAGGTGTTCCGTCCGGGGAGTCGTCACTTGGCGTCCACCCGGGGCAGGTGCGGCTTGGTCGCGTACGCCACGAAGCTCTTGCCGATCAGCGGGTTCAGCGCCTGTTCGGCGACCCGGGTCGCCAGCGGCTTCTTCATGATGTCCCAGACCAGCAGCTTGTGGTACGCCCGCACCGGCAGCGCCTTGTCGTTGTCGACGCCGAACGCGCACTTCAGCCACCAGTACGGCGAGTGCAGCGCGTGGGCGTGGTGGCTGCCGTAGGGCCGCAGGCCGGCCTCGCGGATCTTGGCGAGCAGTTCGTCCGCCTTGTAGATGCGGATGTGGCCGCCCTCGACCTCGTGGTAGGCGTCGGACAGGGTCCAGCAGACCTTCTCGGGGCCGTAGCGCGGGACGGTGACGGCGATGCGGCCGCCGGACCGCAGGACCCGCACCATCTCGGCGAGGACGCCTTTGTCGTCGGGGATGTGCTCCATCACCTCGGAGATGATGACGACGTCGAAGGACTCGTCGGGGAAGGGCAGCGCGAGGGCGTCGCCCTCCATCGCGGTGGCGGTGGCACCCTCGGGGGCCTCGCCCGCCTCCTTCATCGCCGCGAACCACTTGGCGACCTCGCGGATCTCCTCGCCGTTCTGGTCCAGCGCCACGACCTGGGCACCGCGCCGGTAACACTCGAAGGCGTGGCGTCCCGCCCCGCAGCCGAGGTCCAGGACACGGTCGCCCGGGGCGAGCGGGAACCGGGAGAAGTCGACGGTCAGCACGTGGCCCTGCTTTCGCGATCGGATGCGACGTCGGCATCGGGGACGACGTCCGCGGAGGGGGATGCGGAGGGGGATACGGAGGCGGAGGGAGAGACGGAGGCGGAGGTACGGGGTGCCGGCCGCGCGCCGGAGGGGCGGGATCGTCCGCCGCCGGCCCGTTCGACGGCCTCGCGGTACCGCTCGACGGTGCCCTCGGCGGCGCGCGCCCAGGTGAACCGCTCCAGCACCCGCCGACGTCCGGCCGCGCCCAGCCGGGCCCGCAGCGCCGGGTCGCCGAGCAGCCGGCCCAGCGCGGTGGCCAGCGCTCCCGCGTCGCCCGGCGGTACGGCCAGGCAGGTCTCCCCGTCGGGTCCGGCGACCTCGGGGGTGGCGCCGCCGGTGGTGGCGACGAGCGGGGTGCCGGTCGCCATGGCCTCCGCGGCCGGCAGCGAGAAGCCCTCGTAGAGGGAGGGCACGCAGGCGACCTCCGCCGAGCGCACCAGGTCGACGAGTTCGGCGTCGGAGATGCCCTTGACGAACTCGATGGCGCCGTCGAGACCGTAGCGCTCCACCGCGGCGGCGACGGGGCCCTCCTGCGGGCGCTTGCCGACGACGACGAGGTGGGCGTCCGGCTGCTCGGTACGGACCTTGGCCAGCGCCTCGACGAGGAAGACCAGGCCCTTGAGCGGCACGTCCGCGCTGGACGTCGTGACGATGCGGCCCGGCACGACGGGCACCGACGGGTCGGGCGCGAACAGGTCGGTGTCGGCGCCGATGTGGACGACGTGGATGCGGTCGTCGCGGACCTTGAGGTGGTCGACGATCTCCTGGCGGGAGGTCCCGGAGACGGTGAGCACGGACGGCAGGCGGCGGGCGACGCGCTTCTGCATGCGGGTGAAGGCGTACCAGCGGCGCACCGAGGCGCGCCGCTTCCAGCCCTCGGCCGCGTCCAGCTCCAACTGCCGGTCGACGGTGATGGGGTGGTGGATGGTGGTGACCAGGGGTGCGCCGACGTCGCCCAACAGGCCGTAGCCGAGGGTCTGGTTGTCGTGCACGACGTCGAACTCGCCGCGGCGGCCCCGCAGGTGGCGGCGGGCGCGCAGGGAGAAGGTCAGCGGTTCGGGGAAACCGCCGGTCCACATCGTCGCCACTTCGAGGGCGTCGATCCAGTCGCGGTACTCGTCGCGCTTCGGGGTGCGGAAGGGGTCGGGCTGACGGTAGAGGTCCAGGCTGGGCAGCTCGGTGAGGGACAGCCGGCCGTCGTGGCCCCCGTCGAGGACCGGGTAGGGCTGGGAGCCGATGACCTCGACGCGGTGGCCGAGCCGGACCAGTTCGCGCGAGAGGTGGCGGACGTAGACGCCCTGGCCGCCGCAGAACGGGTTCCCCTTGTAGGTGAGGAGCGCGATGTCGAGCGGTCGCCCGCCGTCCGCGGCGAGGTCCTGGGACCCCGCCTGACTGGCCTCAGCGGTCACTCCGGGCCCCCTTCTGCCTGCACTGTCCCGCGAGACTACGACGGGACGTTAATCTAGAACAAGTTTCAGACTTGATCGTCCGGGAGGCTCCGAATCTACCGGCAGGTAAGGACACTGTGAGCAGTGGATCAGGTGATTCACGCCACGGCCCGGCGCCCTGTGTCCGCTGAGCGATCCCACGCCCTCACCGACCGTCACGGAACGGGACCCATGCCCGCGCAAGCCAAGGGGGACAAGGTGGACACCAGCGGCCGGCGCCCCTCCGCCGCCCCCCTCACCGAGCGGCAGGAGGCCCGCCGCCGCCGCATCCTGCACACGAGCGCGCGACTGGCGAGCCGGGGCGGGTTCGACGCGGTGCAGATGCGGGAGGTCGCCGAGTCCTCCCAGGTGGCCCTGGGCACGCTCTACCGCTACTTCCCGTCCAAGGTGCACCTGCTGGTCGCCACCATGCAGGACCAGTTGGAGCGCATGCACGGCACGCTGCGGAAGAAGCCCCCGGCGGGCGACACCCCGGCCGCCCGCGTCGCGGAGACCCTGATGCGCGCCTTCCGGGCCCTCCAGCGTGAGCCCCACCTCGCCGACGCGATGGTCCGCGCCCTCACCTTCGCCGACCGCAGCGTCTCGCCCGAGGTCGACCAGGTCTCCCGCCAGACCACCGCGATCATCCTCGACGCGACGGGCCTGACCGATCCCACCCCGCACCAGCTCTCCGCGGTCCGCGTCATCGAACACACCTGGCACTCGGCCCTCATCACCTGGCTCTCGGGCCGCGCCTCCATCGCCCAGGTCCGCATCGACATCGAGACGGCCTGCCGCCTGATCGACGTGCCGGAACCGGGGGCGCGGGAGTAGCACTCCCCCAGGGCCCACCACCGCTCCTCCCGGCGCCCGCCCGTGCTCACAGGCGGCCCTCAGGGCCTTTCCTACGGCCGAGTACAGTGGCCCAGTCGTCATCACACCCGTACGGGGGAAAGCCGGTGCAATTCCGGCGCTGACCCGCAACCGTGAGCCATCCAGAACCACCCCGTGGCCAGCCGGACTGCCCCGGACGGGACGTGACCGGCTCACGTGCGTCGGCGCCGCCGCCGCACGGGCACCGTCGAGGTATGCGGAGCCGAGCCGCCGGGGTGTCCCGCGCCGCCCGGCTCCCTGACAGGGAGAGGCACCCGCCGATCATGAACGTCCGCCGCAGCGCCGCCGTCCTGGCCGCCACCGCAGTGATCGGCGCCGCCACGCCCGCCGTGGCCGCGTCCCCGTCGCCGACCCCGTCCGTGGCGATCCCGTCCGGCCTGTACGGCACCACCGACCCCACGTACGACGGTGTCTGGCGCCAGTCGCTCGCGCTGCTCGCCCAGGACACGGTCGGGGTGAAGCCGGCGGAGAAGGCCGTGGACTGGCTGACCGGCCAGCAGTGCGCGAACGGCTCCTTCGCCGCGTTCCGCGCCGATCCCGCCCGAGCCTGCGACGCCAAGCTGACGGTCGACACCAACAGCACCGCCGCCGCCGTACAGGCCCTCGCGGCTCTCGGCGGTCACGAGGCCGCGGCGGAGAAGGCCGTCGGCTGGCTGAAGTCCGTGCAGAACGCGGACGGCGGCTGGGGGTACGCCCCCGGCGGCGCCAGCGACACCAACTCGACGGCCGTCGTCGTCGGCGCGCTGGCCGCGGCCGGGGAGAAGCCCGCGGAGGTCGTGAAGGGCGGGAAGTCGCCGTACGACGCGCTGGTCCGGCTCGCGCTGCCCTGTGACGACGGCGGCGCCTTCGCCTATCAGCCCGACAAGAAGGGCACGTTGACGGCCAACGCGGACGCGACGGCAGCGGGCGTCCTCGGCGCGCTCGGCGAGGGCCTGGCGGCCGGGGCCGGGAAGAAGGCGGACGACGCCGTCTGCGCCGACGCCGGTTATCCCGGCCCGCGGCAGGCCGCCGCCAACGGTGCCGCCTACCTGGCGAAGGCCGTCGCGAAGAACGGGTACCTGACCTCGGTGCTCCCCGGCGCCGAGAACCAGCCGGACTACGGCAACACCGCCGACGCCGTGGTCGCGCTCGCCGCGCAGGGCGGCGCCGGGCAGGCGGGCAAGCCGCTGGCCTGGCTCCAGCGCAACGGCGCCGCCTGGGCGCAGCAGAGCGGCCCCGCCGCCTACGCCCAACTGGTCCTCGCCGCGCACGCGACGGGCACCGACCCGCGCGCGTTCGGCGGCACGGACCTGGTCGCCGCCCTGAACGCGACGGGTCCGGCCCCGCAGACCACCGGCTCCGCGAAGCAGGACGACGCGAACGAGGCCGACGAGGCGGGGGAGGACTCCGAGGACGGCTTCGGCGTCTGGTGGACCGTCGGCGTCTTCCTCGTCGCCGGTATCGGCATCGGCTTCCTGATCAGCGGCCGCAGGAAGCAGCAGCCGTGATACGCCGTCTCACCGTCCTGCTCGTCGCCGCGCTGTTCCTGGGTCTGGCCGGCACCGGCCCGGCGCAGGCGGCCGGTTACCGCTACTGGTCGTTCTGGGACCGCGACGGCGACCGCTGGGTCTACGCCACCGAGGGCCCCGCCACGGCCCGCCCCTCCGACGGCGCCGTGCAGGGCTTCCGCTTCGCGGTCAGCGAGGACTCGCAGGACGCGTCGCGGCCGCGCGGTACGGCCTTGTTCGCATCGATCTGCGCGCGGACCCCGGAGCGGGACGGCATGAAGCGGGTCGCCCTGGTCCTCGACTTCGGCACCGCCGCGGACGCGCCGTCCGGCGAGAGGCCGCCCGCCGCCCGCACGGCCTGCGCCCGCGTCCCGGACGACGCGACCACGGCCGAGGCCCTCGCCTCGACCGCGAAACCCCTGCGCTACGACGCGAACGCGCTGCTGTGCGCGATCGCGGGCTACCCGCGGAAGGGCTGCGGGGACCAGGTGACGACGGGCGAGGGCGAGCAGCGGGACGACTCCGCTGCGGAGCCGCCGGCTTCGCCGGACTCCCCGTCGTCCGCCGCGGACGGCGGCGGCCCGTCCGTGGGCGTCTACGCGGGCGGTGCGCTGGTCGCCGCCCTGGCCGCGGCGGCGGTGTGGCAGGCCCGGCGGCGCGGGAATGACTGAGGGCTCCCGCCCCGTCGAGAGCGGCACCCGTCCCACCGGGAACCGTCTCCGTCCCACCGGGAACCGCACCCGGCCGACACCGGCGAGCGCACCCGCGCCTCAACTCCACCCCGGCGCCTGGTGGCTGTGGGCCCTCGGTCTGGGCACGGCCGCGACCCGCACCACCAACCCGCTCCTGCTCGCCCTCCTCCTCACCACCTCCGCCCACGTCGTCCTCACCTGCCGTCCCCGCACCCCCTGGTCCCGCTCCTACTCCGCCTTCCTCCACCTCGCCCTGGCCGTCCTCGCCGTCCGTCTCTTCTTCGTCGTGGTCCTCGGTTCCCCCGTCCCCGGCACGCACGTGATCCTGACCCTCCCCGAAATCCCGCTCCCGGACTGGGCGCAGGGCATCCGGCTGGGCGGCAGGGTCACCGCCGAGGGGGTCGTGTTCGCGCTGTACGACGGTCTGCGCCTGGCCACCCTCCTCGTCTGCGTCGGCGCCGCGAACGCCCTGGCGAGCCCCTCCCGTCTCCTGAAGGCCCTCCCCGGTGCCCTGTACGAGGCGGGGGTCGCCGTCGTCGTGGCGCTCACCTTCGCGCCGTACCTCATCGCCGACGTCCAGCGGCTGCGGGCCGCCCGCCGGCTGCGCGGCCGCCCGGACCGGGGCCTGCGCGGCCTGTCCCAGGTGGCGCTCCCGGTCCTGGAGGGCGCCCTGGAACGTTCCGTCGCCCTCGCCGCCGCCATGGACGCCCGCGGCTACGGCCGTACCGCCGACGTCCCGTCCCGCGTCCGCCGTACGACGGCCGTCCTCACCCTGGGCGGCCTGCTCGGCGTCTGCGCGGGGACGTACGGCCTGCTCACCGCGGCGGGCGGCACGTACGGGCTGCCGGTGCTCGTCGTGGGCGTCGCCGCCGCGCTCGCCGGTCTGCGGCTGGGCGGGCGCCGCTCACCGCGCACCCGCTACCGCCCGGACCGCTGGACCCCGCGGGCCTGTCTGGTCGCCGGGTCCGGTGCCGCGGTCGCCGCGCTGCTGACGCTCGCCGCCTCCGCCGACCCGGCGGCCCTGCACCCCGGCGTGATCCCGCTCACGGCGCCCACCCTCCCCCTGTGGCCCGCCGCGGCCGTGCTCGTCGGCCTGCTGCCCACCCTGCTGTCCGCCCCGCTCCCGAAGGAGCCGTCGCCGTGATCCGCTTCGAGAACGTCTCCGTGACGTACGACGGCTGCCCCGAAGCCACCGTGCGGGACGTCGACTTCGAGATCCCGGAAGGGGAACTGGTGCTGCTCGCCGGTCCGTCCGGGGTCGGCAAGTCGACGCTGCTCGGCACGGTCGGCGGTCTCGTCCCGCACTTCACGGGCGGCACCCTGCGCGGCCGGGTGACGGTCGCCGGCCGCGACACCCGCACCCACAAGCCGCGTGAACTCGCCGACGTGGTGGGGACGGTGGGCCAGGACCCGCTGTCCCACTTCGTCACGGACACCGTGGAGGAGGAACTCGCCTACGGCATGGAGTCGTTGGGCCTGCCTCCGGCGGTGATGCGCCGCCGCGTCGAGGAGACCCTCGACCTGCTCGGCCTGGCCGCCCTGCGCGACCGTCCGATCGTCACGCTCTCCGGGGGCCAGCAGCAGCGCGTCGCGATCGGCTCGGTCCTCACCCCGCACCCCCGCGTCCTCGTCCTGGACGAGCCGACCTCCGCGCTCGACCCGGCCGCCGCCGAGGAGGTCCTCGCCGTCCTGCTCCGCCTGGTCCACGACCTCGGCACGACCGTCCTGCTCGCGGAACACCGTCTGGAACGCGTCCTGCAGTACGCCGACCAGGTCGCCCTGCTGCCCGCGCCCGGTGCCGCCCCGGTGCTGGGCACCCCGGCCGAGATCATGGCCGTGTCCCCGGTGTGTCCGCCGGTGGTGGATCTGGGCCGGCTGGCGGGCTGGTCCCCGCTGCCGCTGACCGTCCGCGACGCCCGGCGCATGGCGGGTGACCTGCGCGAACGGCTGGCCGGGCGGGAGCCGGAGCACACCCCGCCCGCCGTCGCCGAGCCACCGCCGCCGCGCCCGGCGCTCCCCCGGTGGCGCCGGCGCACCGCACCCGCCCCGGCCGCGTCCGCGCCCCCGGCGGAGGTCCGTTCCCTCTGCGTGCGCCGCGCCCGGCTGCAGGCGCTGCGCGACGTCGACCTCGCGGTGTCCCCCGGCGAGACCATCGCCCTGATGGGCCGCAACGGCGCCGGCAAGTCCACCCTGCTCAACACTCTCGTGGGCCTGGTCGAGCCGTCCTCCGGCACGGTCCGGACGGGCGGCGCGCTCCCCCACCGCACCGCGCCCCGCGACCTCGTCCGCCGGGTCGGCCTCGTCCCGCAGGAACCCCGCGACCTGCTGTACGCCGACACGGTCGCCGCCGAGTGCGCGGCCGCCGACCGGGACGCGCAGGCCGCCCCCGGCACGTGCCGCGCCCTCGTCCGCGACCTGCTCCCCGGCATCCCCGACGGCACCCATCCCCGCGACCTGTCCGAGGGCCAGCGTCTGACGCTGGCGCTGGCGATCGTGCTGGCCGCCCGTCCGCCGCTGCTCCTGCTCGACGAGCCGACCCGCGGCCTGGACTACGCGGCGAAGACCCGCCTGGTCGGCGTGGTGCGCGAGCTGGCCGCCGCCGGGCACGCGGTAGTGCTGGCCACGCACGACGTGGAGCTGGCGGCGGAGCTGGCCCACCGGGTGGTGCTGCTGGCCGAGGGCGAGGTGATCGCGGACGGTCCGACGGCCGAGGTGATCGTCTCCTCCCCGTCCTTCGCCCCGCAGGTGACGAAGATCCTGGCCCCGCAGGAGTGGCTGACCGTCGCCCAGGTGCGGGAGGCGCTGCGGTGACCGCGACCGGCCGGCCGGCCCCGGCCGGGCAGGCGCGAGCGGTCCGTCTGGGCCCCCGTTCCGTGGCCGCGCTCGGGCTCGTCGGCGCGGTCGGGGTGGTCGCCTTCGCCTGGCCGTTCCTGGCCCCGCCGGCCTCGGCACTGAACGCGCACGCGCAGGACGCCCCCTGGCTGTTCGCGGGGCTGCTGGTCCTGCTGGTCGCGGTGGTGGCGGCGACCATCTCGGAGTCGGGACTCGGTGCGAAGGCGGTCGCGATGCTCGGCGTGCTGGCGGCGACCGGCGCCGCCCTGCGTCCGATCGGGGCCGGTACGGCGGGCATCGAGCCGATGTTCTTCCTGATGGTGCTCAGCGGCCGGGTCCTCGGCCCCGGCTTCGGCTTCGTGCTGGGCTCGGTCACGATGTTCGCGTCCGCCCTGCTCACGGGCGGGGTGGGCCCGTGGATGCCGTTCCAGATGCTGTCCATGGGCTGGTTCACGATGGGCGCCGGCCTGCTGCCGGGCCCGGACCGGCTGCGGGGCCGGGGCGAACTGGCCCTGCTCGCGCTCTACGGCTTCCTGGCCGCCTTCGCCTACGGCACGGCGATGAACATGGCGGGCTGGCCGTTCCTGGGTGAGCTGGCCTCGCGCATCTCCTTCGATCCGGACGCGGCCGTACCGGAGAACCTGGCCCGTTTCCTCGCGTACTGCGCGGCCACCTCGCTGGGCTGGGACCTGGGCCGGGCCGTCGTCACCGTCGTGCTGACCCTGACGCTGGGTCCGCCCGTGCTCAGGGCGCTACGCAGAGCCACCCGGCGCGCGGCCTTCGAGACCGCGGTCACATTCGAGGACCCTCGTCCGGTGAAGCACCCCACATGACCCACATCACCTACTACCTGGCCTAGTGGGATATTTCGGACGCCATGTCCATGCAGATCACTGTCCTGACCTGCACGTTGAGAGCCGGGTCACACGGGCGACCTTCACCCCACATGCGGCCACAACTAGTAAAAGGGGTCATTGCGGACCCCTGCCGAGCCTGTTTCTCTGGAGGACGTCGCACGGCGCCGACGAGCCCCCGGGCCCCCGGCGCCGACGCATGCAGCCCCCCGCCGCACATCACGCGGTGCGGCCACGCACCGCGTGACTCCGGCATGCACCGCGACGCCTCTGCCCCCGAAGGAAAAAGGTTCTCCGTGTCCGTCTCCGTCATCCGCCGCATCGCTTCCCCGAAGAAGGCCCTCACCGCCGCCGCCCTGGCCGCCGCGACCGCCGGCATGGCGCTGTCCGCGGCTCCCGCCCAGGCCTCGACCGTGACCTCCGCCTCCCAGGCCAAGGCGATCGCGCACCAGATGATCCCGGACGCCGCGCAGTTCAACGCGTTCAGCAAGATCGTGCAGCACGAGAGCAACTGGGACGTCGACGCCACCAACTCCTCGTCCGGCGCCTACGGCCTGGTCCAGGCCCTGCCGGGCAACAAGATGGCCTCGGCCGGCTCCGACTGGAAGACCAACGCCAAGACCCAGATCAAGTGGGGTCTCGACTACATGAACTCCCGCTACGGCAGCCCGGCCGGCGCCTGGTCCTTCTGGCAGGCCAACGGCTGGTACTGAGCCACGCCGACCCCGCACGCGTGAGGCGGCGGCCCCCCGATCCCCGGGGGCCGCCGCCTCACGCCTTTCCCGGGACCACCGAGGCCCCGTCGGCAGGGCGATATCCTCGCTCCTTCGTTCGGGTCGGAGTCACCGCCCCGCCGCCCCGACCGTCGAAGGACCGTTCGTGACCCCTGTACCGGCGCCCGGCCGCGATCGGCTGCCCTCGCTGACCGGGCTCCGCTTCTGGGCTGCGCTGCTGGTCGTCCTGTACCACCTGTCCCGGCAGGTGGGCACCGTGCCGGGGCTCAGCGACGCGGTCTGGTACGGCCGCAGCGGGGTGACGTTCTTCTTCGTGCTGTCGGGGGTCGTCCTGGCCTGGACGTACGACGGCGTGCGGGTGCCCGTCCGGATCTTCCTGTGGCGCCGGTTCGCCCGCATCTGGCCGCTGCTCGCCTTCAGCGTGGCGGCGTCCGTCGCCGTGTACGTGCTGATGGACCGTGCCGTGTCCCTCAAGGCGGTGGTCGCGAACCTGCTGCTGGTGCACGCCTGGTTCCCCGAGCCGGTCGTCTTCAAGGGCGGCAACCCCGCGGCCTGGTCGCTCAGCGACGAGGCCTGGTTCTACCTGGTCTTCCCGGTGCTGCTGGCCCTGCTCACGGGCCGCGGGGCGAGGGCCCGGGCGTGGACCGCCGCCGGCGTCGTCTGCGCCACCCTCGTCCTGTGGCCGGCGTTGTCCGGCCTGTCGCCGGTCACCCGCCTGTGGGCGCTCGACTACCTGCCGCTGACGCGCGGCCTGCAGTTCGTGCTGGGCGTGGTGGCGGGGCTCGCGCTGAAGCGCGGCTGGCGTCCTCCCGTGCCCCTGCCCGTGGCCGCCGGACTCGTCGTCGCCTGGCACCTCGCGCTGATCCCCTGGCACCACGCCGTGCCCGACGCCCTCTGGTACAGCCCGTACACGGCCTCCCAGTGGCTCTCGGCGCCGGTCTTCGCGGTCCTCATCTGCGCCGCCGCCCGGGCCGACCTCGACGGCCGCCGCACCGGACTGGGCGGACCGTGGATGATCCGGCTCGGCCACTGGTCGTTCGCCTGGTACCTCATCCATGAGATCGTCCTGCGCACAGCCGTCTTCCACTGGGGCAGGCCCGCCCCCGGCGGCGCCACCCTCCTCTTCTGGGCCGGCGTCCTCCTGGCCAGCCAGGCCGCCGCGGGCGCCGCCTACCACTGGCTGGAGCACCCGGCCGAACGCCGGCTCCGGAGCCGGGTGGGCCGCCCCGCCACGCCCTCCGTCCACCCGCCCGCCGAGGTGGGCGGGCGCTAGGGCGTGTTTCGAAAGTCCCGTCTGCCCGGCGACGCCTGGCACGCACGCTCGCCGCGTTGTCGGGATCGCCCCGATACAACCAGTATCGGG
>NZ_JBFBCB010000030.1:0-13157 GCF_040682975.1 Streptomyces sp. NPDC051051
CCCCGATACTGGTTGTATCGGGGCGATCCCGACAACGCGGCGAGCGTGCGTGCCAGGCGTCGCCGGGCAGACGGGACTTTCGAAACACGCCCTAGGCGGACGCCTCCGTCAGACGGGTGATCTCCGCCTCCGTCAGCTTCAGGTCGGCCACCGCCAGCAGCGCCGGGAGCTGCTCCACCGTGCGGGCGGAAGCGATCGGGGCGGCGACGGTCGGCCGGGCGGCGAGCCAGGCCAGGGCCACCGTGGCGACCTCGGCGTCATGGGCGCGGGCGACCTCGTCCAGGGCGGTGAGCACCTTCTGCCCCCGCTCGGTCCCCAGGTGCCTGGCGGCGCCCTGGGCGCGAGCGCTGTCCACCGTCGTACCGGGGCGGTACTTGCCGGTGAGGAAGCCGGACGCCAGCGCGTAGTACGGAACGGCGGCGAGGCCGGACGCGGCGACCAGGTCCTGGAGTCCGCCCTCGTAGGTGTCGCGGGAGACCAGGTTGTAGTGCGGCTGGAGCGCCACGTAGCGGGCGAGGCCCTCGCGGTCGGAGAACTCCAGTGAGGCCCGCAGGCGTCCGGGCGAGATGTTGGAGGCGGCGATGTGCCGCACCTTGCCCGCCTTCACCAGGTCGTCGAGCGCGCCGACGATCTCCTCGACGGGCACCTCGGGCTTGTCGAAGTGGGTGTAGTAGAGGTCGATGCGGTCGGTGCCCAGGCGCCGCAGGGAGGCGTCGGCGGCGGCCTTGATGTTGGCGCCGGTCAGCCCCTGGTGGTCGGGGTGCTGGCTCACCTTGGTCGCGATCACGAGGTCGTCGCGGTTGCCGCGCGCCTTCGTCCACCTGCCGATGATGGTCTCGGACTCACCGCCGCTGTTGCCCGGGGCCCACGACGAGTACGAGTCGGCGCTGTCGACGAAGTTGCCGCCGGCGGCCGCGTAGGCGTCGAGGACGGCGAAGGAGGCCTCCTCGTCCGCGGTCCAGCCGAAGACGTTGCCGCCGAGGGCGAGCGGGAAGACCTCGAGGCCGGAGGAGCCGAGCTTGCGCAGGGACGTCATGTCCGATGACAACACCCTGGCCGGAGGCGCGCATTCCGCGCCTCCGGCCAGGGTTCACGAACATCCGGGAAACATCCGGGCGTAGACCTCACCGACCCCCGTGACACTTCCCGGAAGACCTCGGGAGACCCGGCAGGGCCCCGAGGAGACTCTCAGGGACCGGCAGGGATCCCGAGGAGACTCTCGGGGCACCCGGCGGAGTCCGGGTCGCCGGGGAGCTTCTCCGGCGGCTTCTCAGGGGTTGAGTCCCTTGTCCCGGAGCCAGGCGGCCGGGTCGATGCCGGTGCTGCTGCCGCCGGGGTGGACCTCCAGGTGGAGGTGGGCCCCGGTGACGTTGCCCGTGGCGCCGACGCGGCCGATGATGTCGCCGGTGGCGACCTTCTGGCCGACGCTGACGCCGATGGAGGACTGGTGGGCGTACCAGATCTCGGTGCCGTCCTCGAGGGTGAGCACGGTCTTGTACCCGTACGACCCGTCATAGCCGGCGGAGGTGATGGTGCCGCTGTGCACGGCCTTGATGAGCGTGCCGGTGGGGGCGGCGAAGTCGAGGCCGGTGTGGTACCCGGAGGACCAGTAGGCGCCGGCCTGACCGAAGGTCGAGGTGATGGTGTACGAGGAGGTCGGCAGCGCGTACTGCTTGGCCAGTTCGGCGAGGCGCTCGGCCTCCGCCTTCTTGGCGGCTTCCTCTGCGGCCTTCTTCTTGGCGGCCTCGGCCTTGGCCGCGGCCTCCTTCTCGGCCTTGGCGGCGGCATCGGCGGCGGCCTTGGCCGCGGCGGCCTCGGCGGCCTCCTGCGCCTTGGTCTCCATCTGGGTCTGCTGCGACTCGGCCTGCGCCATGATCCGGTTGCGCAGCGCCTCTCCGGCGTCGGCACCGCTGTCGGCGCTGTCGGCGGCGACGGCCTCGGTGCCGAAGGCGCCGAAGGTGCTGAGCGCGGGCGCCGTCTCCTCGGGGGTGTCGTCGTCCGAGATGAGGGAACCCACCGAGGGGAGGTCGGGCATGGAGATGGAGACGGGCGACTTGCCGGTGTTGGCGCTGGCCATGCCGGCGCCGCCGACGGCGGCTATGACGCCGACGCCGAGAACGGTGGAGCTGCGGGCGAGTCCGCCGCGCTGCTTGGCGACGCGGTGCTTGCCGCGCACCGGACGAACGGAGTCCGCGGTGGGGTTCCATTCCTCCCAGGGGCCCTCGTCGGTACGGTAGGTGCCGTAGCCGAAGGTCTGCTGGCCGGGCACGGCGGGGGCTTCTGGGGCAGGCCGGTTGGACGCCACGCGGGCGTGCTCCTTTCCTTCCGTCGCCTACCGGGTTAGCTGACGGGTTCGGAGCGGGAAGGTCTCCTACGCGCGTATACCGGCCGTGACTGTACGGCGGCTTCCGCGCGATTCACCCCAAGTTGGTGGTTCCCCGGTTCCCTTGCGGGATTCGACGCGTGCGCGCGGAGCCGCCTCTTGTGACGGCTGGGACGACCGCGCTGCGTTATCGAACGTTAATAGACGCGGGGGCGGGATTCCAAGCCGTTCGGCTTGATCAACAACATTCATGGCCTGGACTTTCAGCCCAGGACCGATGAAAAACGGGCGAGTTGACCGGCCGCCCGAACGGTTCAGCGGTCACCGGGGTTTTGATGGTGACTCAGATGTTATGCGCAGGGCTCCGAGGCGTTCACCGTCCGTGACGGGAAGGATCGCCCTGACGCACCGAGGGCCGGAATCCCGTGATCAGGATTCCGGCCCTCGGCCTTGAGTAGCGGGGACAGGATTTGAACCTGCGACCTCTGGGTTATGAGCCCAGCGAGCTACCGAGCTGCTCCACCCCGCGTCGGTGTGACACCAGTCTACGCCACGCGGGGGACGCTCAGAACCACGGTCGGCCCCGGAGGACCGGTCAGGGGGTCCGGCGGAGCAGATGGCCGTTGGGCGCCTTCGCCTGCTCCTCGTACTCGGGAAGGACGACGACGTCCGCGCCCGCCGCGGCCAGCAGGCCGCTCCCGTCGGCGTCGGTGACGAAGGTGTCCGGCTCCCGCCAGGCCGTCACGACCCGGCGCACGCCCGCGTCGAGGATGAGACGGGCGCACGGGGCCGGCCGGGAGGAGCGCCGGGCGCAGGGTTCCAGGCTGCTGTAGACGGTCGCGCCGGCCAGCCGGGGGTCGGCGGGGTCGATCTTGGCGAGGGCCGCCTCCTCGGCGTGGACGACGGGATCGCCCGCCTCGCGGGAGTGGCCGCGCGCCAGCTCCGTGCCGTCGGCCGCCACCACGACCGCGCCGACGCTGAACGCGGTCCGCGACGGCGGGCAGGCGACGGCCAGCTCGCAGGCGAGGGCCAGCCAGTGCCGGTCGGCGGCGGCGGGCAGCGGCCCGGTACCGGGCGCGGTGGGCTCGTACGACATGAGGACCACGTCCTCGATGCGCCGGGTCCCCACCAGCCGCAGGCGTCCGCCCTGATAGCCACCGGGGCCGAACAGCCGGGGCGCGTCCGGGTCGCCCACGAACAGGGGGGCCAGGACGAGCTGGAGTTCGTCGGCGAGGCCCTCCTGGAGGAGCTGGGTGTGGATCGTGCCGCCGCCCTCGACCATGAGGCGCCGCACGCCCCGCACGTCGTGGAGGTGTTCCAGGAGCCGGCGCCAGTCGAGGCCGGGGCCCAGCGGGACGACGTCCGCGGCAAGGCCGAGGGCACGGGCGCGGTCCGCACCGGCGTCGGTGGTGAGGAGGACCTTCTCCCCGCCGGTGTGCCAGAACTGCGCCGCCGGGTCCAGCTCGCCGGTCCCGCTGACCGTGACCTTGAGGGGGTACTCCGGTTTCCCGGCGGCCACCCGGGCGGCGCGGCGGACGGGCGAGTTGACCAGCAGGCGTGGATTGTCGGCGCGGATCGTGCCGGCCCCGACCAGGATGGCGTCGACGGAGGCCCGCACCTCGTCGACCCGGTCGAAGTCGGCCGGGCCGGACAGCAGCAGCCGGTCGGGGCCGGTGTCGTCGAGGTAGCCGTCGAGCGAGACGGCGGCGGACAGCAGGACGTACGGGTACGGCATCGGCGCGGGTCTCTCCGGGGTCGGGGTCGGTGAACGGGCGGGGACGGGGTCCGGCGGCACGGCGGGGCCCGTCTCGGGGTCGGTGGACGGCGGTGCCCGGTGCGAGGGCGGTGACCCGGACGGGCTTGGTTCAAGTTTGAAACAAAACTACACTGGCCGCATGACGACCCGCTGGCTCTCCCCCGAGGAGCAGCGCGCCTGGCGCGCGTACATCGCCGGATACCTCCTCCTGGAGGACGCGATCGACCGGCAGCTCCAGCAGGAGGCCGGCATGCCCCACGCCTACTACTCCATCCTCGCCCACCTCTCCGAGGCGCCGGAGCGGCGGCTGCGCATGACCGACCTGGCGGAGCACCTGAAGGCCACCCGCAGCAGGCTGACGTACGCCGTGACGCGGCTCGAGAAGGACGGGCTGGTGCGACGCGAGGACTGCCGGTCGGACAAGCGGGGAAGCGTCGCGGTCCTGACGGACGCGGGCATGGCGGTCCTGGAGAGCGCGGCGCCCGGTCACGTCGAGACCGTGCGCGGCCTGCTCTTCGACCGGCTCACGCCCGAGCAGGTGGGACAGCTGGAGGAGATCTTCACGCAGGTCGCGCGGGGTCTCCAGGGAGGCGGCGGCGAGGCCGCGCCCGAGGATCCGCCGTGGCGCCGGCGCTCCTCGCCCTGTTCCGGGGCGTCGTGAGCCGACGGCCCCGCCCGTGAGCCACCGCACCATTCCATTGCTTCAAATTTCAAGCATGCGGTAGGGTCACGAACAGGAGATCTGCTTCAAATCTGAAGCAGAAGCCGTGCGCACTGTCCCCCGGACCCGGAGAACCCGCATGCTCGACACCCCCGCCGCCACCCGGCGTGCCCGCGTCCGGGTACCGCTGCGCTTCCACGACGGCTACTCGGTGGACGCCGAACTCGTCACCTTCCACGGCCTCGCCGACGGCCAGGAGCACGTCGCCGTCGTCCTCGGCGACCCCGGCCCCGTCCCGCTCGTCCGGCTGCACTCCGAGTGCCTGACCGGCGACGTCCTCGGATCCGCCCGCTGCGACTGCGGCCCGCAGCTGCGCGAGGCGGTCGAGCGCATCGCCGACCGCGGCGGAATCCTGCTCTACCTGCGCCAGGAGGGCCGCGGCATCGGCCTCTACAACAAGCTCGACGCGTACGCCCTCCAGGACCAGGGCCTCGACACCTACGAGGCGAACGCCGCCCTCGGGCTGCCGGAGGACGCCCGGGACTACACCGCCGCCGCCCAGATGCTGCGCGCCCTGGGCGTCACGGAGCTGGACCTGCTGTCCAACAACCCCGACAAGGCCGAGCAGCTCCGCGGACGGGGCGTCGACGTCCGCGACCGCGTGCCCACCGGCGTCTTCACCACCCCGCACAACGTGCGCTACCTGCGGGCCAAGGTCCTGACGACCCGGCACACCCTGCCCCTGGCCGACCTGACCGAACGCACCGAGTCCACCGAACTCACGAGTCGGGACGCGACCGGCTCTCCCCCGCCGGCCGGCTCCGGCCGAACGGCCCGTCCAGCGCCGCCCATTGGAGCAGCATGATGGTCTTCGCGTCGGCGATCCCGCCGGTGCGGACCAGGGCGAGCGCCTCGGTGAAGGGCAGTTCCACGACCGTGATGTCCTCCCCCTCGGCCGCGAGGCCGGCCCGCTCCACGCCGGGCGCCGAGCCGTCGTAGGGGGCGGCGAAGAAGCTCAGGCGTTCGGTGACCGAGCCGGGGCTCATGAAGGCGTCGAAGACGTGCTCGACCTCGTGGACGGTGCGGCCGGTCTCCTCCACCGCCTCGCGGCGGACCGCCTCCCGCGGGTCGTCGCCGTCCAGCAGTCCGGCCGCGGTCTCCAGCAGCATGCCGTCGGGGTGGCCGTTGACGTACGCGGGCAGCCGGAACTGACGGGTGAGCAGGACCGTGCGCCGGTCGGGGTCGTAGAGCAGGATGGTCGCGCCGTCGCCGCGGTCGTAGGTCTCGCGCCGCTCGCGGCTCCAGTGGCCGTCACCGTGCCGGTAGTCGAAGGTGGTGCGGCGCAGCACCGACCAGTCGCAGGCGAGCACCTCGACGTCGACGACGCGCACGCGCGCGTTGCCCGTCAGGTCGCGGCCCTGGCGGTCGAGTCCGGTACGGCCGCGGGGGTCGGGGACGTCGATGCCCGGCCGGCCCGTCGGGGCGGTCATCGGGTGCCGCCGGCGGCCGGCACGTCGGCGAGGTCCGCGTAGACGTCCTTGCCGCGCGCGTGCGCCCGCTCCACCATCCGGTCCGCGCCCGGTGAGGGGCCGCCGATCCGCAGGACGGCGTCGCAGCGGTCCAGGAGTCGCTCGGCGACGGGGTGGAAGAGTTCGTCGAAGAGCGGGTCGCCGGGACCGCCGCTGCCCGCCGTCTCCAGCAGGGGCAGTGCCAGCGCCTCGCCGGTGACCGGCAGGTGCCCGGCCCGGAACAGGACGAGGGCGGTCTCGTTCATGGCCCGTACGTTCGCGGCGAGCTTCGCGGGGTCGTCGCCGGTGCCCGAACGGTACGGGCCGGCGACGAGGATCATCAGGGGCGGGTGGGACACGGGCTCACTCCTCGGCTCGGTGGGCGGACGGACGTCCTGGACCAGCGGTGGACCGGCGCTCAGACCAGCAGCGTCTCCACGCCGGCCTCGCGCAGCGCCCGGAGGGTCTCCGGGCCCGCGGGGTGGGTGTCGGGGCCGGCCGCCGCGCCGTCGGTGACGAAGGCGTGGACGGCGTCGAGCGGGGCGACCCGGTTGAAGGCGCGCACGCCCAGCTTCGTCGCGTCGGCCACCGCGACCGTGCGGTCCGCCTGGCCGAGCCCCACCCGTTTCACGGCCGCGTCGTCGAGCGAGAACTCCGACCAGCCGTGCCCGGCGTGCACCCCGCCGATGGACATGACGAACAGGTCGAAGGCGAGGGACTCCAGGGTCCGCAGTGCCAGCGGCCCCACCAGGGACCGCTCGCCGGGCCGCGAGCGGCCGCCGACGACCAGCAGTTCGACGCCGGGCCGGTCGGCCAGCCGTACCGCCGCCTGGAGACTGAGCACCGCGACCGTCAACGGCCCGCGCGCGGCGAGGTGTTCGGCCACGTGCACGGTGGTGGTCCCGGCGTCCAGCAGCACCCGCGTCCCCGGCTCCACCAGGTCGGCGACGGCCGCGCCCAGCCGGTCCTTGGTCGCGCCCTGCCACGCCTCCCGCGCGTCGAAACCGGCGCCCTCCTCGCGGGCCCGCGCGGGTACGGCCCCGCCGTGGACCCGGCGCACCAGGCCCTGTTTCTCCAGCGCGTCGAGGTCGCGGCGGACGGTCATCTCGGACACCCCGAGCCGTTGCGCGAGTTCGGCGACGGACACCTGCCCCGCGGCTCCCTGGACGAGCCGCAGGGTCAGGTCCAGACGGTCGGCGACTCCCATGAGGTCATTTCTATCATCTGAATGTGAGAACTCACATTTGTTTGTGAGATCCGGCGTTCCCGCGTCCCCGGCCCCCACCGGCACCGCCGTGGTGATCGCCGCCGGCCCGACCGGCAACGCGGCCGAGGTCGTCGTCAACGGCCGACCGGTCCCCGGGAACGCCGGAGCCCCCGCGCCGGAAGACTCCGGTGCGGGGGCTCTCTGGTAGGCCCTGTGGGACTCGAACCCACAACCAATGGATTAAAAGTCCACTGCTCTGCCAATTGAGCTAAGGGCCCAGGCGATGTTGCCTCCCCGAGCATAGCCGGAGGTGGCCGTGTCGCCGATCGGGTATCGGGACACGGCCGCGCCGTGCGGCGAAGACCGGTCACGGATCGACCGGCTCCGCCGTCATCTCCGCCGCCTCGCGGGGGACCACCTGCCCGTCGACGGGCCTGAGGAACCAGTGCCGCGCCGAGGCGAACCACCACACGGCCGCGAAGCCGAGGACGACCAGGACGGCCACCGGGGCGTAGTTGAAGGTCTCCGAGGTCACCGGGGAGACCTGGGGGAGCATGAACAGGACGGTGATGACGCCCACCCAGAGGACGGAGATCACGCCGATCGTCCGGGACCACCGGCCCAGGTGCCAGGGGCCGCGGGCGAAGTCGTCGCCCTTGCGCAGCCGCAGCAGGGTCGGGATGACGTAGGCGATGTAGAGGCCGATGACGGCGATGGAGGTGACGGCCGCGTACGCCGTGACGTTGATGAGGTAGGGCAGGCCCAGCAGCAGCGCGCCGCCGGCCGCGAGCCAGACCGCCGCCACGGGGGTCCGGGTGCGCGGGCTGACGGTGCGCCAGAGCCGCGAGAAGGGCAGGGCCCCGTCGCGGGAGAAAGCGTAGATCATGCGGCTGTTGGCGGTGACGGAGGCCATCCCGCAGAACAGCTGCGCGCCGATCACGACGAGGAGCAGCAGTTTGCCCGCCGTGGCGCCGAGTGCGTCGAGGAGGATCTGGGCGGGCGGGGCGCCGGTCGGGGAGCCGAGGGCGCCGTCGTAGGACTGGATGGCGAAGGTGAAGCCGAGGAGCAGGACGAAACCCGCTATCCACGAGGTCCAGATGGACCGCACGATGCCCCGGGGGCCCGCGGTCGACGCGTCGTGGGTCTCCTCGGTCATGTGGGCGGAGGCGTCGTATCCGGTGAAGGTGTACTGGGCCATCAGCAGGCCGAGGGCGACGACGTAGACGCCGCTGCCCCAGCCGGTGTTGTTGACGAACTCGCCGAAGACGAAGGACGCCGACCGGTGGTCGTCCGGTACGAGGGTCAGCGCGCCGACGATCACGGCCACACCGAGGACGTGCCACCACACGCTCACGCTGTTGAGGAGCGCGACGATCCGCACCCCGAAGGTGTTGAGCAGGCCGTGCAGCACGAGGATCCCCGCGAACAGCAGGATCGTCCGGCCGGGCGTGACCTCGAAGTCGAACTGGAGATTGAGCCAGGCGCCGAGGAAGGACGCGGCGCCGAAGTCGATGCCGGCCGTCACGGCGACCTGGCCGAGCACGTTGAACCAGCCCGTGAACCAGGCCCAGGCGGCCGCGCTGCGGGGCGGCGCCAGCCGGTGGGCCCAGAAGTACAGGCCGGCCGAGGTGGGGTAGGCCGAGCAGATCTCGGCCATCGACAGCCCGACGAACAGGGTCATCAGGCCGACCGCGACCCAGCCCCAGGTGATCACGGCGGGGCCGCCGGTGTTCATGCCGAACAGGTACAGCGTCAGGCAGCCCGACAGGACCGAGATGATCGTGAAGGAGACCGCGTAGTTGGAGAACGCCGACATCCGGCGCGCGAGGACCTGCGTGTATCCGAGCTGGGCCAGCCGTTCCTCGTCCGAGAGGCCGGCCGCCGTGCCGTCATCTGTCATGTCCCCAGCAATTCCCTCACCGGGGGCGTGACACACGTCACAACTTGGCCAGAAAGAACCCCTGCGGGTTCCGGAAGGCCCGTCAGAAGAGGCCCTTGTAGCCCTGCCAGCCGGTGGCGGTCCTCACCCGTGCGGAGAAGGTGCCCTTGCCGGTCCCGGGCATCCGCCACAGCACGCCCGCGGTGTCCCGTGCCACCAGGTCGGCCTTCCCGTCCCCGGTGACGTCGCCCACGCCGACGAGCGCGTTGTAGGAGGCACCCCAGCCGGCGTACAGCTTCACGCGCCCCGAGAACGTCCCCTTGCCCGTCCCGTAGTACCGGTACAGGTTGTTCGCCTTGTCCTGCGCGAGGAGGTCCCCGGCGCCGTCCCCGTTCAGGTCGCCGGCCCCGACGACCTTCTTGTACGTCTTCCAGTTGTCGTACAGCTTCACCGGCGCGGCCAGCCGTCCCGCGCTCGTGCCCTTGTAGAGGTACACGACGCCGGTGGCGGCCTTGCGGGCGATCAGGTCGGGGCGGCCGTCACCGCTGACGTCCCCGGGAGCGGTGAGGACGTCGAAGGTGTTCCAGCCGGCGGTCGCGACGGTCGTGTACGGGGTGGACGGCGCGAGGACCGCGTTACAGGCCGGCTTGTACAGGCGTGCCGCCCCGCTGCTCAGTCGGACGAGGACGTCGTTGCAGCGGTCCCCGCTCAGGTCGCCCGTCGACAGGGCCCTGATGCCCGTCGGCCATCCCTTGCCGCCCGCGTTCGCGGTGAACGTGCCCCTGCCCGTGCCCTGCTGAACAGTGAGGGTGCCGGTGGAGCTGAGCGTGAGCAGGTCGCCGGTGCCGTCCGGCAGGCCGGGGCCCGCGTGGTCGTGGAACACCGCCGCGCCGCGCACCACCCGTACCGTGCCCCGTACCTGCAACGGAGAGCCCACACCGTCCGCGGGCACGACCGAGAGCGTCCAGTCGTACGACCCGTTGGGCAGCGGTGATCCGGTCGAATGACCGCCGCTCCACGGGACGGTCAACTCGCCGCGCACGGCGCCACCGTCCGTGCCGCCGACGGCCTTGCCCGTCGCCTTGCTGCGCACGGACAGGTTCCAGCTTGCGGCCGGTTTCGACAGCAGCAGGGTGGTGAGGGCTGTCGTGGAGGGGGCGAGTTCCGTCGCGCTGCGCGCCGGCTCCAGCAGACGCAGCGGCTGCTGCGGTACGCCGGACGGCACGAGATGCACGCGCTCCTCGCCGTCGACGAAGGCGGCGTTCGCCCCTGACTCGTCCACCGTCCAGCGCACGTCCCGCTGCGACACCCCGGTGTCCGGCAGGTCGCCGATGACCCGGCTCTCGGCGGTCCCGTCGGCCACGGTCGTCAGCGTCAACTTTCCGGCCCGCTCGTCGTGCGTGACGACGTACCCGTCGCCGAGTTCGGCCTCGTCCGGCGGGACGGGCACGGACTTCCGCGTCGTGCGGTCGTAGACCCCGGCCGTGTCGCCGCAGTTCCAGTACAGCCAGCGGCCCATCGCCTGGAGTTCGGCGGGCGCGCAGCCGGCGTCGGTGGTGAACGTCCCGGTGGTCCTCTTCGCGGTCAGGTCGTACGCTCTGACGCTGCCGGGGGCCGTCCCGGCGGTCCACAGGACATCACCGGAGAGCGCGGCCGCACCGGGCGTGCGGGTGACGACCGGGCCGGCCGCGTCGCCGATCCGGTAGACGTCCTGCCGAGTGGGCGCCGTGTGGAGCACATACCGGCCCGACACGTCGGTGATCTCTCCGCCCGTGGCCAGACCCGTGCGCTCCCAGAGGCCGTTCACACCGGGCCCGTGGACCCTGATCCGGTCGCTTCCCTCGTCGTGTTCGAGCCAGGCGATACGGCCGTCGGCCGTCCCGCGGACCTGGGCGCAGGCGACGTCGGTGGCGGCGCAGGCGGCCATCCGGACATCGGTGGTGAAGTAGCTGCGCGCACCGAAGGTGGGGGTGCCGGACGGGGCGACGGTCCGTGTCCAGTCGGCACGTATGCCGTAGTGAACGTCCATGCCGACGAGCCGTCCCTGCTCCAGGGACAGGCCCTGGATCTTCAGCGGCGGCTTGGGCAGCGGCTTGGCCAGCGTCACGACCGGCGGGCCGCCGTCGGCGTCCGGAGTGATCCGGTGGATGCCCGCCACGCCGTCGGGGGGCGAGCCGATCTTCACTGCGGTACCGGCGGGCCCGACCGCGGTCGCGTACTGCGAGGTGCGCAGCAGGGTCACCCGCTTGCCGTCGACGAGGGACTGCGCGGTGGTCGAGTAGGTCCCGCTGATCAGCCAGTCACCGACGACGGCAAGCTCGCGTGTGACGTTCGGTACGTCACTGACGCCCTGAAGCCGGACCTCGACAGGGCCCGCCGACAGGTCGCGGGGGAACACGAGGACCGTGGCCTTGTCGCTCGCGGCGACGACGACACGGCCACCGCCCAGGACCACCTTGCTGTAGGAGAGGGGGATCGGGCCGCTCCAGCCGCGCACCTCACCTGTCGCGCGGTCCACGGCGGCCACCCCCGGCTGCCCGTCCACGGAGGCGCGGAAGTAAACCATCCCGGCGTCCGCGCCGGCGGGCTGCCCGAGCACCAGCCGGGCCGGACCTCCGGTGACGGTGACGTCCCCGGTGGTTCCCTCCGGTCCCGGCGTCAGCAGATGCATGATCCGGGTGGTCGTGCCGTCTTCGGCGGTCTCGTTCCGGTGAGCCACCGTCAAGTGGTCGTAGGACGTGACGTACCCGAGTCCGTCCGGGATGCGCAGGGTACGGGTGCTGCCGTCGCTCGCGTCCCAGAAGTCGACACTGCCGTCGGCGTGCTTGTACGCCAGGACGTCGGTACTGCTCGGCATCGCGGTCGTCCCGGGCGGAGACGCCGGCACCCGCGCCGACTCACCGTCCGCGTACCGCGTCCACAGCAGGCCACTGACGCCTTCCATCGTGTGGAAGACCCCTTGCGCGCCTGCCGAGTCGTGACCGGAAGTGGACGACGAGGACCAGAACAGCGCAGACAGTCCGTCATCCCGCAACGTCGCCGGAACCACCGTCCCCTGCGGCACGTCCGCCGCCGCGGTCGAGGCCGGGAGCAGCGGGCCGAGACCAGCAGCGAGTACGGCGGACGCGGCCATAAGACGCAGACGTACGAAGCCATGACGCGGCAAGAAGTTTCCCTCCCCGGGAAGGAGACGGTCCGGACACTCTCAGCGTCCACGGCCCCCCGGCCTTCACATCCGTCTCACAAGTCGTCTGACCTTACAGCCGCCGAATAGCCCCGTAGTAAGGGTTTTCCGAACGTGCGCGTACGGAAAACGCCGTGGCCCCCACCGAAGGATCGGGGGGCCACGGCGTTCGTGTCACCTCAGCTGAGGTCAGCCGTTGCGCTTCCAGCGCGGCTTGTCGTCGCGGCGCCCGAAGGAACCGCCGGTGCCGGTGCCACGGTGGTCGTCACGGCGGGCGGCCGGACGCTCGTGACCGCCGGCTCGGAAGCCGGTGCCGGGACGGTCGTCGCGGCGGTCGCGGTTGAACGGACGGTCGCTGCCCCGGTGCCCGCCGCGGTCGTCGCGGCGGAAGCCACCGCGGTCGTCGCGGCGCTCGAAGGAACGCCCACCACGGTCGTCACGGTCACGGTTGAAGCCACCGCGGTCGGTGCCACGGTCACCACGGTCGGAGCGGTCGTCACGGTTGAACGGGGGACGGCCGCCACGGTCGTCACGACGCTCGAACGGACGCCCACCGCGGTCGTCACGGTTGAAGGCGGGACGGCCGCCACGGTCGTCACGGTCCCGGTTGAAGCCACCCCGGTCGTCACGACGCTCGAA
>NZ_JBFBCB010000030.1:13253-105127 GCF_040682975.1 Streptomyces sp. NPDC051051
CGAAGGAACGGCCACCACGGTCGTCACGGTTGAACGCGGGACGGCCACCACGGTCGTCACGGTTGAACGCGGGACGGCCACCACGGTCGTCACGGTTGAACGCGGGACGGCCGCCACGGTCGTCACGGTCCCGGTTGAAGCCACCCCGGTCGTCACGACGCTCGAAGGAACGGCCACCACGGTCGTCACGGTTGAACGCGGGACGGCCACCACGGTCGTCACGGTTGAACGCGGGACGGCCACCACGGTCGTCACGGTCCCGGTTGAAGCCACCCCGGTCACCGCGGTCGTCCCGCCGCTCACGACGCTCGTACGACGACGAGGTCGCCGGACGCTCCTCGCGGACGGGGCGGTCGGCGTCCCCCGCGACGGGCTGCGCCGGCACGGACACCTCGGTCAGGGCCTCCGACCCGGCCGTCCCGGCGGTCTCGCCGGTCCCGGCCACCGCGGCCTGCGCCTCGGCGATCGCCGTCTCCGGGTCCTCGCCACGCTCGCGGGCCACCCGCGCGACCAGTCGGTCGGCTTCCTCGCGCAGCTCGCTCGCGCGCCGCTGCGCCCGCTCCAGCTCCCGGGTCAGCTCGGCGACCTCGCGCTCGGCCTGCTGTGCGGCGTTGCCCGCCGACTCGGCCTGGACCTCGGTCATCGACCGGGCGCCGGTGATCTCGGCGACCTCCGGCTCGAAGGCCGTACCGCCCTGGATGATGTGACGCCCGGCGTCGACGCCCGCGTCCTCCATCAGGCGGAAGATCTGGCGGCGCTGGTGCGGCAGCGAGAGCGAGACCACGGTGCCGGTGCGGCCGGCGCGGGCCGTGCGGCCGGCGCGGTGCAGGTAGTCCTTGTGGTCGCCGGCCGGGTCCACGTTGAGGACCAGGTCGATGCCGTCGACGTGGATGCCGCGGGCGGCGACGTCGGTCGCGACGAGCGCGTTGACGTAGCCCTTCTTGAAGTCCTCGAGCACGCGGGTACGGGCGCCCTGCGTCATACCGCCGTGCAGCGCGTCGGCCTTCACACCGGAGTCGCAGAGCTGCTCGGCGATGCGGTCGGCGCCCAGCTGGGTGCGGACGAAGATGATGGTGCGGCCCTTGCGGGACGCGATCGCGGCGGTGACCGGCGCCTTGTCCTTGGGCTTCACGATCAGGATGTGGTGCGACATGGTCGTCACGTTGCCCTGGGCGCTGTCGACCTCGTGCGTGACGGGGTTGTTCAGGTAGCGCTTGACCAGCGTGGAGATCTCGTTCTCCATCGTGGCCGAGAACAGCATGCGCTGACCGCCCTGCGGGACCTGGTCGAGCAGCTCGGTGACCTCGGGCAGGAAGCCCAGGTCCGACATCTGGTCGGCCTCGTCGAGGACGGTGACCTCGACGTTCTCCAGGGAGCAGGCGCCGCGGTTGATGATGTCGCGCAGTCGGCCCGGCGTGGCGACGAGGACGTCGACACCGCGCTCGAGGGCGTAGATCTGGTTGCTCATCGACGTACCGCCGCAGACGACCTTCATCTTCAGGCCGAGGACGTCGCCGTACGGCTGGAGCGCGTCGGCGACCTGCATCGCCAGCTCGCGGGTCGGGGTGAGGATGACGGCGCGCGGCTTGCGCTTCTCGGTGTGGCCGCCGGCCAGCGTGGTCAGCGCCGGCAGACCGAAGGAGAGGGTCTTGCCGGAGCCGGTGCGGCCGCGGCCGAGGATGTCCTTGCCGGCCAGGGCGTCCGGGATGGTCGCCGCCTGGATCGGGAAGGGGGAGGTCACGCCGTTCTGGGCGAGCTTGCGCACGACACCCTCGGGCAGCCCCAGGTCCGCGAAGGACGGCTCGGGCGCCTTGTCGGCCTCGACAACCTCGACGACCTCGACGGTCTCCACGGCGTCGACGGTCGCGGGGACCTCGACGGCCTCGACCGCCTCGCTGTTCTCGGACACGACGACGTGATCAGTACGGGAAATGGACATGCGAATGCGAAACCTTCCGGAGTCTCGTCGGCACGCGCCCGTCAACTCCGTGTTCGCATTCGACCGCCTCAATGCGGTCCGTCACGGCAAGGGGAGAGTACGCGCCACACGGCGCGCTCTGCGGTGGCGCCGGGCAAATGGGATCAAACGATCTACCACCATACGCACCCGTACCCCTGAAGGCAAACCGGTCTGCGTAGACGTGGGTCGCGCACCACTGTACGGCATCTACGCCGGCGCCCCGGCCTCCGGCGCCGGTTCCCGCTCGACCAGCTGCGGCACCGGCTCCGCGTCCGCCGACGCGGACGGCTCGGCCACCGTCGGCTCCGGCGACGGCGACGCGGGAGGCTCCGGCGACGGGGGCGGCTCCGGGTCCGCCGAATGCGTCGGCGTCGGCTCGCCCCGCGGCGGCTGCGACGCCCCCGGCCGTTCGCTCCGGCCGGGCCCGGGCCCCGTCGAGGCCGCCGCGCTCCGCCCGGCCGACGGCGGGACCGCGGGGGAACCCGACCGGTCGGGGCCGCCCTTCGTCCCGCCCGCGCCGCCCCCGTGCCCGCCGCCGGCGCCCGCGCCGGACCAGTGCCCGCCGGTCCGGCCGCCGGACCCGCCCCCCGGCGCGTCACCGCCGTGCTCCCCCGCCGAGTGGGAGGGCCGGGCCCGGCCCCCCTCCTCGTCACCCACGCTCATGCAGCCGGCGGCCGCGGCGACGGCCAGCACCGTGACGGCCAGGCGAACGGGTACGTACAAGGGGCGCACGGGGCCACCTCCGGGGGCAGACGCAGGAGTCACACCCCCAACTCCCGCCGCCCGCCGGAAGACACGCGCCTCGCCGCGGCGACGGCTCAGCCGTACCCGAGCGCGTGCAGCCGGGCGTCGTCGATCCCGAAGTGGTGAGCGATCTCGTGCACCACCGTCACCTCGGTCTCCTCGACGACCTCCTCCCGCGTCCCGCACATCCGCAGGGTCGGCCCCCGGTAAACGGTGATCCGGTCCGGCAGCACGCCCGCGTACCACTCGCCGCGTTCCGTCAGCGGGGTCCCCTCGTACAGCCCGAGCAGCTCGGGATCGTCCGCCGGCGGTTCGTCCTCGACGAACACCGCGACGTTGTCCATCAGCCGCGTCAGCTCCGGCGGGATCCGGTCCAGCGCCTCGGCGACCAGTTCCTCGAACTCCTCGCGCGTCATCTCCAGCACGAGGCCCATTCTCCGGCACGACAGCGCCGTACGGCGGGTGCGTCCGCATGTCCGGGCACACACGTGGGCATACGCGACCAATGGCCCGCGTCCGTGTCCCCGCCGCAGCCCTGCGCACCCTGAACCGTCTCCGCACCGCCCGCCGCGGCGACGGCCCCGTCCCCGAACTCGCCGCCCGGCCCCGCCCCTGGGCCCGCGCCCTCGGCCTCACCGCGGTCGTCCTGCTGGGCGCCTGGCTCGGACTGCTGGTCGTCGGGAACGTCCGGGTGCCCGTCGGCCCCATGAACACCACGATGACGCTGCGCCCCGCCCTCGACGGCGGCACGAAGATCAACATCTCCCCGCTCGGCGCCCTCCACCTCGACAGCCACACCGCCCCCGTGCGCCTGGACGTCAACGTCGACCAGCTCGACCCCGACCGTTCCCAGGCCCTGGTCGACCACCCCGAACGCCTCTCCGGGCTCCAGGACGAGGTCACCGAGGACATCGAACGCGGCACCCTCGACCTCGCCGTACGCTCCTGCGTCGCCGTCGTCGCCGGCGCCACCGCGCTCGGCCTCGCCGTCTACCGACGTCCCCGGCGCGCCCTCGCCGCCGGCGGCCTGGCGCTGGCCCTGCTCGCCGCCTCCGGCGTCACCGCCTACGCCACCTGGAACCCCAAGTCGGTCCTCGAACCCCGCTTCTCGGGCCTGCTCTCCTCCGCCCCCTCGGTCGTCGGCAACGCCCGCAGCATCGTCACCGAGTTCGACGTCTACCAGCAGGAACTGGCCCGCCTGGTCACCAACGTGACCAAGCTCTACGACGTCACCTCCACCCTCCCCGCCTACCAGCCCGACCCCACCACCGTGCGCGTCCTGCACGTCTCCGACATCCACCTCAACCCCGCGAGCTGGAAGATCATCGCCTCGCTGGTGCGGCAGTACAAGGTCGACGTGATCGTCGACTCCGGCGACACCATGGACCACGGCACGGCCGCCGAGAACGGCTTCCTCGACCCCGTCGCCGCCCTCGGCGCCCCCTACGTCTGGGTCCGCGGCAACCACGACTCCACGGCCACCCAGGCCTACCTGCGGAACATGAAGAACGCCCACGTCCTGGACGACGGCCGGGCCGTGACCCTCGCGGGGCTGCGCTTCGCCGGCATCGGCGACCCCCAGTTCACCCCCGACCGCTCCACCGTCCCGGGCGCCGAGGGGACCCAGGAGGCGGCGGGCGACCGCCTCGCGCAGGCGCTCCGCGCCCAGCGGGCCGCCGGCACCCCCGTGGACGTGGCCGTCGCCCACGAGCCCTCCGCCGCCCGCCGCACCGACGGCGAGGTCCCGATGGTCCTGGCCGGCCACCTCCACCGTGCCGGGATGGAGATGCTCGACAAGGGCACCCGGCTGCGCGTCGAAGGCTCCACGGGCGGCAGCGGACTGCGTGCCGTCGAGGGCGAGTACCCCGACCCCATCGAGGCGTCGATCCTCTACTTCGACCGCGACTCCCGCCGCCTCCAGGCCTGGGACGAGATCAAACTGGGCGGCCTGGGCCTGACGACGGCCGAGGTCAGCCGCCACCTCCCCAAGGAGAACCAGCCGGGCGCCTCCCCGACGCCCACACCGTCGTCCCCCACCCCCACCCCCACCCCGACCCCGGCTCCCACGACCCCCACGCCGTCCGGCTCCCGACCCCGGCCCTAAACCGTTTTGGCGATACCTCCTGCCATCCCATATGCTTCTCACGTCCCCGACGCGCTGCGAAGCGCCCAGGCGGGCCGATAGCCCTCATCGTCTAGCGGCCTAGGACGCCGCCCTTTCAAGGCGGTAGCACGGGTTCGAATCCCGTTGGGGGCACGCAACACCGTGTGCGACACTGTCGTACACACAGCTTGGTCCTGTGGAGCAGTTTGGAGTGCTCGCCACCCTGTCAAGGTGGAGGCCGCGGGTTCAAATCCCGTCAGGACCGCTGGAGTTCCTCGTGGACTCCGTGGCTGGGTAGCTCAGTTGGTACGAGCGATCGCCTGAAAAGCGATAGGTCGCCGGTTCGACCCCGGCCCCAGCCACCCCATGGAACAGGGCCCCGATCCTCGGATCGGGGCCCTGTTCGTGTGCCTCGCCACAGCTCCGAACGGCCCGTCGGCGCCGCCCCGGCCAAAAGCACTCGCCACGTTTTTCTCCGGGATGAGATCCTGGACCCCGTATGTCTACGCACCCCGCCCCCGCCCTCGGCGTTCTCGCCCCCCGTCTGGCCGAGCTGTCCCTGCGCGACGCGCACCGGCTCGGGCGCAGGCTGGAGGGCGCGCGCAAGATCCGCAAGCCGGAGGCACGGGCCGCCGTCCTCGCCGAGATCGAGGCGGAGGTCGCGTCCGCCGAGGAACGGATGGGCGCGCGGCGGACCCGCCTGCCCGCCGTCACCTATCCCGAGCAGCTGCCGGTCAGCCAGAAGAAGGACGTGATCGCGGAGGCGATCCGCGATCACCAGGTCGTGATCGTCGCCGGTGAGACCGGGTCCGGCAAGACCACGCAGATCCCGAAGATCTGTCTGGAACTGGGGCGCGGCGTCCGCGGCATGATCGGGCACACCCAGCCCCGCCGCATCGCCGCGCGGACGGTGGCCGAGCGGGTCGCCGAGGAGCTGCGGTCGCCGCTCGGGGAGGCCGTCGGCTGGAAGGTGCGGTTCACCGACCAGGTGAACCCGGACGCGACCTTCGTGAAGCTGATGACGGACGGCATCCTGCTCGCCGAGATCCAGACCGACCGCGAGCTGCGCGCCTACGACACGATCATCATCGACGAGGCCCACGAGCGGTCCCTCAACATCGACTTCCTGCTGGGCTACCTCGCCCAGCTGCTGCCGAGGCGCCCGGACCTGAAGGTCGTCATCACCTCGGCCACCATCGACCCCGAGCGGTTCTCCCGGCACTTCGGCGACGCACCGATCGTCGAGGTCAGCGGGCGGACGTATCCGGTCGAGGTGCGCTACCGGCCGCTCCTGGAGGAGGAGTCCGAGGACGCCGACCGCGACCAGATCACCGCGATCTGCGACGCCGTCGAGGAGCTGATGGCGGAGGGGCAGGGCGACATCCTGGTCTTCCTCTCCGGCGAGCGGGAGATCCGGGACACCGCGGACGCGCTGGAGAAGAAGAAGTACCGGTTCACGGAAGTGCTGCCGCTGTACGCCCGGCTCTCGCACGCCGAGCAGCACCGCGTCTTCCAGCGGCACACCGGCCGCAGGATCGTTCTGGCGACCAACGTCGCGGAGACCTCCCTCACCGTCCCGGGCATCAAGTACGTCATCGACCCCGGCTTCGCCCGCATCAGCCGCTACAGCCACCGCACCAAGGTGCAGCGGCTGCCCATCGAGGCGATCTCGCAGGCCAGCGCCAACCAGCGCAAGGGCCGCTGCGGCCGTACGTCCGACGGCATCTGCATCCGGCTGTACAGCGAGGACGACTTCCTCGCCCGCCCGGAGTTCACCGACGCCGAGATCCTGCGCACGAACCTCGCCTCCGTCATCCTCCAGATGACCGCGGCCGGGCTCGGCGACATCGAGAAGTTCCCGTTCATCGACCCGCCGGACCACCGCAACATCCGCGACGGCGTGCAGCTCCTCCAGGAGCTGGGCGCGCTCGACCCGGCGCAGAAGGATCCCCGCAAGCGGCTCACCGAGACCGGCCGCAAGCTGGCCCAGCTGCCCGTCGACCCGCGGCTGGCCCGGATGGTCCTGGAGGCCGACAAGAACGGCTGTGCCCGCGAGGTCATGGTGATAGCCGCCGCGCTGTCCATCCAGGACCCGCGCGAGCGCCCGGCCGACAAGCAGACCCAGGCCGACCAGCAGCACGCCCGCTTCAAGGACGAGACCAGCGACTTCCTCGCCTACCTCAACCTGTGGCGGTACGTCCGCGAGCAGCAGAAGGAGCGGGGTTCGTCGTCCTTCCGCCGGATGTGCAAGCAGGAGTACCTGAACTTCCTGCGCATCCGTGAATGGCAGGACATCTACACGCAGCTGCGGACCGTCGCCAAGCAGATGGGCATCCACCTCGACGAGCGGGACGCCGCGGGCGACAGCATCCACGTCTCGCTCCTCGCCGGCCTGCTGTCCCACATCGGGATGAAGGACGTCAAGGACGGCAACAAGAACGAGTACCTGGGCGCCCGGAGCGCCAAGTTCGCGATCTTCCCCGGCTCGGCCCTGTTCAAGAAGCAGCCCCGATTCGTCATGTCGGCGGAGCTGGTGGAGACGAGCCGGCTCTGGGCGCGCGTCAACGCCAAGATCGAGCCCGAGTGGGTCGAGCCGCTCGCCGGACACCTCCTGAAGCGGACGTACAGCGAGCCGCACTGGGAGAAGGACCAGGCCGCGGTGATGGCGCTGGAGAAGGTCACGCTGTACGGCGTGCCGATCGTCGCCCAGCGGAAGGTGAACTACGGGCGGATCGACCCGGAGGTCTCCCGGGAGCTGTTCATCCGCAACGCGCTCGTCGAGGGCGACTGGCGCACGCACCACAAGTTCTTCGCCGACAACCGCAGACTCCTCAGCGAGGTCGAGGAGTTGGAGCACCGGGCCCGGCGCCGGGACATCGTCGTCGACGACGAGACGCTCTACGACTTCTACGACCGGCGGGTGCCCGACCACGTCGTGTCCGGCGCCCACTTCGACTCCTGGTGGAAGCACAAGCGGCACGAACAGCCCGACTTCCTGGACTTCGAGCGGGAGATGCTCATCCGGGAGTCGGCGGAGGCGGTCACCAAGGCCGACTATCCGGACTCCTGGCGGCAGGGCCCGCTGAAGTTCCGGGTCACCTACCAGTTCGAGCCGGGCGCGGACGCGGACGGCGTGACCGTCCACATCCCGCTCCAGGTCCTCAACCAGGTCACGGACGAGGGCTTCGACTGGCAGATCCCGGGCCTGCGCGAGGAGGTCGTCACCGAGCTGATCCGCTCCCTGCCCAAGCCGATCCGGCGCCACTACGTGCCGGCGCCGAACTTCGCGCGGCGGTTCCTGGACCAGGCGGTGCCGCTCCAGGAACCGCTGACCGTGGCGATGGCCCGCGACCTCAAGCGGATGGTCGGCGTCCCCTTCGAGGCCGAGGACTTCGACTGGTCCCGCCTCCCCGACCACTTGAAGATCACCTTCCGGATCGTCGACGAGCGGCGCCGCAAGCTGGCCGAGGACAAGGACCTGGAGGCGCTGAAGCTGCGGCTGAGGCCCAAGGCCCGTCAGGCCATCTCGCAGGCCGCCGCGGCCACCGCCGAGCGGCAGGGCGGCGAGTCCCTGGAGCGCTCCGGCCTGACCGACTGGAGCATCGGCACGCTGACCCGCGTCTTCGAGACCCGTCGGGCCGGCCAGCCGGTGAAGGCGTACCCGGCGCTGGTCGACGACGGCGACACCGTCTCCGTACGCCTCTTCGACACGGAGGAGGAGCAGGCGGAGGCGATGTGGAAGGGCACCCGCCAGCTGATCCTGCGCAACATCCCGGTCAACCCGGCGAGGTTCGCCTCCGAGAAGCTGACGAACGCCCAGAAGCTCGCGCTGTCCGCGAATCCGCACGGCTCCGTCCAGGCCCTGTTCGACGACTGCGCGATGGCCGCGGCGGACAAGCTGATCGGCGACTTCGGCGGGCCGGCCTGGGACGAGGAGTCGTACCGCAAGCTGTACGAGAAGGTGCGCGCCGAGATCGTCGACACGACCGTGCGGACGGTCGGACAGGTACAGCAGGTCCTGGCGGCCTGGCAGGCCTGTGAGCGCCGCCTGAAGGGCGTACGCAGCCCTTCCCTGCTGGCCAACCTGACCGACGTGCGCAAGCAGCTGGACGCGCTCGTACGGCCCGGCTTCGTGACGCAGGCGGGACTGCGCCGGATGCCGGACCTGATGCGCTACCTCGTGGCCGCGGACCGGCGCCTCCAGCAGATGCCGACCAACGTCCAGCGGGACACCACCCGCATGGAGAAGGTCCACGAGATGCAGGACGAGTACGCCTGGCTGCTGGAACAGCTGCCCCCCGGCCACCCCGTCCCGTCCTCGGTGCTGGACATCCGCTGGATGATCGAGGAGCTGCGGGTCAGCTACTTCGCCCACGCGCTGGGCACGGCGTACCCCGTCTCCGACAAGCGGATCGTGAAGGCGATCGACGCTGCCGCACCGTGACGGACCCCGCACGGAGAGTGAGTTCGACCAGGCGGGCCCCGCTCCTGTAGAGTCTCGTTTCGCAGCACAGCGCAACACCAAGTGCCGCAAAACCTGGTCCTGTGGAGCAGTTTGGAGTGCTCGCCACCCTGTCAAGGTGGAGGCCGCGGGTTCAAATCCCGTCAGGACCGCACAGATCGAAGAAGGCCCGCACCCTCAGGTGCGGGCCTTCTTCGTGTCCTCCGCCCACTCCCCTCCACCGGCACGGAGGCCGCGCCCGGGGCGGAGCCGCCGACGGGTACGGCACATCCCGTCGGGACCACACGGTTCGATGGAAGGCCCACACCCCGGGTGCGGGCCTTCTCCGCGTTCCCCGCCCGCTCACCCCGCCCGTCGGCGCGGAGGCCGCGCCCGCGGGGACCCCGGCCCCGGCCGGGCGCCCCCGCGCGGCCTTGACGGCGTCACATTCGGCCGGTACTCCAGAAGTTCAGGGCCGCGCTTCCCGCGGGCTCCACTGGAGGTGGCGTATGGCGACACCGGCCGGGCACGCGACGCGGGCGCTGCTCCGCGCGCACCTGTCGGCCGCGTCGTCCTACCGGCACCTGACCCGCCGCTGCCCCGTCTGTCACCGCCTCCAGCGGCTGGTGATGGACGGCGCGCCGCCGACCGCGGAGGAGTCCCCGGAAGCGCGGCGGGCGGCCGGCGAGGGCGAACAGCCCTGCACAGCCTGATGTTTGACGCTTGCACTAGCGCACCCGAGACGGCGGCAACAAGGCCAGTGGCATGTGACGGGTGTCACCGCATGAGTTTCGGGAAGGTGGGTTCTTACCCGCTTCCTACAACTCTTCAATTTAATATGTGCAATTGCACCACTCCGGAGGACACCTCCGCAGATCCCCCCACGGGTCCCCCCAAGGGTTCCCACAGTCGATCCGGCAGCCCTCCACAGGGCGCCCCGGACTTCGACAAGGTCGCTCACAGAACGCTCCGGTAGGCACGTCCAGGGCACAAAAAAGATCGCGCTGGACTCGGCGGAGTCCAGCGCGATCGACGACGCACCGTGTGGGCTACGGGCCTGTTGGGGCAGGACCCGCGTCGCTTGGAGCAAGGATGCGGACAACTCGGCAGATTGGGGGACCTGCGGTGTTGTTGCCCGGTACTTCAGTTGCTCAGGCCTCGCTGCGCTGCTGCGGAATACCCGCGAGCAGTGCGCGAACCTCAGCCTCGCGGTAACGGCGATGTCCGCCGAGCGTGCGGATCGACGTGAGCTTGCCGGCCTTCGCCCACCGCGTGACCGTCTTAGGGTCCACGCGGAACATGGTGGCAACCTCAGCCGGGGTCAGCAGCGGCTCAGCATCAGGGGTGCGAGCGGTCATGAGCGGCCTCCTCGGGAGAACCGAACCTTCTCGGTTCTTTCCTCTAAATTCTGCACCTTGACCCGCGTTGCCCGAAATGGCGGACGCGAGTCGAGTCGGTTATAGGACGAACGGCTTGTCCTCGGCACTACAACTACACCATCCGTCCAGCCGCGTCGGCCAAACCGATGGAATTGCCCCCCAGGTGTTCATCGGCGACGGAAGCCGATGGACCGTGCCATAGCGGACAGTCACGCCAGTGTGACGATCAGTCACACGACGATCAGGAGTCACCAGACCCCCCAAAGCGTGCAATGCTGAGATTCCCCCCACGGTGGAGCACAAGTGGACGGACGGAGCCCTCCCCGGACTCCTTGTCCTATTTTGGCACGAGGAGGGGCAACCGGCGCAAGGGCCGTGTACGTGCGGTCCGTCACCCTTGCGACAAAAGACCGGATCGGGACCTACGTCCCGTCAGTTCCGTGAAGTGCGGCTGACCGTACGCTGTTCGAGGGCATATGACCGTGACGCAGGTCACGGTGGCGCCTCTGTCGCCCCTGTCGCGCCGTCAGTTCGCCGAGCGCCGGTCCCGCACCGACCGCCAGCGTTCCGCGAGCCGGGTGTACGCCTCGCCCGCCGCGGGGCCGTCCCCGCGCCGCAGGGCCGCGATGCCGGCGGCCACGTCGGCCGCCGAGTGGTCGTCCTCCAGATCACCGGCCGGCAGGGCGTGGACGAGTCCGCCGTAGTCCAGTTCCACCAGCGAACGAGGGTGGAACTCCTCCAGCCAGCGGCCCACGTCCACCAGGCCGTCGATGAGCGGCCCCTCGTCCATGGCGTCCCTGAGCGCGCGCAGGCCCCGCGCCACCCGGCGGCGGGCCTGCACCATCGGCGTGCGGTAGCGCAGTACCGGGGCCTGCTCGGCGGTCCCCTTGTCGTACTCGCGCTCCTCGTCGGAGAGAAGCACGAACCAGTGCAGCGGGATCTGCCAGGTCGCCGTGCGGATCCAGGGGCGGGCGTCGGGGTTGCGGCCCAGCCAGCGCTCGTAGTCCTGGGCGGCCTGGAGGCGGACCAGGGGCGGCAGGACCGCGTCCAGGACCGGACCGGGCAGTTCGCCGCCCAGCTCCTCCAGGGCCTGCCAGCCGCGCAGCCGGGTCCGCCAGGGGCACACGCACACGACCCCGTCCACGTCGGTCACGAACGCGTCGCCGCTCTCGTGCACCGGGACCGCGACCGGCGGGGTGGGCAGCAGGTCGGCCAGCGAGCGGCGCAGCTCGTCCTGGTAGGTGGGCAGGTCGGGGCGGCGGGCATAGCGCGCCCAGTGGCTGCGCTCCGGCTCCGGGAAGGCTGCCAGGGGCTCGTACACACGCAGATAGGCGGCGTACGGGACGATCACCGAGGACACCTGGGGCACGCCTGCTCCCTCCCCTGTGGACCGGCCGGGAAACCTTCCGCGGCCCCTGGCGAGAAGGCCGGAAAACATGCAAATCGTCGCACGGCCGTACTCCGCGAGGGGGTGATCCGCACCACGGAGCGTGCGGCGGGCGGCGCAGGCTCTACGCTCATCCCACGGGCCCCGCCACCCGTACGGGAGCCCCCGTCCCGCCCGCCGCTAGTTACCCAGGAGTCACCACCGTGACCGACGTATCCGGCGTCCCTGATCATGTGCTGCACACCCTGTTCCGCTCGGACCAGGGTGGTCATGAGCAAGTCGTGCTCTGCCAGGACCGCGCCAGCGGTCTGAAGGCCGTCATCGCCCTCCACTCCACCGCCCTGGGCCCCGCCCTCGGCGGCACGCGCTTCTACCCGTACGCGTCCGAGGAGGAGGCCGTCGCCGACGCGCTGAACCTCGCGCGCGGGATGTCGTACAAGAACGCCATGGCCGGGCTGGACCACGGCGGCGGCAAGGCCGTGATCATCGGCGACCCCGACACGATCAAGACCGAACAGCTGCTGCTCGCGTACGGCCGTTTCGTGGCCTCTCTCGGTGGGCGGTACGTGACCGCCTGCGACGTCGGCACCTACGTCGCCGACATGGACGTCGTGGCGCGCGAGTGCCGCTGGACGACCGGGCGCTCCCCGGAGAACGGCGGCGCGGGCGACTCGTCGGTGCTGACCGCCTTCGGCGTCTACCAGGGCATGCGGGCCAGCGCCCAGCACCTGTGGGGCGACCCCTCGTTGCGCGACCGCAAGGTCGGCATCGCGGGCGTCGGCAAGGTCGGCCACCACCTGGTGGAACACCTGCGGAAAGAAGGCGCCGAGGTCGTCGTCACGGACGTGCGCGAGGACGCCGTACGCCGGATCCTCGACCGGCACCCCGAGGGCGTGACGGCGGTCGCGGACACCGAGGCGCTGATCCGGGTCGAGGGCCTCGACATCTATGCCCCCTGCGCGCTGGGCGGAGCGCTGAACGACGAGTCCGTGCCGGCGCTGACCGCGCGGATCGTGTGCGGAGCGGCCAACAACCAGCTCGCCCACCCGGGCGTGGAGAAGGACCTCGCCGACCGCGGGATCCTCTACGCGCCGGACTACGTGGTGAACGCCGGCGGGGTCATCCAGGTCGCCGACGAGCTGCACGGGTTCGCCTTCGAGCGGTGCAGGGCGAAGGCCGCGAAGATCTTCGACACCACGCTCGCCATCTTCGCACGTGCGAAGACGGACGGGATTCCGCCGGCCGCGGCGGCCGACCGGATCGCCGAACAGCGCATGCACGAGGCGGCTCAGGCGCGCGGTTGGTGAGCACGCTCCGGTACCCGCCGGGGGAAAGTTCGAGAGAACTCTCACTCTTCCCGGCGGGTCGCCCGCCGATAAGTGGTTAAAATCGCCACTGACCAGCGAGGACAGGGCGCCTCGAAGGTTCTGTGCACACGCGCGTGCTACGGGCGACGTACCGTATGGGTTCGGGCTCAGGTACCGTGGAAGCCCTACGGACCGGCCTCTCCGCGGAGAGTCCGTTCCGGACCATGAACGCGTGTCAAGACTCTGGGGCCGTCGAGCCCCGTCGTTGAGGGGGTCGAGCCATGGGGCGCGGCCGGGCCAAGGCCAAGCAAGCGAAGGTCGCCCGCCAGCTGAAGTACAACAGCGGCGGGACGGATCTCTCACGCCTGGCCGAAGAGCTGGGCGCATCGCCATCGAACATTCCGCCGAACGGTCAACCGTTCGAGGACGATGACGATGGGCAGGACGACGACCCGTACGCACGGTACGCCGAGCTGTACGGGGGCGACGACGACGACGAGGACGAGGACTCCTCGCACCAACACCGTCGCGGCGCTTGACCTTGCTTCGAGCACTCACCCGGTCGGTGACTTCGGTCACCGACCGGGTCTTGTGCTGCGCACAGGGTCCCGGCCCGCGTAGGCGCTTCAGCCCGCGTAGTCCCCGACCAGGGCCGCACCGCTCGTGTGCTCCCCGCGGTCGGTGATCTCGCCGGCGACCCACGCCTCGACCCCGCGGTCGGCCAGCGTGGTCAGCGCCACGTCCGCCGACTCCTCCGGGACGACGGCGATCATGCCGACGCCCATGTTCAGGGTCTTCTCCAGCTCCAGGCGCTCGACCCGTCCGGTCCGGCCGACGAGGTCGAAGACCGGGGCCGGGGTCCACGTGGAGCGGTCCACGATCGCGTGCAGTCCGTCGGGGATGACCCGGGCCAGGTTGGCCGCGAGTCCGCCGCCGGTCACGTGCGAGAAGGCGTGGACGTCCGTCGTGCGGGTGAGGGCCAGGCAGTCCAGCGAGTAGATCTTGGTCGGTTCCAGCAGCTCCTCGCCGAGGGTGCGGCCCAGTTCCTCGACGCGCGCGTCCAGGGAGAGGCCGGCCTGGTCCAGCAGGACGTGACGGACCAGCGAGTACCCGTTGGAGTGAAGGCCGGAGGCCGCCATGGCGATCACCGCGTCGCCCGTGCGGATGCGGTCGGGGCCCAGCAGCCGGTCGGCCTCCACGACGCCCGTACCGGCACCGGCGACGTCGAAGTCGTCCGGGCCGAGCAGACCCGGGTGCTCGGCCGTCTCGCCGCCGACCAGGGCGCAGCCGGCCAGGACACAGCCTTCGGCGATGCCCTTGACGATGGCGGCGACCCGCTCGGGGTGGACCTTGCCGACACAGATGTAGTCGGTCATGAACAGCGGCTCGGCGCCGCACACCACGATGTCGTCCATGACCATGGCGACCAGGTCGTGGCCGATGGTGTCGTAGACGCCCATCCGGCGGGCGACGTCGACCTTGGTGCCGACGCCGTCGGTGGCGGAGGCCAGCAGGGGGCGCTCGTAGTTCTTGAGGGCGGAGGCGTCGAAGAGACCGGCGAAACCGCCGAGGCCGCCGAGGACCTCGGGGCGCTGGGTCTTCTTCACCCACTCCTTCATGAGTTCCACGGCGCGGTCGCCCGCTTCGATGTCGACACCCGCTGTTTTGTAAGACGCCGCTGCGTAGCTGGCACCAGTTGTCTCAGACATGGAGGTGAGAACTTTCGTGTCGTACGGCAGGTATGACGGGACCGTCTACGGGCGGCGGATCGCGTCGGCGGCGGCCGTCGCGGCCGGGCCGGCGGCCAGCTCCGTCTCCAGGAGCTGCTTGCCGAGCAGCTCGGGGTCGGGCAGATCCATCGGGTACTCGCCGTCGAAGCAGGCGCGGCAGAGGTTCGGCTTGGCGATGGTGGTCGCCTCGATCATGCCGTCGATGGAGATGTAGGCCAGGGAGTCGGCGCCCAGCGAGGTGCCGATCTCGTCGATCGACATGCCGTTGGCGATCAGCTCGGCCCGGGTGGCGAAGTCGATGCCGAAGAAGCAGGGCCACTTCACGGGCGGCGAGGAGATCCGGATGTGGACCTCGGCGGCGCCGGCCTCGCGCAGCATGCGGACCAGGGCCCGCTGGGTGTTGCCGCGCACGATCGAGTCGTCGACGACGACCAGGCGCTTGCCCTTGATGACTTCCTTGAGCGGGTTCAGCTTCAGGCGGATGCCGAGCTGCCGGATGGTCTGCGAGGGCTGGATGAAGGTCCGGCCCACGTAGGCGTTCTTGACCAGGCCGGCGCCGAAGGGGATGCCGGAGGCCTCCGCGTAGCCGATGGCCGCCGGGGTGCCGGACTCCGGGGTCGCTATGACCAGATCGGCGTCGGCCGGGGCTTCCTCGGCGAGTTTCCGGCCCATCTCCACGCGGGAGAGGTAGACGTTCCGGCCGGCGATGTCGGTGTCCGGACGGGCCAGGTAGACGTACTCGAAGACACAGCCCTTGGGCTTCGCTTCCGCGAATCGGGAGGTGCGCAGGCCGTTCTCGTCGATGGCGACGAACTCGCCCGGCTCGATCTCGCGGACGTACGCGGCGCCGCAGATGTCGAGGGCGGCGGACTCGGAGGCCACGACCCAGCCGCGCTCCAGCCGGCCGAGGACCAGCGGGCGGATGCCCTGCGGGTCGCGGGCGGCGTAGAGCGTGTGCTCGTCCATGAAGACGAGGGAGAAGGCACCGCGGACCTGCGGGAGGACGGTGTGGGCCGCCTCCTCGATGGTCAGGGGCTTGCCGTCCTCGTCGACCTGGGCCGCGAGGAGCGCGGTGAGCAGGTCGGTGTCGTTGGTCGCCGCGACGCGCGGGGAGCGGCCCTCCTGCTTGGGCAGGTCGGCGACCATCTCGGCGAGCTGGGCGGTGTTGACGAGGTTTCCGTTGTGCCCGAGCGCGATGGAACCGTGCGCGGTGGCACGGAACGTCGGCTGGGCGTTCTCCCACACGGAGGCGCCGGTGGTCGAGTAGCGGGCGTGTCCGACCGCGATGTGACCCTGGAGCGATCCGAGCGAGGTTTCGTCGAAGACCTGGGAGACCAGACCCATGTCCTTGAAGACGAGGATCTGGGAGCCGTTGCTGACCGCGATTCCCGCGGATTCCTGGCCTCGATGCTGGAGGGCGTAGAGCCCGAAGTAAGTGAGCTTGGCGACCTCTTCACCGGGAGCCCAGACCCCGAAGACGCCGCAAGCGTCCTGGGGGCCCTTCTCGCCGGGGAGCAGATCATGACTGAGTCGACCGTCACCACGTGGCACGTCATCGAGTGTAGGCGAGGTCGACCACTGGTCCGAATTGGGGATACCCGCCGGTAACTCGATCTTGAGCCCTCGAAGGCCACCTCGATTCTCTCATCCATGCAGCTCAGAGGCTGTTTTCGATGATCGAATCGCCGGACGGGCGCGCCGCGTCGGCCGCCGTCCGGCGGCCGGCTCCGCGGGCATGAGTGAGGTGTCGCACACCCTGGGCCATCCGCCGGATCAGGACACGAGCGGCAGCAGCTCCGCGAGGTCCGCCCGCTCCCCGCTCGCGGCGACCCTCGCCTCCTCGACGGCCGCCTTCCAGGTCAGCCGACCGCAGGCCAGCCGCACCCAGGTCAGCGGGTCGGTCTCCACCACGTTGGGCGGGGTGCCACGGGTGTGCCGGGGCCCCTCGACGCACTGCACGACGGCGTACGGCGGGATCCGCACCTCGGTCGCCCCGCCGGGCGCCCGGACGGCCAGGGCGTCGGCCAGCAGCCGGGTGGCGGCGGCGAGGGCCTGGCGGTCGTGGGGGACGTCCAGGCCGGGGACGGCCGCGTTCAGGTCGTCGGTGTGGACGACGAGTTCGACGGTGCGGGTGACCAGGTAGTCGGCCAGGGGCAGCGCGCCCGCGTTCGTCTCCAGCACCCGGGAGCCGGGATGGGCGTCGAGCCGCTCGACGAGATCCCGCTCCGCGGCCGTGAGGTAGGCGTGCAGGTCCGGGTGGTCCGCGGACAGCCGCCGTGTGAGGGCGTCGACGGCCGGGGCGCTCACGGACGTCGCGAACGGCCAGTCGAGCAGGGTGGCGTCCGGTTTCGCCGGCTCCGGCAGGTCGAGCGACCGCCCCACCGCCGTGACGGCCATCCCGATGTGCGCGACCAGCTCCCGCACGGTCCACTCCCCCAGCCGTGTCGGCAGCGCGAGCTGCTCCGGGGTCAGTGTGGCGACGGCCTGCCGCACATGGCCGAGCTGGGCCAGCACCGCGGCACGGGTCCTGACGGGGTCATAGGTCCTGGTGCGCTTCTTGGCCGGAGGCATGGCGGAAAGCCTATTGCGTGCCGGCCCGGGGCCGCCGTCCTCCGGGGACGGCACCCGCGCGGACGGTACGTACGCACACGGGCCGGCCGGTCGCGCCGGGCACCGCCGTGAGCGTCCGCGAGGGGGCGGGAGCGCCGGCCTCCCGGCCCCGCCTCCGGTCGGTCGCCGGTCCGCGCGGGAGCGGCCGCGAGGCCGCCTGCGGAGGGCGGCCGGCAGGCGTGCCGAAGGCCGCCGCCCAGGCGTTCGGAGAAGCCTGGGCGGCGGCCTTCGGGTGGTGGTACGGCCGGGCGGCGGCGCCGCCTACGCGAGCAGCGCCGGGATGGTGTCCTCGTGCGCCCTGCGCAGATCCTCCAGGGAGAGCGCGAACTCACCCTGGACGTCGACCGTGTCGCCGTCGACGACACCGACGCGGGTGGCCGGCAGGCCGCGGGCGCCGCACATGTCGGTGAAGCGCAGTTCCTCCGAGCGCGGGACGGCGACGACCGCGCGGCCCGCCGACTCCGAGAAGAGGAACGTGAACGCGTCCAGGCCGTCCGGGACGACCAGGCGGGCGCCCTTGCCGCCGAGCAGCGCCGACTCGACCACGGCCTGGATCAGACCGCCGTCGGACAGGTCGTGCGCGGCGTCGATCATGCCGTCGCGGGACGCGGAGATCAGGATCTCGGCCAGCAGGCGCTCGCGCTCCAGGTCGACCTTCGGGGGCAGGCCGCCGAGGTGGTCGTGGATCACCTGGGACCAGGCCGAACCGCCGAACTCCTCACGGGTGTCGCCGAGGAGGTACAGCAGCTGGCCCTCCTCCTGGAAGGCGACCGGGGTGCGGCGCGCCACGTCGTCGATGACACCGAGGACGGCCACGACCGGCGTCGGGTGGATGGCCGCCTCACCCGTCTGGTTGTAGAGCGAGACGTTGCCGCCGGTCACCGGGGTGCCCAACTGCTGGCAGGCGTCGGCGAGTCCGCGGATGGCCTCGGCGAACTGCCACATGACGGCCGGGTCCTCGGGCGAACCGAAGTTCAGGCAGTCGGAGACGGCGAGCGGCTTGGCGCCGGTCGTCGCCACGTTGCGGTACGCCTCGGCGAGCGCGAGCTGGGCGCCGTGGTACGGGTCCAGCTTCGCGTACCGGCCGTTGCCGTCGGTGGCGATGGCGACGCCGAGGCCGGTCTCCTCGTCGATGCGGATCATGCCCGAGTCCTCGGGCTGGGCGAGGACCGTGTTGCCCTGCACGAAGTGGTCGTACTGGGACGTGATCCACTTCTTGGAGGCCTGGTTCGGGGAGGACACCAGCTTCAGGACCTGGTCCTTCAGCTCCGCACCCGTGGTCGGCCTGGGCAGCTTGTTCGCGTCGTCGGCCTGGAGGGCGTCCTGCCAGTCCGGACGGGCGTAGGGGCGCTCGTAGACCGGGCCGTCGTGGGCGACCGTGCGCGGGTCGACGTCGACGATCTTGCCGCCGTGCCAGTAGATCTCCAGGCGGTCGCCGTCGGTCACCTCACCGATGACGGTGGCGATGACGTCCCACTTGTCGCAGATCTCCAGGAAGCGGTCGACCTTCTCCGGCTCGACGACCGCGCACATGCGTTCCTGCGACTCGCTCATGAGGATCTCCTCGGGCGAGAGCGTGGAGTCGCGCAGCGGTACGTCGTCCAGCGTCACGCGCATGCCGCCGGAGCCGTTCGACGCCAGCTCGCTCGTCGCGCAGGACAGGCCCGCCGCGCCGAGGTCCTGGATGCCGACGACGAGCTTCTCGGCGAAGGCCTCCAGGGTGCACTCGATGAGGAGCTTCTCCTGGAAGGGGTCGCCGACCTGGACCGCCGGGCGCTTCGACGGCTTGGCGTCGTCGAAGGTCTCCGAGGCCAGGATCGAGGCGCCGCCGATGCCGTCGCCGCCGGTCCGGGCGCCGTACAGGATGACCTTGTTGCCCGCGCCGGACGCCTTCGCGAGGTGGATGTCCTCGTGCCGCATCACGCCGATGGCACCGGCGTTGACCAGCGGGTTGCCCTGGTAGCAGGCGTCGAAGACGACCTCGCCGCCGATGTTGGGCAGGCCCAGGCAGTTGCCGTAGCCGCCGATGCCGGCGACGACGCCCGGGAGGACGCGCTTGGTGTCGGGGTGGTCGGCCGCACCGAAGCGCAGCGGGTCGACCACGGCCACCGGCCGCGCGCCCATCGCGATGATGTCGCGGACGATGCCGCCGACACCGGTCGCGGCGCCCTGGTAGGGCTCGACGTACGAGGGGTGGTTGTGCGACTCGACCTTGAAGGTCACCGCGTAGCCCTGGCCGACGTCGACGACGCCCGCGTTCTCACCGATGCCCACGAGCAGGGCGTCGGACTGCGGGGCCTTCTCGCCGAACTGGCGCAGGTGGACCTTGGAGGACTTGTACGAGCAGTGCTCGGACCACATGACCGAGTACATGGCGAGTTCGGCGCCGGTCGGGCGGCGGCCGAGGATCTCCACCACCCGTTCGTACTCGTCCTTCTTCAGGCCGAGTTCGGCCCAGGGCAGCTCGACGTCGGGGGTAGCGGCCGCGTGCTCGACCGTGTCCAGAGGCGTCCGGCTCATGCGTTGACCAGCTTCTTGAGGATCGAGGTGAAGAAGGGGAGGCCGTCGGTGCGGCCGGAGCCGATGAGCGGCTCGACGGCGTGCTCCGGGTGCGGCATGAGGCCGACGACGTTCCCGGCCTCGTTGGTGATGCCGGCGATGTCACGGAGCGAACCGTTGGGGTTCAGGTCCAGGTAGCGGAAGGCGACCCGGCCCTCGGCCTCGAGCTCGTCGAGGGTGTACTCGTCGGCGACGTACCGGCCGTCCATGTTCTTCAGCGGGATGTGGATCTCCTGGCCGGCCGTGTAGTCGGCCGTCCAGGCGGTGTCCGCGTTCTCCACCCGCAGCTTCTGGTCGCGGCAGATGAAGTGGAGGTGGTCGTTGCCGAGCATCGCGCCCGGGAGGAGGTGGGCCTCGGTGAGGATCTGGAAGCCGTTGCAGATGCCGAGGACCGGCAGTCCGGACTTCGCCTGCTCGATGAGGGGCTCCATCACCGGCGAGAAACGGGCGATGGCTCCGGCGCGCAGATAGTCGCCGTAGGAGAAACCGCCGCACAGCACCACGGCGTCGACCTGGTGGAGGTCCTTGTCCTTGTGCCAGAGCGCGACCGGTTCGGCGCCCGCGAGCCGGATCGCGCGCTGCGTGTCCCGGTCGTCGAGGCTGCCCGGGAAAGTGACGACGCCAATACGAGCGGTCACTTCGCGGCCTCCGCGACTTCCTCCACCTTGACGGTGAAGTCCTCGATCACGGTGTTGGCGAGGAAGGATTCCGCAAGATCGTGGATGCGGGCGAGCGCGGCCTCGTCGACCGGTCCGTCAACTTCCAGTTCGAATCGCTTTCCCTGACGTACGTCGGAGATGCCTTCGAAACCCAGCCGCGGCAGTGCGCGCTGCACCGCCTGGCCCTGGGGGTCGAGGATCTCCGGCTTGAGCATGACGTCGACTACGACGCGTGCCACTGGCACTCCCGGTGTTGTGGTGCTGAGCAGGTTCCTGCGTGTGCCTTCAGACTACCCGCACAAAATTTCTACGCGAGTAGAGTTGTAGGAAACTACGTGAGCGCGATCACGATCGGGTACCGAATCAGGTGGCGGAGCGGGTCCCTCACGGAAAATTCCGGGAAAGATCCGTGATGCGCCCCGGCTGTCTATTGCGCTGGGACACGCTGACAGATTTAGTCGAGCTTCACATTCGATTGCCGGGCACTGTACAAATGAAATGGCAATAGCCGATACTTTGCCCCATAACAGGCGAACAGTCGACATCTCCGTGACGTCTTGGCACGTCATCTCAGAGCTGTCGCACGAAGGGACCGATATTCGTGGCGCAGAAGGTCGTGGTCACTCTCTTTGACGACATCGACGGCTCGGAAGCGGCGGAAACGATCGCCTTCGGACTCGACGGCAGGTCGTACGAGATCGACCTGAATGAAGCCAATGCCGAGAAACTGCGCAAGGCGCTCGCGCCCTACGTGGAGGCCGGCCGCAAGCGGTCCAGGTCCGGCAAGGCGTACCGGCAGACGGAGGTCGCCCCCGACCCGGCGGCGGTCCGCGCCTGGGCCCAGGCCAACAAGCTGGACGTGCCCGCGCGCGGCCGCATCCCCAAGAAGGTCTACGAGGCGTTCGCCGAGGCGCAGTGAGCCGGTGGGGCCGGCCCTGAGCACGGGTCTGCGGGGTCCGTCACCGGACCCCGGAGGCAACCGACTTGCGCTACCCCCCACATGGTCGGCTAATGTCTGGAGCACGCCAGCGGGGCGGGGCCGAAAAGCCCAGGTCACCGAGGTCGTGCGGGTGTAGTTCAGTAGTAGAACATCCCCCTTCCAGGGGGAAGGCGCAGTGTGCAATTCCTGTCACCCGCTCTGCATCACCGTCCCGGTCCACCTTGTGGATCAGGTAGGCTGGTGCCCGCGCCGACCGGTGAAAGCCCGTCGGATGCAATGCGGACGTAGCTCAGTTGGTAGAGCGCAACCTTGCCAAGGTTGAGGTCGCGAGTTCGAGCCTCGTCGTCCGCTCCATACCGAAGGCCCCGGTCACCGACCGGGGCCTTCGGCGTGTCTCCCTTTCCCTCTCGCCTCCGCGCCCTTCCCTCTCCGTGCTTCGCGCTGTCGCTCTTCGGGCTTCACGCTCCGCTGCTGACATTTGTCATGCGGAGCGATGACAAGGCGCACTGCCGGCGGCGGTCCGCCGCCGGAATGCTGGAGTCATGGAAGCCAGGGACACGGAAGAACACGTGATAGAGGTCACCGGCCTCCGGCGTGTGTACGGGGGCGGGTTCGAGGCGGTCCGCGGGATCTCCTTCCACGTCGGACGCGGCGAGGTCTTCGCACTGCTCGGCACCAACGGGGCCGGCAAGACCTCCACGGTCGAGCTGCTCGAAGGACTCGCACGGCCCGACGGAGGGCAGGTCCGGATCCTCGGTCACGATCCCTTCACCGAGCGGGCCGCCGTACGGCCGCGGACCGGGGTGATGCTCCAGGAGGGCGGCTTCCCGTCCGAGCTGAGCGTCGCCGAGACCGCGCGGATGTGGGCGGGCTGTGTCAGCGGGGCCCGGCCGGTCGCGGAGGCGCTGGCGCTGGTCGGGCTCGCCGGGAAGGCCGGCGTACGGGTGAAGCAGTTGTCGGGGGGCGAGCGGCGACGGCTCGATCTGGCGCTCGCGCTGCTCGGGGAGCCGGAGGTGCTGTTCCTCGACGAGCCGACCACCGGGCTGGACGCCGAGGGCCGGCGGGACACCTGGGACCTGGTGCGCGCCCTGCGGGACGCCGGGACGACGGTACTGCTGACGACGCACTACCTGGAGGAGGCGGAGGGTCTCGCCGACCGGCTGGCCATCCTGCACCGGGGGCGGATCGCGGCCTCCGGGACGCCCGCCGAGGTGACCGCCGAGCAGCCGTCCCGGATCTCCTTCCGGTTGCCGGAGGGGTACTTCGTGGGCGATCTGCCGCCGCTGGACGCGCTGGGCGTGTGCGACCACGAGATCGCCGGACGGCTGGTGCGGCTGCGGACCCGGGGGTTGCAGCGGGCGGCCACCGGACTGCTGGTGTGGGCCGAGCGGGCCGGGGTGGAACTGCGGGGGCTCGACCTGCGGTCGGCCTCGCTGGAGGAGGCGTTCCTGGGCATCGCCCGGGAGGCGTCGGAGAAGGACGAGGAGGTCGCGGCATGAGCGGGGGCACGGTCAGGAGTCCGGCGGGGGACGCGGTCGGGGAACCCGTGGGCGCCCCGGTCAGGGGTGCGGTGACCACTCCCGGGAGCCGGATGGCCGCCCTCGCCCGCGCCGAGCTCACGCTGCTGGGGCGGAGCAGGGCCACCGTCGTCGCCGCCGTCCTGGTGCCGCTCGGGCTGCCGTTCAGCCTGCGGCCGGTGGTGGACGACATGAACGTGGAGGACTCCGGGCTCAGCGTCGGGCTGGTGCTGCTGCCCGCCGCGATCGGGTTCTCGCTGCTGTTCGGGGTGTACGCGGCGCTGACCGGCATCTACACCGCCCGGCGCGAGGAACTCGTGCTGAAGCGGCTGCGCACCGGCGAACTGCGGGACGTCGAGGTCATCGCCGGTTCCGCGCTGCCGGTGTTCACCATGGGGCTGGTGCAGTGCCTGGTGCTGGCGGTGGGCTGTACGGCCTTCCTCGACGTGCCCGCCCCCGAGGCGCCCCACCTCGCCGTCCTGGGGGTGCTGCTGGGCCTGGTGATGTGCTCGGCGCTGGGCGCGGTCACCGCGAGCGTGACGCGGACCGTGGAGAGCGCTCAGGTGACCACCCTGCCCTTCGTGCTGGTGTCGATGGCCGCCTCCGGGGTGACCGTTCCGCTGGAGCTGCTGCCCGGCCGGCTCGCCTCCGGCTTCGAACTGCTGCCGCTGAGCCCGGTGATCACCCTGGTCCGCGGCGGGTGGACCGGCGACCTCTCGGCGTACGAGGCCCTGGGTGCGCTGGCGACGGCGCTGGCCTGGACCGCGCTGGCGGTGTTTGCTGTACGGCGGTGGTTCCGGTGGGAGCCGCGGCGCTGACGGACCGGGGACACGGGGGAGAGACGCAGATGCGCGGGGCGGGAGAGACCGGCTTTCGCGGGACGGACGTGCTCGGGGCGGGTGGCTGGTGGCGGCGGAAGAGTTCGCCGGCGAAGGTCGAGACCTACACGCGCTGGTCGTTCCACTTCTTCGCGCTGGCCGAGTTCGCGGCGGTGGGGGTGCCGTTCGGCAGCGGGGCGTGGCGGGGATCCGCGCTGTGGCTGCCGTCGGTGCTGGCCGCGCACTGCGCGCTGTCCGCGGTGACGGCCTCGCGGGCGCTGGACTGGACACGGGGCCGGCGGCCCCGGCCCGTGCGGCTGATGGCGGCGTTCGCCCTCGTCACCGCCGCGGTCGCGGTGGTCGCGCTGTGGACCGCCGATCACGGTCCGGGCGGTCCGGGCGGCAAGGCGGTGGACACCGCCGCGGGCGGGGTCTTCGGCGTCGCCCTGGTCTTCGCGGCGGGCGTCACCGCCCTCGGCGTCCGCGGCTGGCGGCACGCTCTCGCGGTCGTCGCCGCCCACGCCGTGGGCGCCGGAGGCCTGGCGCTGCTGCTCGGCGCGCCCGGCCCGGCCGTCCTGGCCTCGATGGCGGCGGTGCTCCTCGGCGGCGGTTTCATGGCCACCACCTCCGTCTTCTCGGTCTGGCTCCTCGACACCGTCTACCGGCTCGACGAGGCCCGCGAGACCCGCGCCCGGCTCGCCGTCGCCGAGGAACGGCTGCGGTTCGGCCGCGACCTGCACGACGTGATGGGCCGGAACCTGGCGGTGATCGCCCTCAAGAGCGAGCTGGCGGTGCAACTGGCCCGTCGGGAACGCCCCGAGGCCGTCGAGCAGATGATCGAGGTCCAGCGGATCGCGCGGGAGTCCCAGCGGGAGGTGCGGGACGTCGTACGCGGGTACCGGGAGGCCGACCTCGGGATCGAACTCGTCGGCGCGCAGGGGGTCCTGACGGCGGCCGGGATCGACTGCGAGGTGCGCGGGGAGGCCGGCGGGCTGCCCGCCGAGGTGCAGTCGGCGCTCGGCTGGGTGGTGCGGGAGACGACCACGAACGTGCTGCGGCACGGGGACGCGGGGCGGTGTGCGGTGGAGGTCCGGGTGACCGGCGGGAAGGTGGTGCTGACGGTGGAGAACGACGGGGCGGACCGGGCGGACGGCGTCGGGGCGTCCGGCGGGGGGTCGGGGCTGGCCGGGCTGGCGGAGCGGTTGCGGAAGGTGGACGGGACGCTGGAGGCGGGGATCGCCGGGGCCGGGGTGTTCCGGGTGGTGGCCGAGGTGCCGCTGGCCGTGACGGACGTCGTGGTGGGCGAGGCCGCCTCGTGAGCGGTGTGGTGCGGGTGCTGCTCGCCGACGACGAACACCTGATCCGGGGCGCGCTGGCCGCGCTGCTCTCGCTGGAGGACGACCTGGTGATCGTCGCCGAGGCGGCCACCGGGCCCGAGGCCCTGGCGATGGCACGGGCGCACCGGCCGGACGTGGCCGTCCTGGATCTTCAGATGCCGGGCGCCGACGGTGTGAAGGTCGCCACATCGCTGCGGGCCGAACTGCCCGACTGCCAGGCGTTGATCGTGACCAGCCACGGCCGCCCCGGCCATCTGAAACGGGCGCTTGCGGCGGGTGTGCGCGGGTTCGTCCCGAAGACGGTGAGCGCACAGCGGCTCGCGGAGATCATCCGTACCGTGCGAGCCGGAAACCGTTACGTCGACCCCGAGTTGGCCGCCGACGCGATCGCCGCCGGGGACTCCCCGCTGACCTCGCGCGAGGCGGAGGTGCTCGAACTCGCCGCCGACGGGGCGCCCGTCACGGAGATCGCCGAGCGGGCCGCGCTGTCGCCGGGGACGGTGCGCAACTACCTGTCGTCGGCCGTGTCCAAGCTGGGGGCGGAGAACCGCCACGCGGCGGTACGTCTCGCGCGTGAGCGGGGTTGGGTATAGTTGCTCTCGCGCCACGGCGCACTGCGGACGTAGCTCAGTTGGTAGAGCGCAACCTTGCCAAGGTTGAGGTCGCGAGTTCGAGCCTCGTCGTCCGCTCCGGATCAAGCCCCCCGGTCTCGGCCGGGGGGCTTTGTCGTGCCCGGGAGCGCTACGACCAGCTCGTGCCCGTCAACCGCTCGTACGCCTCGATGTACTTGGCGCGGGTCGCGTCCACGACCTCCTGGGGCAGCGCCGGCGGCGGCTGCTCGCCGGCACGGTCCCAGCCGGAGGCCTCCGAGGTCAGCCAGTCCCGCACGAACTGCTTGTCGTACGACGGCTGCGCGCGGCCCGGCTGCCAGGTGTCGGCCGGCCAGAAGCGGGAGGAGTCCGGGGTGAGGACCTCGTCGGCGATGACGAGCGTCTCGCCCTCGAAGCCGAACTCGAACTTGGTGTCCGCGAGGATGATGCCCCGGTCGCGGGCGATGTCCCGGGCCCGGCCGTAGACCGCGAGGGTCGTCTGGCGCAGCCGGGCGGCGGTGTCGGCGCCGACCTGGCGGGCGACCTCCTCGTAGGAGACGTTCTCGTCGTGGTCGCCGACCGCGGCCTTGGTGGCCGGGGTGAAGATCGGGGCGGGCAGCTCGGAGCCGTCGGCCAGGCCTTCGGGGAGGGCGAGGCCGCAGACCGTGCGGGACTGCTCGTACTCGGCCAGGCCCGAGCCGGTGAGGTAGCCGCGGGCCACGCACTCGACCGGGACCATCTTCAGCGACTTGCAGACGAGGGTGCGGCCGGCCCAGTCGGCGGGGGCGCCGACGGGCAGCTCGGTGCTCAGCACGTGGTGCGGGACGAGGTCGGCGAGCTGGTCGAACCACCACAGGGAGAGCTGCGTCAGGACGCGGCCCTTGTCGGGGATCTCGGTGGGCAGGACCCAGTCGTAGGCGGAGATGCGGTCGCTGGCGACCATCACGAGGTCGCCGGCCTCGTTCTGGTACAGCTCGCGCACCTTGCCGGTGTGCAGATGCACCAGGCCCGGCACCTCCAGGGGTTCGGGCTTTTCTACGAATCCGGACACGGTTCCTCCCCGTGGTTCTGTCTGAGTGGCTCGATTGTCCCGTACATCGGGATCAGCCGCGGACAGCGGGGGTCGGGGGCACGGCCGGGCGGGGCGGCCGGGCGGACGGGCGCGGGCCCGGGCGGACGGTGCGGGACCGGGCCCGGGCCGGGGGAGGGACGGCGGCGCGGGCCGGGCGGGCCGCGGCCGAGGGTCCTTCAGTCGCGCTTGCAGATGCGGTCCAGGAGGTTCGCCGTGGCGCGCTGGACGCGGGGGTCCACGTGGCCGGGACGGTCCAGGGCCGGGGACCAGGCGAAGGTGCCGGAGGCGAAGACCAGGGCGCCGGAGGGGGCCCGGTAGAGGGAGGTCTCCTGGTGACGCAGGGCGCCCCTGCTGTCGGTGTAGGGGGAGTGCGCGAGGAGGGTGCGTTCCTCGTGGGGCGGCAGCGGGGTGCGCGGGAAGTAGCGGTCGGCCTCGCCCGCGACCAGGCCGTCGATGCCGTCGCCCTCGTGTGCGCCGGTCGCCTCCCACAGCCAGTGACCGGCGTTGCGCACGATCAGGGGGTGGGGTTCGGGGACCCGGCCCGCGTACTGGATGCCCACCAGCTGCTGTTCCGCGCGGTCGATCTCGCGCCACAGCACGGGCCTGCCGGGGCCCTTGCGTTTCCGGCAGGTCAGCAGGCGGCCGGGGGCGCCGGACGGGGAGGGGCCCAGCTCCACCTGCCAGTACAGGGTGTTGGCGGAGAGGAACACGAGTGAGGTGCCGCTGTCGCGGGCGAGTTCCACGGTGCGGCGCATGGCCGTCGACCAGTACTCGTCGTGGCCGGGGAAGACCAGGCCGCGGTAGCGGGTGGGCTGGACGTGACCGGCGTGCAGATCGCGGGCGTCGGCGTAGGCGAGGTCGTAGCCGTAGCGCTCGGCCCAGCGGATGAAGTCGTAGGCGTGGCCGACGTGCAGGGGGAGTCCGGCGCCCGCGTACGGCCGGTCGAAGGAGACGGTCGTCGCCGCGTCGGCCTCGCCGAGGAGGCGGCCGTCCTCGTCCCAGGCGTGGTAGAGGCTGGCGCCGGTGCGGCCGTCCTCGGGGTAGAGGTTGTAGGCCTGCCAGGTGATGTCGGGGAGCAGCAGGAGGAGGTCGGCCGGACGGTTGTCGCGGACGGTGAACGGGATGTGGGAGCGGTAGCCGTCGGCGGTGGTGAGGACGGCGACGTACGCCCCGACGTTCCAGTACGACGGGACCTGGAGGCGCCAGGACAGCCACCAGTGGTGGCAGGAGACCGTGCGGTCGGCCGTCAGGGGCGGGGGTTGGACGATGCCGGGGAGACGGGGGCTGGTGGTGATCTTGGCCGCACCGTCACCGTCGTAGTGGCCGATGCGGTAGATGTCGACGCTGAATTCCTGGGGCGGGTCGACGGTGATGTGGAAGTCGATGGCCTCGCCCGGGGCGACCGCGCCGGTGGCGGTGAACCCCTTGATCTGACGGCGGACGTCGTCGGCGGAGCGGGGGCCTCCGCCGGAGCGGGGGGACGGGATCCGGGGGGCCGGCTCCGGGGTGACGGCGGGGACCGGGTCGACGTACCAGGGGACGACCTGACCGGTGTCGTCGAAGTAGGTCTCACTGCCGCGCAGCCACGGGAGGGGGCCCTGGCCGAAGGGATCCGTCACGGCGTGCGCCAGCGCTCCCGATTCCCATCGGCGGATGTGCTTGTGTCCCATGGTGCTTCCCTCCCTCTGACCCCCGTATTGCCGGTGTGTGTGCAGCCTGTTCGCGTGCGGTGCGGATACGGCTGTGCGGGTTCCGGGCGGGTGCCTGTGGTCGGCAGGCGGTGCGCCCGGGGCATGCCCGTTGCTGGGTGTACGGGCGTGCCTGGCTGGTCGTGTCCTGCCCGTGGCGTGGCACGGTGCGACGATTCGCGCGTTGTGTGCGGCTGTCCTATGTCGCCGGCGCTTGCCGTGAGCGGGATCGGTCCCAGCACATCACACAACGCCTGCAGGCGGTCACCGTTCGTCGCGAATTGGCTGAAAGTGGAACTAAGTGCTCCGTCGTGGGCGGCGGTCGGCCTTCCGACCGGCCCTCGTCAGCCGAGGCGCACGGGCTTCTCCGGGCGTATGCCCACTTCCACCAGCCAGGTGCGCAGCGGGATCGCGTCGCCGTCCTCGACCAGGCTCAGCACGCGGGCCGTCAGGTCGGTCACGCGCTCGCCGTCGACCAGGAGGGTCGGACCGTCGAGCCAGTCGAGGCCGGGGGTGGCGCCCACGATGTCCATCGCGGCGCAGCAGACCATCGCCGTGACGTGGTCGGCGAGCAGTTCGCGGTCGGTGCGCGGGGGCTGGAGCGGGAAGAGCGGGAGCGCGCGGTCGTCCCAGAGCGCGGCCTCGGTTCCCTGGCCGGCCGGTCGCCCTCCCGGCCCCGACGGCGCGCCCTCGGCCTCCTCGCGGGCGACCTCGGCCCCGAGGCGGGCGGCCAGGGCGGCGCTTCGGGGGTTCTGGGGGAACCCGTCGTCCTCGTCCGCGTCGCCGAAGGGGGTGCGGGAGGCGGGGCCGGGCTCTCCGTCCCGGGCGGGGCCGGGACCGGTGAGGTGGTCCAGCACGCGCGCCAGGGTGGGTCCGTCCGCGGCCGGGGTGGGGCGGCGGACGCCCAGGGCGTCCAGCACGCGGTGGAGACGGGCCGCGTCGGTACGCCACTTGCGGTCGACGACCTCGTCCGGATACTCCTGCCAGGCGACCGGGGACCAGTCGGGGCCGGTCTCGGCCGGGCCGCCGTGGAAGAGGCGGGCGGCGAGGAGCGACGTGGCCTCGTCGATCACGCCGGGCTCCTCCAGCAGATCGCAGGCGGGGCGCTCGCCCAGCCGGGAGGCGAAGCCCTCGGCCAGGCGGTCGCGCCGGGACAGCTCGGTGAGGGCGGCGACCACCCCGACGTCGAGCCGGGAGGGCCAGCGGCCCATCCGCCAGGCGGGCAGCGCCACACGGGTGAGGAGCCGGTCCCAGCCGGCGTACGCCAGCCCGACCTGCTCCTGGGCGACGATCCGCAGCCCGTAGTCCACGGTCTGGGCCCGTTCGGCCGCCGCCGCGGCCACCCCGCGCTCCATCTCCGCCGCGTGCGCCTGGCAGCTCCGCAGCAGCAGGCGGGCGACCCAGCCGATGCCCGCGCCGAGCAGCCGCACGCCGGGGCTCCGTCCGCGGTCGGCCGAAGCCGCCACCGCGGCGTCCAGCCCGCGCACGAAGCGCCGGGCCGCCGCTATGTCGGGGTGCGCCGAAGGGCCCGTACCGGCGACGACCGGCGCGAGGACGGCACGCAGCTCGCCCACCCGCATCCACCACAGGAACGGGGAGCCGATGACGAGGACCGGCGCCGTCGTCGTACGGCCGTGGGGGTGGTGTCCGGGACCGGCTATCTCGTCGCGCGCGCGGGGCGCGGGCGGGCCGTGGGCCGGGTGGGTGCGGTCCTCCAGCCAGCTGTCGCAGTCGGGGGTGAGCGCTATCGCGGACGGCGCGGGCACGTCGAGACGGTCGGCGAGGTCGCGCACCAGCCGGTACAGATCGGGGGCCGCGCTCTCGGCGATCGCGACCGTGGGAGTGACGGCGGGCCGGGCCCGGGCGACGACCAGGGCGACCACCCCGGCGGCCAGCAGCACGAGGACCGCGAGCACGGACGTCGCCCAACGGGCGATGTCCCAGCCGTGGCCCACGAAGCGGCCGCTGGAACCGCCCGCGAGCAGGATCACCGCCGCCGCGGCGGGCAGCAGCGCGACGGCCAGCGCCCGGCTGCGGATCCGCAGCACCGCCAGCGCCCTCGCCCGCGCCCCCTGGGCGCGCGCCTCCACTCCGATACCGGTCACTCCGGACCTCACCCCCTCCCCTCAGTGCAGGCCGTCCCGGTCCTCCTGGTCTTGCTCACTCCCCCACTGTGGCAGGCGTCACTGACATCGCAATGCCGGTGGGCCAAGTGCCGGAACGCTTGCGCCGCACCCTAGTTGGCACGTCGGCGTCCGTCAGCCGGATGGAAGAGCGCTCACCCGATGGAATGGCTTTGGGGAAAGGTGGGTGTCTGCGGGCACGGAACAGGCCCCGGATCCGACGGACGTTTCCGTCCTGGACCCGGGGCCTGGAAGTGCCCGCTGGGAGCTGTGCGCCCGCTCGGATCAGCTCGCCTCGGCCGCCGCCTTCGCGGCGATGTCCGTGCGGTGCCGGGAACCGTCCAGACCGATGCGCGCGACCGCCCGGTACGCCCGTTCCCGGGCCTGGGCGAGGTCCGCGCCGGTCGCCGTGACGGACAGGACGCGGCCGCCCGCGCTGACCACCGTGTCGCCGTCGCGCCGGGTGCCGGCGTGCAGCACGTACGCGTGCGGGGCGTCCTCGGCGACCACCTCGTCGAGGCCGGTGATCGGGTCGCCGGTGCGCGGGGTGCCGGGGTAGTTGTGCGAGGCCACGACCACGGTGACGGCCGCCTCGTCGCTCCAGCGCAGGGGCGGCAGGCCGGCGAGGTCGCCGGTGGCGGCGGCCATCAGCACGCCCGCCAGCGGAGTCTTCAGGCGGGCCAGGACGACCTGGGTCTCGGGGTCTCCGAAGCGGGCGTTGAACTCGATGACCCGCACGCCGCGACCGGTGATGGCGAGTCCGGCGTAGAGCAGGCCCGAGAACGGGGTGCCGCGGCGGCGCATCTCGTCGACGGTCGGCTGGAGGACGGTCTCCATCACCTCGTCGACCAGCTTGGGGTCGGCCCAGGGCAGCGGGGAGTACGCGCCCATGCCGCCGGTGTTCGGGCCCTCGTCGCCGTCCAGGGCGCGCTTGAAGTCCTGGGCGGGCCGGAGCGGCACCACCGTCTCGCCGTCGGTGACGGCGAAGAGGGAGACCTCGGGGCCGTCGAGGAACTCCTCGACGACCACCCGGTCACAGGCGGCGGCGTGCGCCTTCGCGACCTCCAGGTCGGCGGTCACGACGACACCCTTGCCGGCGGCCAGGCCGTCGTCCTTGACGACGTAGGGCGCGCCGAAGGCGTCGAGGGCGGCGGCGGCCTCGGCGGGCGTGGTGCAGACGTAGGAGCGGGCGGTCGGCACACCGGCCGCGGCCATCACGTCCTTCGCGAACGCCTTGGAGCCCTCCAGCCGGGCGGCCTCCTTGGAGGGGCCGAACACCGGGATGCCCGCCGCGCGCACGGCGTCGGCGACCCCGGCGACCAGGGGCGCCTCCGGGCCCACGATCACGAGCTGCGCGCCCAGCTCGGTGGCCAGCGCGGACACGGCCTTGCCGTCCAGGGCGTCGACCGGGTGCAGTTCGGCGACCTCGCCGATGCCGGCGTTGCCGGGGGCGCAGTGCAGCGCGGTGACCGCGGGGTCGAGGGACAGTGAGCGGCACAGGGCGTGTTCGCGGGCGCCGCTGCCGATGACGAGGACGTTCACGGGGTCAGCCTAACCGGCCCGGCTCCGGGTGCTTGTGCGGGCTTCCGAAGGACGGGGGGCGAGGTGTTCGTAGGTTTCTCCGAAGCGGGGCCGTGGGCTGGGGCGACCGCGGGCCGGGGTGCCCTGTCGGCCGAATGCCCCGTCGGCCGGTGTGCCCGTGAGGTGGGTGAGTGCGACCGTGGGCGGCCTCGGCCGGGGTGGCCGCCCTTCGGGCAGGCGTCGCCTTCCGGGCGGCGGGCGCGCCCGCTACTCGTTGGTGAACTCGTCCACGACGGTCGCGCCCAGCTCGCGCACGATCAGGTCGTGCCCGGAGAGGGCCGACTCGTTGAGGTCGGGATCGTCGTCCTCGGGGATGTCGTCCTCGATGGCGACGTGCTCGGGCGCGGCGGACCGGGTTCTCGGGGCGGCGTGGGCGGAGGACGGGGGCGGGGCCGACCGGGCCTGCGGGGGGCCGGGGGGAGGGGAGGCGTTCGGGGTGTGAGCGGTCGGCGTGCCGCCGCCCGCACCGGCTCCGGGAGCCGGTGCGGGGGCTCCGTAACCACCGCCGTAACCGCCCGGAACGTGGGGGCCGCCGGGGCCGGGCGGGGCCGGGGGACCGCCGAAGCCGCCGGCCGGCGGGGTCGCGGAGCCGCCGGACGGGTCGACGAGCGCGTCGACCTTCCACTGGACGTTGAACTGCTCGGCCAGCGCCTGCCGCAGCACTTCCTCGCTGCCGCTGCTGACGAAGTTGTCGCGGGCGCCGGAGTTGACGAAGGCGATCTGGAGCGTGGTGCCGTCGAAGCCCGCGACCTGGGCGTTCTGGCTGAGGAGGATCCAGGTGAAGCGGCGGCGGTTCTTGACCGCCTCCAGGATGTTGGGCCAGAGCGTGCGGGGGTCGGGGCCGCCGGCGGGCGGGGCGTAGGCGGCGGCCGGAGCGGCTGCGGGTCCGGCCGGTGCCGGGGCGGACGCGGCGGCCGGGGCGGGGGTCGCCGGAGGGCGTCCGCCGCCTGCGGGCGTCGCGGTGGGCCAGCCGCCGGGCCTACGACCGCTGCCGACGGCGGTGGCGGTGGGCCAGGCGCCGGGAGCGAGGGCGGGGCTCGCTTGGGCGGGGGCGGCCGGGGCGGCCGGGACGGGTGCCGCGGGGGCCTGCTGGGGCGAGGGAGGCGTCTGAGGGGCCTGGGACGCATGAGGGGTGTGGGCCGCGGGGCCGCTCGGAGCCGCCGGAGCACCCGGAGTCGCCGGGCCGCTCGGAGTCGCCGGGCCGCTCGGAGTCGCCGGGCCGCTCGGAGTCGCCGAGCCGCGTACCGCGGCGCGGGCGGCCGCCGCGCCGCCCCCCGGCGGGGCGGGAGCGGCGGCGGGCGGGACGGGGACGCCGTACGGGGCCGGCGCGGCCGCCGCGTGGGCCTCCGCGCCGGGGGCGTACCCCACGGCGGGCATTCCGGCGGGGGCCGAGCCCGCGGAGAAGTTCACGCCGCGCTCGATCCGGTCGAGGCGGGCCATCACCGACCGCTCGTCTCCGTAGGCGGCCGGGAGCAGGACACGGGCGCAGATCAGCTCGAGCTGGAGGCGGGGCGAGTGGGCGCCGCGCATCTCGGTGAGGCCCTGGTTGACGAGGTCGGCGGCGCGGCTCAGCTCGGCGGCGCCGAAGACTCCCGCCTGGGCCTGCATCCGCTCGATGACGTCGGAGGGGGCGTCGATGAGCCCCTTCTCGGCGGCGTCCGGGACCGCGGCGAGGATGACGAGGTCCCGCAGCCGCTCGAGCAGGTCGGCGACGAACCGCCGCGGGTCGTTGCCCCCCTCGATGATCCGGTCCACGACCTCGAAGGCGGCGGCCCCGTCCCCGGTGGCGAACGACTCGACGACGGAGTCGAGCAGCGAGCCGTCCGTGTATCCGAGGAGGGAGGTGGCCATGGCGTACGTCACACCGGCCTCGCCGGCGCCCGCGAGGAGCTGGTCCATGACGGACATGGAGTCACGCACGGAGCCGGCGCCGGAGCGCACGACGAGCGGCAGGACCCCCTCCTCGACCGGGATGTTCTCCTTCTGGCACACCTCGCCGAGGTACTCCCGCAGCGTGCCGGGCGGCACGAGGCGGAAGGGGTAGTGGTGCGTCCGGGACCGGATGGTGCCGATGACCTTCTCGGGCTCGGTGGTGGCGAAGATGAACTTGAGATGCTCCGGCGGCTCCTCGACGACCTTGAGCAGCGCGTTGAAACCGGCCGACGTGACCATGTGGGCCTCGTCGATGATGTAGATCTTGTAACGGCTGCCGGCGGGCCCGAAGAAGGCCTTCTCCCGCAGGTCACGGGCGTCGTCCACACCGCCGTGCGACGCGGCGTCGATCTCGATGACGTCGATGGAGCCGGGGCCGGTCCGCGCCAGGTCCTGACAGGACTGGCACTCGCCGCACGGCGTGGGCGTGGGGCCCTTCTCGCAGTTCAGGCAGCGGGCCAGGATGCGCGCGCTGGTCGTCTTGCCACATCCGCGCGGTCCGCTGAACAGGTACGCGTGATTGACCCGGTCGTTCCGCAGCGCCTGCTGCAACGGGTCGGTGACATGCTCCTGCCCGATGACCTCGGCGAACGACTCCGGGCGATAGCGGCGGTACAGCGCGAGAGACGACACGCATACGAGGTTATAGGCGCCCACCGACAACCGGCCCCGCCCCGGAACGCGAGCGCCCCCCACGCACCCGCCAGAGCCGACCTACCCTTGCTGCCTTCCGGCCCTGGGGGAGTTCAGTCAGATAGCGCCGCGTGAGGGGCTGCGCCCACAGTACCCGATGGCGGCGGGCGGGAACGAGTTCGCGAGCACTCCTCAACGTCTTGTATTGTTTGCCGCGGAGGATTCGCCTAGAGGCCTAGGGCGCACGCTTGGAAAGCGTGTTGGGGGCAACCCCTCACGAGTTCGAATCTCGTATCCTCCGCCAGTGCCTCACCGGGCACGATGTCGAAGGGCCCCACCGCTCGCGGTGGGGCCCTTCGTCGTTGTCCGTCTCAGTTTTCGTCTCAGTCGGACTTCCCGTCGGCATCGGGAGCTCCGGGCGGGACCCAGGGGGCATCTCCGACTTGCTGCGCGACCCTGCGGAGCATGGTCCCCGTCACGTGCATGTACCGGGCGCGCATCCGGGCCGCTCCCCCGGGCTCCCAGCCCATGATCGAGTCGATCACGACGACCTGCGCGCCGAAGAGATGTACGCAGCAACCATCTCAGTGTGGTCAACCGCAATCGCGCCGACCGTGAAGGTTCGCTCGTACCTACCGGGGGCGCGCCCCACCCTGGTGTGGACTGCGTTTGTCGGAGACAGCCGGCACCCCTCCGACGGGATGGCGCAGAGTGTGGTGCGTGCACTGCGCGTGCGGGACTCGTTCACGTCGCTGGCGGGGCGCGCCCCGGTCAACAGCGTGACCCACCTCTTCAGCGCAGTGGAATCAGCACGCCGCTACCTCTCCCTGCACACTTCCGCACCGCAGAGCACGTTGCTTGAAAGTTCTCCCTTCCAACGGACCTCGGGCGGTAAGCAGCGACTCCAGAGTGAGCTCAACCACTCGTTGCGTCAGGCGTGGGACGGCAGCAACTTCTCGAGGGCCGGCGTGAAGAAGCGGACTCCTGCCCAGCGGGAGCTGGACCGTATACCGCCCATGGTGGGAGTCCTCTGGGGACTCTCGGATGTGGGATGGAAGCAGCGCCCGTACGCACCAGGGGATGACGCCTTCTACTCCCGCTTCCTCCCGTTCAAGCTCCGCGGTCTCCCCCGCCACGGTCGCCCTGCGCAGACCGGGCCCACTCCCGAACTGGTCGAGGCGTGTTCATGGGCGATCGGAAGCCAACGGGAAGTGAAGTGGGGGCGAGCCACAGCAGAGAAGTGGGGCGAGGTCAGAGCTCTTGAGGAGTCGACACTGCCAGACAGCCCGGTCCCAAGGGACTCAGCCTTCACGATCCGGGTGGGGGAGCACACCCTTCGAGTGGCAGCGGCACTCGCCGCCGCAGAGATGTCACCCGTCATCGAGCCGGACATGATCGACGCAGCTTGGTCCCTGGTGTGGCGCTCCATTCGCGATGTCGCCGACCTCGCCCATGCGGACAGCACTCTGCTTGAGGACCCCCTGGCCAAGACCGGCGTGGCCGTGCCGACCGACGCGGGCTCGGCCGGCGTTCGCGTGGAGCCTTCGTGGCACGCAGAGAGCGCCGCCCCGGACTTCCCCGATACACCTGTCCAGCGAAGTACCGCAGTAGTGCAGTCCCAATACCGAGATTCCCGGGTCACGCGCCAGGTCAAGGCGTGGTACGGCAATACCTGCCAGTTCTGCGGAACGATGATCGAACTGCCGACGCCGCTCTTCGAGTACATCGACGGCTTCTACAACCCGCGCCGCATCCAGAAGCGGCCTGGCTACCTCAGCCCCGTCGAGTTCGAGGAGAGGCACTACGCCGACCAGGCAGCGGCCGAACCAGTGAACCTGAAACCACGTCAACCCGCTCTGAACAGCTAATCAGCCACCCCCGCGCAGCAGGGGACCTCAACGGGTGCGGCACGCCCTTCCGCAAAGGTCGACATCACGGCGAGCACGAGGATGCCGGGTAGCCCCTGAACCCCGACGGAGTCGCGGCTTCGGCGGCTGGACACACTCTTTTGCATCGGTACATGAGAAGCCGCGGCGTCGGGGACGCCGCGGCGACATCGATCTCCGCGACAGTCCCATCCGGGAGCGGGCAGGTGTCTCGGACCGGCTGGGGTTGGACATGATCGTCCAACCCCAGCCGGTCTCTTCGTGCTCTCCTCATGTCGGCCGTAGGGTGACGGCAAACTGCGGAAGTGCGACAAGCAGCAGAACGGTTCCCGTTTCGATCCAGCGGTATTTGGTGCGAATGATCTCGCTGGTCCTCACCAGGGAGGACAGCAATGGGCCGGTGGGATTGTGCCCAACCCGTTCGAAGGCGCGGCTCAACCGCTCGCCGCCCAGTTCCGATGTGAGGTGCTCGAAGTAACCGGGAGCGACCATGCCCCGGCGGCGCTCTCCGCGACGGCGCGGGGCGATGGCGCACACGAAGGAGACGATGGCCAGCAATGCACTGATGACAGCGGCCCACCAGAGTACGTGCATTTCCCAGGCGTTGGGTGCCTGTCCGGCGTCGGCGCTCCTGGTCACCGTGATGAAGACGCCGAGGACTGCTCCCGTGAAGCCCAGGAGCACGGCGGCCTTGGTATCCGCCCGCGTGAGTTCCACGCCGTTGGCAGCCATGAAGCGCTCCATCGCCGCCACGGTCTCCGGGCTCGGCCCCGGCGGAAAACAGGCTGCCGGATGGCGGCGGCGCAGTGTCCTGTGCAGTACCCGATGACGAGGGGCGGGAGACGGGCGCGGGGGCCTGGCAGCGACGCTTCGTAGCGCTCCCCGCACCGGGCCCCGGCCAGCGGCTGCCCGCATCACAACGACTGCCCTTTCACCGTGCCTGCAGCCCAGCCATTGACGCGGGAGCGGACCTTCTCTTCGTCCAGCCCTGAGCGTTGCTGCCCAGGTACCTGCCGTCCCAGGGCGACGAGCCGATCCCGCAGCATTTCGGAGAGTTCCTGCCGTTCCTGCGTCGTCAGCTTGCCCAGCAGGCCGGCCACCTCGTCCTGCCAGTTGGTCTCCCCCCGGACAAGGCTGGAGTGATTCACTGTCCAGTCGAGTACCTGGCTGACCTGATCGGGGTGCCTGATCAGCCAGAGCGCCGCGAGCGACACCGGACCGTCCTGCACAGCCTGTTTGCAGAACGCGTACTCCTCGCGGCTCGTGTCCGACCAGGAATACGGCAGACTGGCATCTCCAGGTTCGCCCAGTCGCAGTTCGCCATCGTCTTCCCGTGCGGAGATGTCCGTGGCTCGGTAGGTCAAGCCGCAGTCCGGCAACTCGCGCGGTACGGCCAGGTTCTGCATCATCTCGGGTGCGGCGAGTCCGTGTCCGTCGGCGGCGTACTCCTCCTTGAGGTGACGCAAACGCCGGTCGAGGGCCTTGCGCACCGCGAGCCAGCCGTGAGTGGTGCGCGACTGCACAACCTGGACCGGATCATGCACCCACCACAGCACTTGCACGTCCACCGACTCGGTGCCGTAGTGAGTCGGCAGTGCAACGGCCCGTGTCCCCGAATGTTCATCGAGCTGGACGAGGTACGCGCTGTCGTACCCGCGCAGCCTCGTCCTCGTGCGGAAGGCGGCCGCCTCCTTTGGTGCCTCGCCCGTATGCAGGACCGCTCCGTGAGATGTGGCGTGCCGGGCCCCCGCAAGGTGGTAGCCCCCGCCCAGGTCCCGCAGCACCAGAGCACGGTCCAGCCGGCCGGACCAGCGCTGCCACAGGATCTCCCGCCAAGGGGCGTGCGAGGCACGGGTGTAGACAGGCGTGTTGCTCTCAGTGGTCATCGTGTCCTCCATGCGGGGATGCAGAGCTGAAGTGCCGAGGCTCACCCTTCCGCCAGGCATCCAGCGCGTGGCGTGCTATGTGCTGTCCAGCCAGTACGGAGGCGTCCGCCCGGTCGAGCTCGACGAAAAGGCGGAGCTCGCCGTGCCGCATGTCCTGAGCGAGTGCGGTAAGCAATGTCTCCACGGCCGTACTCTGCTGCTCGTCCCAGTAGGCGATCCGGCACCAGCCGATCAGAGCGCCGCACGTGGCGTCGAACAACTCATCCTCGTTCAGAGTCTGGTGGACGAGATCTGTGATCTTTTCGGTGAACTCGCTTACAGCGAGCAACTGTTCCTTGAACCAGGAGGGCTCCCGCAGCAAGTACGGAAAGGCCCAGAGCGACAGCTCCGCGTCAGGTACCCCGCGATCAGCCCAGTCGACAAGGTGGCGGAAAACCGTCAGCTGGCTGCCTGCCGCGAAGAGCTCGCGCAGAGCACGGCGTACAGCCATACCGACGGCATACTCGTCCCCGTCACGTCCGCGGTACGAATGCCGCAGCAGCCGCATTGCCAGATCCGGCCTGGAGACACCGAAGTTCGTACTGCAGGCATACGCGACCGTGGAGCGCAGCCGCCAGCTGGCATTCGTGCTCCAGTCGGTGAGGCGGTGCTTGACCTCGCTCGCCAGAATCGGGTCTTCCGCCGCCATGCCCAGCGCGTACGCGGCGATCGTGCGGCTGGTCCCACGATCGGAGTCGGCCAGCTTGCTGATATGCCGGAGCGCCCGGCGGCCGCCGCCCCAGCCGGCGGCCATGCCCATGACCCGGCCCACGGGCTCAGCCAACTCGCGCTCGTTCCGGGGAACGTTGTCCATCCAGTCCGTCAGCAGCCCGGACAACTGGCCGTACTGTCGCCACACATGGCGCAGCACGGTCTCCGCCTGCCGGTGCCGGGTGAACCGCACCGGCTCCACCGCGTAGGTGTAGCCGGAGCCGCTCCGGATCTCTTTGGGCGCACGCTGCGCGCGCACCATCCGTAACAGCTCGTCGAGCGATCGCCGGAAGATGAACTTCGGGTTGAGCCGCGGACCGTCCTGGCGATGAGATGGACCGTGACTGCCGTCGGCATCGCTGCTCTCCGGCAGTACGGAGTCCAGGCGCCCGTCCGCCAGCATCAGGAGCCGTTCCGCTTCCTCCAGGACGATACGGTGGTCCAGCCCCTCGAAGACGCAGGCCGCCAGCAGGAAGGCGAGTCCGTCGGGGGCGTCGCGGATCTCCTTGATCAGGCCCGGCGCCTCTCCCTCCGCGAGGAAGCTCAGGCGGTTGCGGAGGTCGGTGAGGCCCGGCCCGTCGTCGCCCGCACCGCTCACCGCAGCGACCAGCTCGGCGACCTGGACGGGGACCAGTTCGGGAGTCAGCAACTCGTCCAGCATGCCCGGCTCCAGCTGCGCCAGAAGCCGGTCACGTTCGGCGGGACTCGGTACGGCAGACTCGAATAGAGCGTCGAAAACGGCGCGGGGATGCGGGGGTTCGCACCGCACAGGAGACACGTGGAGGTCGCGCGACAGGCTGCGCACAAGCTCTGGATCGTCGGGCAGCACGATGACCATGCGGGCGTGAGCATCGCTCAACAGGCGGCGCAGGTTGGCGATCACCGCAGGGCCGAGGGGGTGCTGGGGCAGCAGGCCGTACACGAGATACCCGCGCGCCCCGGCCTGGGTGGGCCGCCAGGAAGACAGGTCCACATCGCTGTCAACCGCTCGCAGGTCCATGCTGCCACCGGTATGGCGACACAACAGATTCAATGCCGCCGTTCGGCGTCCGGTACCAGGATCTCCTACGAGGAACAGGACGCCGGTGTCGAGTTCCGTCAGCGCGGTGGGGAACCAGTCGGGTTCCGCGAATCCCGCCTGGGCCTGCAGTATCTCCAGCGCGGAGATGGGGCCCTCGTGTGCCTCCACTCTCCGACCACCGCGGCCGACCGTGCCGCTGACGTTCTCGACATGCTGATCGCCTTGCACGGAACCGGCGTTGAGGTTCGCGTACGGGGCGTGGATGTAATAGCGGGACCCTCCGGTGCCGGACGGGCCGGCGAAGTCGTCGTCATCGGGATAGTCCTCTTCCCGCTGCACCGCCGGACCCTTGGGTTCATCCGGGAGTCGGGACTCGCCGTCAGCCTTCTCCGCATCGGGCGAGTGCTCCTCGGCGCTCACCGGCGGCCCTCGTTCTTGTCGCCTTGGACCGTGTCCCCCTGGTTGCCGTGGACCGTGCCCGCCTTGTTGCCGCCGACATAGTCGCCGCCGACGTCCATGTTGCTGACACTCTGGCCGCCGTGCACGGTTCCGGTATTCACGTTCCCCTTGTCAGCCCTGATCGCCACCGACCGGTATGCCGCCTCGCGCCTGGTCGTTCGCCGTCCACCGTCGTCATCCCCACGCCGAGCCTCGTGGTCCTCGACCACCTGGTCGCCCAGAATGCGACGGTCGTAGAGATTGCCCGAGGGGGCAGGCACGTATAACCAGGCCCGCTGATCGAATCGCTTGCCCTCGACGGTCGCAGGCACCTCGATGAAGTGGTCGGGGTGCCGCCCTGTGTAGCCGCTCGCCACCGCGTCCTGATAGCAGCGGTCGGAGAGGATGGCGGCGACCTGGGTGACGTTCTCGTTGGAGGCGGCCAGCATGGCCTTGACCGGGCGGGAGTCGAGTAGCCGGTGGGTGTCGTTGCGCGGTGTGCCGTTGCCGTCGAACTCACCTCCCGAGTCGGGCAACGGCCCGATGTGGAGGCTGACCCGGAGCCGGATACGCACCGTCCCCGTGGAGTGCACGGTGAACTCGGCGAGCACGTCCTGGAGGGTGTGGAGCCATGGGTGGATCACGAACGGCATCCACGCCGGATCGAAGCCGAAAACGTACCCGTCGCCCGTGGACGCGGGGAACCTTTGGTCCTTCCATACATCCGCGACTCCAGCCCGCTCGAACGCCCGCTGGAGTAGTTGCGGGATGGCCTGGCTGATCGCTCCGTGCTCGATGGCTGGATAACCGGTGAAGTCCTTGGCGTCGACGGCCACGATCCCTCGGTAGGGAGGGAGGTGGTGGCTCCGGGTGTGGGGCATGGCACTGGCTTTGGGCAGAGGCGGGTGAAAATGCGACATCAGGACTCCTTGGCTTCCCCTACGGGCTTTGTTCACCCGAGCTTCGCGGAGTTACATGTCGCGGTGTGCTCACTCAGTGCGGAGGAGTAGTGACGGGCATCACAGAGCGCGGTCATCTCCGTCTACCAGGCGCTGCGCCTCAGTCGTAGAGCTCCGCAGTCGCTTGACGCAGAGCGGGCAGGTCGTCGATGAAGATGCGCTTCCGTCCGGTACGAACGCGGAAAGGCTCAAGTTCGGAAAGGCTTGTGGTGATCGTGTTACGTGACACCCCTAGGTGTTGCGCGAGTTCGTCCCGCGTCAGGGAAAGCTCCAGATGCCGCCCCTGCGGGATCGCGGAATGCCCTGAGATATCGGCCAGACTCACCAGGGATGCCGCCAGGCGCGCGACGACTTCACCGCCGCCGCGGGCGCGGTCCGACTCCCTCAGCCTGCCGAGGGCGTACCGCACCAGCATGGGAAACAGGTCACGGTCTGTGACGAACCGCAGGAATTCCGCTTTGCCCAGGACGGCGACTGAGCAGTGCGAGATCGCCTCGACGCTTGCCGAATGCAGTGCGTCGTCCAACACCGCCACCTCGCCCAGCAGTTCGCCGGGACCGCGAAACGCCAGTAGCGTGAGATCTCCACTTCGCTCTCGCCGGGTCACCTTGGCCACCCCGCTGAGCAGTGCGAGCACATGGGTGCCGGGCTCACCCTGCCGCAGCAATGTGTCGCCGACGGAGTGCCGACGCGCGAATGACTGCTCCAGCATGTCTGTCCAGAGCGCGTCACCCACGAGGCGACGCAACGTCAGTACTGGTGGATCCGGTGCTCCCCCTATGCGATCACTCATGCGATCACTCATGCGATGACCTTAGAACAGAGCGTCTCCATCTGCCCAGAAGGAGGCCGCCGATCCACCTATCCCTGGCAGGCCATTGACGGAGCGCCCAGTTCCCTGAAGATCGAAGGAGCGACAGCACTAACGATCACCCACGCCACCGGCTGAGGAAATGGCAAGCCTTCTGGTTGCGGTTCTGGTTGCGTTCACCCGCGTACAGCACTGTTCAGAAGGCTTCTCAGTCACCGCTGCACCGCAGGTCAGAACGTCCCCGGCGCTCGCCGAACCCCGGACGAACATTTGGAAAGCGTGTTGGGGGCAACCCCTCACGAGTTCGAATCTCGTATCCTCCGCCAGTGCCTCACCGGGCACGATGTCGAAGGGCCCGCGGCTTGCAGCGGGGCCTTCGACGTTGTCCGTGGCGGTTTCCGTCTCAGTTCGTCTCCGGGAGCCCCCGGAGAGGGGCACACCGCCCGGGGCACCGCCCCGCGCCGGTGGCGCGCTCAGCCGGTGATGCGCACCGGCGTCGTCTCCGTCACCTGGTCGATCTCCGAGGCGCGTACGGTCACGCTCATCTCCCAGGTGCCGGGCAGGGGCAGGTTGACGGCGTCGGCGGCCCAGTAGCCGCCCCGGTCGGTGAGCTTCGCGTCGAGCGGGCCGATGTCCTGGCCGGGCAGGCTGAAGGACATGCGGAGTTCGGGGACGGTGGCGAAGCCGCCGTCGGGGCCGTAGACGACGGCCTGCACCGAGTTCTCGCCGACCCGGCCCGGATCGAGGGTGATCTGCACGCTGCCGCGGGCGCCGGGGGCGTCCGGACCGCTCATGTCGAAGGGGACCGTGGTCACGGAGGCGACGGGCAGCCCGATCGACTGTTCGGACGCCGCCGCCTCCGCCTCCGCCCGGCCCGGGAGGGTGCCCGTCAGCACGGTCGTGAGGCCCAGGACGACGACGGAGACCGCGACCTCCGCGAGGACGGACCGGCGCAGGGCGCGGCGGTGCGCGTCCTCGGCCGGGGTGCGGGCCGGGGCGAGCGGGGTGCCGTCGCCGGAGGGAGGACCGTCCGGTGGGACGGAGGCCTGCGCGGGCGTCCGCCCGGACACCCCCTCCTTCGCCGCCGGAGCGCCGACCGCCGCCGCCACCTTCGCCTCCGTCTTCGCCGCCACCGTCTCCTTCACCTTCACCTTCACCTTCGCCATCGCCTTCGTCCCGCCCTGCGTCCCGCTCCCCTCCACATCCGGCGTCTGCGCCTCCTCCGCACGCGCGCGTGCCGCCTCCGTTCCCACCAGCCGTCCCGTCCACTGCCGCGACCAGGCGCCCGCCAGGAGCAGCAGGCCCACCGCCCCCAGCTTGGCCAGGAGGGTCCGGCCGTACGTCGTGTCCGTCAGGGCGTCGAGGGTGCCGAGGCCGCGCCAGGCCTGGTAGACGCCGGTCACCACGAGGACGGTGACCGAGGTGGCGGCGAGCCGGGAGAAGCGGACGGCCACGGCGGCCGGGAGGGTGCCGTGGCGGAGCAGGGTGAGCAGGGCGGTGAGGCCGCCGAGCCACACCGCCATGGCCAGCAGGTGCAGCACCGAGGAGGTCATCGCGGCCGGGACCTGGATGCCGGCCGACGCGTGTTCGGCGGCGGCCCAGGTCAGGCCGAGGCCCACGGCCAGGACCAGGCCGGTGGCGAGGGTCGCTCGGGTGGGCCGTTCGCGGCCGCGCCGGCGGAGCAGCAGGACGGCGGCCCCGGCCAGCAGGAGCAGCCGGGCGGCCAGGGCGATGCCGGGCCGGCCGGAGAGGGTCCGGGTGAGGCCGGAGGGGTCGAGGGCCTGTGCGGGACCGGCGCCGGTCTCGTAGGGGGCGCGCAGCAGGAGCAGCAGGACCGTCGACGCGGTGAACGTCCACCAGCCGGCCACGAGGAGCCCGCGCAGCGGCCGGACGTCCGGCGGACGGCACAGGGCGACGAAGGCGGCCGTCCCGATGAGCAGGGCGGCGGCGCCGTACGCCAGCCAGCGGCCGAGTTTGTGCAGGCCCGCGGTGGCCGGGTCCTCCACGGGGCCGCTGGAGACGGCGGCCGGGGTCGGGGAGGGGGCACCGATCGAGAAGGTGAAGGCGCCGGCGATGGGGTGGCTGTCCGCCGACACGACCCGCCAGGCCACCGTGAAGGTGCCGGTGCCGAGCCGGGCCGGGAGGGGGACGCGGGCGGTGTCGGACCGGCCGTCGGCGTGTTGCGCCTCGCCCGTCTCGACGCGCCCGTTGCGGGGGTCGAAGACACGGAAGGTGTCGTCGATCAGACCGACGGACTCGGTGAAGGTCAGGGTGATGCTGCGGGGAGCGGTCGTGAGGACGGAGCCGTCGGCGGGGTCGGCGTCGCGGAGGGCGGCATGGGCCGACGCCTGGCCGGCGCTGCCGAGGAGGAGCAGGACCAGGGTGGTGCCGAGCAGCACCAGCCCCCGCCACCGCCGCACGCCCCCGCCGCGGCCGTCCCGACGCCCCCCACCGCAACCGTTCCGCGCACCGTCCCGACGCCCGCCACCGGGGCCGGCAACCACGCGTTCGCGCCCATCGACCACGTCACCGCTCCGTACTTCGGACTGGACTCCCGTACCCGGGGATACGTACGGACCGTGGGGCTGTCCCGCTCACCGCGTGGGGCGGGCCGGCACCCCGCCGTTCACCACCGGGCCGGTCGGGCCGGTCGGCCCGCCGGCGAGGTCACGGACGGCACAGCCGCGCGATGTGGGCGGCCCGGTCCGGGTGGAGCGCCGTCAGGGCGGCGGCGTCCCCGTGCTCGTAGGCCGCGTAGGTGAAGCCGGGGGCCATGGTGCAGCCGAAGAGGGCCCAGGCGCCGCCGGGCGTCACCCGCGCGCCCATCCAGGTGCGCGCGGGGACGGTGAGCTGCGGGTGCTGGCCGCCGAGGACGTCCGGGCCGAGCACGGCCGTGCGGGAGGTGCCGTCGGGGGCGAGCAGCAGCAGTTCCAGCGGGTCGCCGAGGTAGAAGTGCCAGATCTCGTCGCCGGGGAGGCGGTGCAGGGCGGAGAAGTCGTCCGCGGTGAGCAGCGCGACGATCGCGGTTCCGGCGGGGGTGCCGTCCGGCAACGCGGGTCCGGCCCAGGTCTGGCGGAACAGGCCGCCCTCGCGGGGGATCGGCTCCAGACCGTAGTGGGCGACGAGGTCCTCGGGGGTCACCCGGGGAAGGCTACCTCCCGCCTGAGGAAAGCGAGTTGCGCCGTCTTCTCCGGCAGGTACACGTCCGGCAGGTCGATCTCCGGGAGGGTGACGACCGGTCCGGCCTCGAAGCCCTGACGGAGGAAGCGGGCGAGGGCCTTCTCGTTGCGCACGTCCGGGTCGGCCACCACCCGCCGCCGGTCCAGCCCCACCAGCACGTACGACGCGAACACGCCCATCAGCGCCGACGACCAGCCCGGCCGCGCGCCCCGCTCCCCGGCGGGTGCGAGCAGCACGTGGACGCCGATGTCCCCGGGCTCGACCTCGTAGCACTCGCCGACCCGGTCCTGCGACGGCTCGTACGTCTGGAGCACGGCGACGGGCTCGCCGTCCAGCTCGGCGAGGAAGGCGTGGTGGGTGTCGAGGCCGGCCATGTGGGCGTATATGTCCGCGACCTGGTCCTTCGTCAGGCCGTTCATGCCCCAGAACACGGCCCGTTCCTCGCTGACCCAGCCGTGCACGACCGCCGCGTCGGCCTCGGCGTCGAGGGGCCGGATGCGGACGGTGCCGAAGCCCTCGGTCTCCTCCACGTGGACGTGGTGGACGTTCACGTCAGTCATCGTTCTCCTTCGTCAGGTGCGCCCAGTCGGTGACGACCGGGGCCAGCTCGCCCGTGAGCCAGAGGGGGAGCTGATCGTGGTGGTGAGGGCTGTCGGGATGGCCGGAGGCGCCGTGGGGCACGATCCAGCGGCTGTCCTCGCGGCGGGCCAGGTCCCAGACGTAGCGGGCGGCCGGCCCGCGGGCGGCGAGGTCGGTCAAGCCGGGCACGGCGGAGGTGCACAGCACGCAGTCGTGGTCGCCGGAGAGGGCGGGGGCTTCCCCGGAGGGGTCGGGCAGGGCCCGCCACGGGGCGAGGCGGTGGGTGTCGCCCCAGCGCGCGTCCGGCTGCCCGGCGACCTCCTCGAGGGCTTCCCGCACCAGCTTCGGCCGGTCGATGCCGTACAGCTCCTCGGCGCACAGGAGGTGTTCGAGGGCGTAGCCGATGCGGGGGACGAGGGCCAGCCAGGGCAGGAGGACCTCGGGGTAGGCGGGCGGGGTGGTGAGCGCGGCGAAGGCGGGCTCGGCGGCGAGGCGGCGCACGAGCGCGCCGCGCACGGCCGCGAACCGCCCCGCTTCCCGGCTGTCCGCGTCCATCCGGCGGTCCCAGCGCAGGAGCCGCGCCCGCAGGTCGGCCGCCGCGGGGGTCAGGCCGTCGAGGGCGGCCAGGTGGTCCAGCAGGGGTGCGGCGGAGGCGAGGTGGGTGTCGGTGTGGATGGCCGCCATGTCGGACGACGACCACCGACGGCGTCGGCCGAGCAGCGCGTGGATGCGGTCGGCGCGGTGCGGCGGGGCGAACTCGACGCCCAGGTCGGCGGCCGGTCCGCGCTGGTTGGCCATGACGGCGACGCCGTCGGTGAGTCCGGCGCGGGGCATCTCGTGCCAGCCGGTCCACTCGTGGCCGGGCTCCCAGGCCGGCACCAGCCGGGTGCGGTTGGCCCGCGCGCGCACGGGCACGCGGCCCGCGACCCGGTGCAGCAGGCCGCCCTCGGTGTCGGCGGCCTGGACGACGTTGACCGGCTCGGCCCAGAGGTCGAGGGCGCGGTCGACGTCGGCGACCCGGCGGGCCCGCAGCAGGGGGAGCAGGGCGGAGAAGCCGAGGTCGCCGGTGACGCGGGGCGGGTGGCGCAGGGCGAGCGCGAGGGGGGTGCCGTCGTCGGTGCCGCCGGGGCTTCCGTCGTCGAGTCCCTCGGGGCCGCCCGCGATCACCGGACCGCGTTCGGTCTCCAGCACCTCGACCTCGACGGTCTCCTCCCCCGCCACCCGGACGAGTTCGGTGTGCCGGTCGACCCGCCGCCAGGTGCCGTCCGGGCCGAGGGCCTCCACGCCGGCGCCGGTGCGGCGCAGGCGTTCGCGGTAGAGGTCCTGGTAGTCGGCCATGGCGTTGGTGATGGCCCAGGCGACCGTGCCGGCGTGTCCGAAGTGGGCGATGCCGGGGACGCCGGGGACGGCGAGTCCGACGACGTCGAACTCGTCACAGGCCAGCCGGATCTGCTGGTAGACGCCGGGGTCCTCGATGAAACGGTGCGGGTCGCCGGCGATGACGGCCTGCCCGGTGACCGTGCGGTCGCCGCTGACCAGCCAGCCGTTGCTGCCGGAGGTGCCGGGCCCGTCGGTGGCGAACAGGCCGACGGCGTCCTCGCCGAGGTGGCGGACGGCCTCCTCGCGCCACAGTTTGGCGGGGAAGCCGGCGAAGAGGATGTGGGTGGAGAGCCAGACGGCCAGGGGCGTCCAGGGCTCCCAGCGGCCGGGGGTGAGGCCGACGCGGGTGAACTCGGGGGTCGGGCGCAGCCCTTCGTTGACCCCGTCGACGTACGCCCGTACCCAGGTGGCGGTCTCCGGGTCGCCCGCCTGAAGGGTCGTGAAGCAGCGGCGGGCGGTGTCGTCGAGGCGGGCGCGGCGGACGAAGCGGTCCCAGGCGAGGGCCTCCGGGCCGAGGAAGGACGCCGAGGTGCCCCGCGCGCGGTGCCGCTCGACCTCCAGTTGCCAGGCGCGGTCGCGGGCGGTGACCCGGCCCTGGAGGCGGGCGAGGGCGTGGGCGCTGCCGGCCCGCAGATGCGGAACGCCCCAGGCGTCCCGGTGGATCCCACCGGCCGCGGTACCGGGCTCGGTCCCGGCTCCGCTCTCTGCTCCGACCTCGGCATCGGGCCCGGTCCCGGTTTCCCCGTCCGGCTGCCGGGCGGCTCCGTCCGTCTCGCTCGTCACCCTGGGACCCTTCTGACATTTAGGTTAGGCTCACCTAATCAATCGGTGCAGGAATCGTACGCGAGAGGTGAAGGGGCATGGCGCAGGGGAGGGGCTGGGAGGGCGCGGTCCTGAAGTTGATGCGGGCGAAGGACTTCACCCTCACCGTCACGGGGGCCGAGGACGTCACCCCGCACTACCGGAGGCTCCACCTCACCGACGGCGGGCTGCTCGCCGCGACCGGCGTCCACCCGACGATGTGGGTACGGCTGTGGTTCACCGACGCGGGCAGACCGCACCAGCGGGCCTACACCCTGGTCGACCCCGACCCGGCGGCCGGCACCTTCTCCCTGGAGTTCGCCCTGCACGAGGGCGCCGCCAGCGACTGGGCGCGGACCGCCGGGCCCGGCGACACCATCGAGGCCACCGTCCAGGGCACGGGCTTCGCCCGGCCCGCCCCGGCCCCTTCCCGGGTCCTCGCGATCGGCGACCCGGCCTCCCTCCCCGCGATCAACTCCCTCCTCGACGCCCTCGGCCCGGCACCGGCCACGATCTGGTTCGAGGGCGACGGGGACGGCCTCCCCTTCCGCACCGACCCGACCCGGCACGACCTCCGCCGCACCCCCCGTACGGAACTGGTGGACCGCGTGAGGACCGAGCTGCCCGCCCTGCTGACGGCCACCCCGGACCCGTACGTCTGGATCGCCTGCGACACCCGGACGACCCGGACCCTGTCGGCGTACGTCCGCAAGGACCTGGCGGTCCCGAAGGAAAGGACGCACGCACTGGGGTACTGGCACGCCGGGTGACGCGCGGGCCGGCCGGAGGGGCGGGTGACTGGCGGGCCGGGGCGGCGACGGCCGCCAAGGGGTGATCCGGGTGGCCCGCCCCGGGTGGCGGGTCGCCTCCGCGGGGTCTGAGCTGGGCACATGACCGAGCCGCCCACCGGCGCCCCCTGGGGTCCGGAGTACGACGACCGCAGAGTCCACGCCCAGCACGCCGCCGCGCCGCACCGGCACGAGCCCGAACCGCCGCTCGAGGGGCCGCTGCACGCCCTGTCCCGCGCCGCCTGGCAGGTCGTCCTGCTCACCGGGGTCGCGTCGCTGGTCCTCGGGATCCTGGTCCTGGTCTGGCCGGGCGCCTCCCTGTTCGCGGCCGGCGTCCTCTTCGGCGTCTACCTCGTCGTCAGCGGGGTCCTCCAGCTCGTCGCCGCCTTCGGCACCCACCGGGCGACCTCGCTGCGCGTGCTGGCGTTCATCAGCGGTGCCCTGTCGGTCCTGCTCGGCCTGTTCTGCTTCCGCGGCCCGATGCAGTCGATCCTGCTGCTGGCCCTGTGGATCGGCATCGGCTGGCTGGTCCGCGGGATCACCCAGACCCTGGCCGCCGTCTCCGACCGGAGCATGCCCGCGCGCGGCTGGCAGGTCCTCCTCGGGATCGTCACCTTCGTCGCCGGTGTCGTCCTGATCGACTCCCCCTTCGAGTCGGTCGCCGTCCTCACCCTCGTGGGCGGCATCTGGCTGGTGGTGGTCGGCGTCGTCGAGATCGTCACCGGACTGCGCATCCGGGGCCGGGCCGAACGGGTCCCCCGCGCCGTGTGAGCCCGTGACGGGCTCTGCTCCGAACGGGCGGTTCTCCCGCCCGGTGTGCTGAACGCCGGGCGTGTCGCGGGCAGATGACCAGCCATGAGCAGCACCGCGAGAAACCTCCCGCACCACCGTTCCTGGCTGCGGGTCCTCGTGCTGCTGCTCGCCGTCCTGGTACCGGGCGCGCCCACCGCGGTCTGCGCGCCCGCACCGGTGGCCGCCGCGGAGATCGTCGAGTACGACGCCCTGGACGCCCTGCGTCCCATCGGGGCCGCCGCCCGCCGTACCGCGGCACCCCGCCCGGCTCCCGCCCCCGCGGTCCCCCGCGGCCGTGTCACGCCCGCGCCGCCCCGGCCGCCGTACCCGCCGGCCGCCCCGGGCACCCCGCGCACGGTGGTCCTGCGCTGCTGACCCCTCGCTCCGCCCCGAGGAGGACCCGTCAGTTCGACGCTTCGAGGAACACAGGACTCTCACCATGCCGACAGACCCGTACGCGGTCCTGCGCGCCCTGCTGCGCGCGGAGGCCGCACGCAGCACGCCGAAACCGCAGACCAAGATCACCGACCGGCAGAAGGGGCGGCCGATCCCGGAGGACGACCGGGGTCACTGACGCGCGGGGCGGAGGCGGGCCGCCGCCTCCGCCGCGCGGCGCCATGCGTTTCGGGGGGGGCTCCGTGCCTCGTGCGGGCCGAAGCCTCGGCGCGAGGCTCGCACGCGCCGTCCACAGCCTGTGCACAGCCGTCGTGGGGCACGGACGGGGCGCGGCGACCGGCTCGGGGACACCGTTCCCGCGGAGGGTGCCGACGACCGCGCCGCCCATCGCGCCGGGGGACCGACGCCGGCCCCCGGCGTCCGTGCCGAGGACGGGAGCGGTGAAGGCGCGTCCGGAGGCGGTCCCGGCGGCCTCGCCGACAGCCACCCCTTCCCTTGTGCCCCGGTTCGCCACCTCTTTTCCGGCCCCACACTCCGCCGCCATGGCTGCGCCCGGAACGTCAGGACCGGTAGGCTTTCCGTGTGATCTTCAAGCGCATCGGAAACGGCCGGCCGTACCCCGACCACGGCCGGGAAAGCACCCGGCAGTGGGCGGACGTCGCGCCGCGCCCGGTCCGCCTCGATCAGCTGGTGACCACCAAGCAGCAGCTCGACCTGGAAACCCTGCTCGCCGAGGACTCCACGTTCTACGGCGACCTCTTCGCGCATGTCGTGAAGTGGCAGGGCGACCTGTATCTCGAGGACGGACTCCACCGCGCGGTCCGAGCCGCCCTCCAGCAGCGCCAGGTGCTCCACGCACGCGTGCTCGAACTGGACTGAGCCGCCCTCCGGGCAGCCCGACCCGTCGCGTCCGCACCCAGGGCCGATTGGACCTTTCGGGTGCTCTGCGCGCTATCAAATGATCATCTGGTAGGCATGGCCGCCCCGGCGCACTACGCTGCGCTCATGAGCATGCTGACTCCCCCCGGCATGGGCGGCCAATACCGGATCACGGGGGACAAGTACCCCCGGATGCGCCCGTCCCGGCGACGCGGCAGGCTGGTCGGCGTCGTCGTCGCCTGCGGAGCCGTGCTCGGCGTGGCCGGCTGGGGCACCCTCCAGCTGATCGACGTCTTCACCGGCGGCGGGGGCACCGCCTCGGCGGCCGCCGCGAAGGCCGGCTGCTCGACCAAGGCGAGCCCCGCGGCCACCGCGTCCCCGGCCGCCCTGCCCAGGCCGGCGCAGATCACCGTGAACGTCCTCAACGCCACCACGCGCAGCGGCCTGGCCAAGACCACCGCCGACGAACTCAAGAAGCGCGGCTTCCGGATCGGCGAGGTGGGCAACGCCGGCCCGCAGTACGACAAGAAGGTCACCGGCATTGGTGTACTGCTCGGCCCGGCGGCCTCGCTGAACACCTCGCTGCCGGTGCTGGCCACCCAGCTCACCGCCGCCGAGCGCCGCACCGACGCCGCCCGCAAGGGCGCCGCGATCGACCTGATCATCGGCAACGGCTTCAAGGCGCTGACCAGCCGACCGGAAGCGACCAGGGAACTGACGGCCCTGGCCGCACCGAAGCCGACGGCGACCGCGAAGAAGGGCTGCTGAGCGCCGTACCCCACCGGTACGGCGGGGGTTACTCGGCCGCGCCGTACAGGCGGTCGCCCGCGTCGCCCAGGCCCGGGACGATGTAGCCGTGCTCGTTGAGGTGGTCGTCGACGGCCGCCGTGACGACGGTGACCGGTGTGCCCGCCAGGTCGCGCTCCACGATCTCCACGCCCTCGGGCGCGGCCAGCAGCACCACCGCGGTCACGTCGTCGGCCCCCCGCCTGATCAGCTCGCGGATCGCGGCGACCAGCGTGCCGCCGGTGGCCAGCATCGGGTCCAGGACGTACACCTGACGGCCGGACAGATCCTCCGGCATGCGCGTGGCGTACGTGGAGGCCTGGAGGGTCTGCTCGTCGCGGATCATGCCCATGAAGCCCACCTCGGCGGTCGGCAGCAGCCGGACCATGCCGTCCAGCATGCCGAGGCCGGCCCGCAGGATCGGCACCACCAGCGGACGTGGGCGGGCGAGCTTGACGCCGGTGGTGCCGGCGACCGGCGTCATGATGTCGACCTGCTCGGTGCGCACGTCCCGGGTGGCCTCGTAGGCGAGCAGGGTGACCAGCTCGTCGGCGAGGCGACGGAAGGTCGCGGAGTCCGTGCGGCGGTCGCGCAGCGTGGTGAGCTTGTGGGCGACCAGGGGGTGGTCGACGACGTGGAGACGCATGTCCACAACAGTAACCGGGCCCGACCGGCCCGGCGTCCCCACACACAGTGAGCCTCTCCCCCTCGCTCGAATCGTTCGTCGGCATCAAACCGCCCTTCGGAGGGAAGGTGGTGGAAACGGACCAGGGTGGTGGACCAATGCCTGACCTGCCAGAGCGTGCGGCGCCGCAAGCGGAGGAGCCGCCGGAGAACCCGTCGGAGGAGCCGTCGGAGACCGAAGCGCAGCGCCGCAGACGACGCGCGCAGTTCCTGCGCGAGCTGGCCGAGGCCCGCGAGCTGCGCGACCGCGTCCAGCCGCGCCGCGCCAAGACGGCCCGGCTCCGACACGCGATGCGCATGCGCACCTTCCGCTGGTAGCGGTCCGCTCGGCGCCCCTGGGGAAGACCGCCGGCGTCACGCGCGTTACGGGGTGGGCGTGCGTGGCCGCACGGCAAAGCCGCGTACGATCCGCGGTGGTGGCAACGAGTGCGCTGGTGAGTTGCTTGCGGGCGTCCCCATGGACCCGCGATCAAAACGTCCGGACACAGGGAGCCGAAGACGTCCCCTGGACGCCTTGTTTCTGCCACGATTCCGGGTGGGTGGGGCTCGGAGCCTGAGCTCTCTCCGCCCGTAACCTCCGGCCGGGGGGACCCCCAACCGGCACGCCTAAGACCAGTGGGAGAGTCACGGTGTACTTCGCCGCACTGCTCGCGCGCACCGAAGACGGGTGGGAAGCGAGCGACACGGAGCTCGACGATGTGGAAACCCTGTCGGATCTCGCCGACCTGGCCCGGGAAGCCTCTCCGGACGAGGACACCGTCCTCGTGCTGATCGAGCAGGAGGACTCCTGGTTCGGGGTCGTCCGCATCGACGGCGAGGAGGACCCACGCATCTTCGTCTCCGACGCAAGCGCCGCCGCCCGCAGTTCGTACGGGGAGATCCTGCTCACCGACGAACTGCTCGGCCGAGATCCGGGTGACGCCGACGACCTGGACGTCCTCGACCTCGACGGAACCGAGGACGGCGACGCCGAGGACGACGACACGGACGACACCGACGGCGCGGGGAGCTCCGGTTCGGCCGAGGCGGTGCCGCACGGCCCGGTCGGCGACGCCGGCATCCTCGACGACCTCGGCGTCGGCGAGAAGGAACTCAAGTCGCTGTCCTCGGACGCGCTCACCGAGATCGCCGAGTCCCTCGGGGCCTCGGAGGTCCTGGAGACCGTCCGCTGACCGCACCGACCGAAGAGGGCCGGCCCGCCGACCCCGTACGTGACCGCTGGCGGGCCGCGATGCGGCTCGCCCTGGACGAGGCCGCGCTGGCCGCCCGCGGCGGCGACGTCCCCGTCGGTGCCGTCGTCCTGGCCGCCGACGGCACCACCGTCCTCGGGGCCGGCCACAACGAACGCGAGGCGGGGGGCGACCCCACGGCCCACGCGGAGGTGCTGGCCCTGCGCCGGGCCGCCGCGCGGACCGGCCAGTGGCGGCTGACGGGCTGCACGCTCGTCGTCACGCTGGAGCCGTGCACGATGTGCGCGGGCGCCCTCGTCCAGTCCCGCGTGGACCGGGTCGTCTACGGCGCCCGTGACGACAAGGCGGGCGCGGCCGGCTCCCTCTGGGACGTCGTCCGCGACCGTCGGCTCAACCACCGCCCCGAGGTCGTCGAGGGCGTCCTCGCCGCGGACTGCGCCCGGTTGCTCACCGAGTTCTTCCGCTCCCGGTGAATCCGATTTCAAACCGGGGCTCACCTTGTTGTAAGGTCTCTCTCGGTAGCGTGTCCGAGCGGCCGAAGGAGCTCGCCTCGAAAGCGAGTGTGGCGCAAGTCACCGAGGGTTCAAATCCCTCCGCTACCGCTGATGACACCCCCTGAACCGTGGCGACACGGATCAGGGGGTGTTCTGCTGTGCGGTGGGCACGGCGACCTCGTGAAACGCCCTGCCCGTCGTGGCGTTGGTCGGAAGAAACGATGTGAGGGTTACACTCGCGGCCGGCAGCAGGGGGCCCCAGGGGCAGCATTCAGAGGGAGGCCGCGGTGGCGGTGAACGCCAAGAAGATCGCCGTCTACGTGATCGTGGTCTTCGTGCTTTACGTGATCATCACGGACCCGGAGAAGGCGGCGGACTATGTCCAGATAGCCTTCGAGGGCATATCGGACGCGGCCAGCGCCATCGGCGACTTCTTCACCTGGCTCGCCGACGGAGCGAAGTAGCAGCCGGCAGCCGTACTCACCGGGAGTGTCCTTGATCCGCCATCTGGTCCTCTTCAAGCTCAACGAAGGCGTCACCCGCGACGACCCCCGGGTGGTGGAGGGCGAAGCGGCCTTCCGCGCCCTGGGCGGACAGATCGAGGAGCTGCGCTTCTGGGAACTGGGCTGGAACATCAGCGACCGGCCCATCGCCCACGACTTCGCGATCAACTCGGCGGTCGAGGACGCGGAAGCCCTGAAGCGGTACCTCGAGCACCCGGCGCACCAGGCGGGCGTGGCCCTCTGGCGCGAGTTCGCCACCTGGGTGGTCGCCGACTACGCGTTCTGACGCCGCGGCCGGACCGTGCCGCACTGAGCCCTCCGCCGGAACGGCGGGGGGCTTTCGCGCGTCCTGCGCCCAACTTCTCCCTCAACACGGTCTTATGGGGTACTTGCACACACTGCACATGTCTTGTGATGCTATGACCGCTTTTGATGGATGAGTTGACCGAAGTTGATCTGACGAAGAGGTGGCGTTGACCGTGTCGGCCAGTACTGCGCCGCCTCAGGAGGAGGCACCCGCCCCGACGCCCGAACGGCGCCGCGGCGCGGACACCCGGGCACTGACCCAGGTGCTCTTCGCCCAGCTGAAGGACCTGCGACCGGGCACCCCGGAGCACGACCGCGTGCGCGGGGCGCTCATCGAGGCCAACCTCCCGCTCGTACGCTACGCCGCCGGCCGCTTCCGCTCCCGCAACGAGCCCATGGAGGACGTCGTCCAGGTCGGCACCATCGGCCTGATCAACGCCATCGACCGCTTCGACCCCGACCGGGGCGTGCAGTTCCCGACCTTCGCGATGCCGACCGTCGTGGGCGAGATCAAACGGTACTTCCGCGACAACGTGCGCACCGTCCATGTCCCGCGCCGGCTCCACGAGTTGTGGGTTCAGGTCAACAGCGCCACCGAGGACCTGACCACCGCCTTCGGCCGGACGCCGACCACCGCGGAGATCGCCGAGCGGCTGCGCATCGCCGAGCACGAGGTGCTGTCCTGCATCGAGGCCGGCCGCTCGTACCACGCGACCTCCCTGGAGGCCGCACAGGAGGGCGACGGGCTGCCCGGCCTGCTGGACCGGCTCGGTTACGAGGACCCGGCGCTGGACGGGGTGGAGCACCGCGACCTGGTCCGTCACCTCCTGGTCCAGCTCCCCGAACGCGAGCAGCGGATCCTGCTGCTGCGCTACTACAGCAATCTGACCCAGTCGCAGATCAGCGCGGAACTCGGGGTCTCCCAGATGCACGTCTCGCGCCTCCTGGCGCGCAGCTTCCAGCGGTTGCGCTCGGCGAACCGCATCGACGCCTGACGGCCCCCGCCAGCCCCTCCGCGGGCGGCGACAGCCCTTCGACGGGCGGCAGCGACGCCCCGGCGGGCGGAGGCGTGTGGTCCTTCAGGGTGAAGATCCGCAACCGAACACGGGAGCGATCCCTCACCGGCGCGGGCGAATCACCCAGCGGGGCACTTCCCGGCCGAACCGTGCTGATACGCCGTCACACCCCTTCTTTCCAGGGCCTATTCGTGACTGACATGTCGACATGTCACTACAGCGTGTTGCCGACATGTGACATTCTGCCGGAAGCGCGTTTGCCGAGGCTTCGGCTCCGGTATTCAGGTGAAGGCTGGCGTTCCTCGATCCGGAGCGTTCGCCACGACCGTCCCGCGACCCAAAGGGGGTGGCATGTCCGCAGACCAGGGCAGCTCGAAGGTGCTCATGCTCACGAAGAGCGAGTCCGCGCCCACCGAGCCCGTCACGCCCGTCGAGCCCGACGTGCTCGACGACGTCACGGCCCTCGAGGCCGCTCCCGTCCCGGCGCTCCCGGCCACGGGAGCCATCGACACCCGCACCCTGTCCCGCTCCCTGTTCCTGCGGCTGGCCGCGCTCGACGAGGAGAGCCCCGAGCGCGCGTACGTCCGGGACACGCTCATCGAGCTGAACCTCCCGCTCGTGCGGTACGCGGCGGCACGCTTCCGCTCGCGCAACGAGCCGATGGAGGACATCGTCCAGGTCGGCACCATCGGCCTGATCAAGGCGATCGACCGCTTCGACTGCGAACGGGGCGTCGAGTTCCCGACCTTCGCGATGCCGACGGTCGTGGGCGAGATCAAGCGCTTCTTCCGCGACACCTCGTGGTCGGTGCGCGTCCCGCGCCGCCTCCAGGAGCTGCGGCTGGCCCTCACCAAGGCCAGCGACGACCTCTCCCAGAAGCTGGACCGCTCGCCGACGGTGGCCGAACTGGCCCTGGTCCTGGGCGTCTCCGAGGAGGACGTGGTCGACGGGCTGGCCGTCGGCAACGCGTACACCGCCTCCTCCCTCGACTCGCCGGCCCCCGAGGACGACGGCGGCGAGGGCTCCCTCGCCGACCGCCTCGGCTACGAGGACACGGCGCTGGAGGGCGTGGAGTACCGCGAGTCGCTGAAGCCCCTGCTGGCCAAGCTGCCGCCGCGTGAGCGGCAGATCATCATGCTGCGCTTCTTCGCCAACATGACGCAGTCGCAGATCGGCGAGGAGGTCGGCATCTCCCAGATGCACGTCTCGCGTCTCCTCACGCGCACCCTGTCCCAGCTCCGTGAGGGCCTGATCTCCGACTGAGCCGCGGGCGGGCCCGTCGCCGGGTCCGCACCACCGTTCGCGGGCTTGTCTTCCGACCGACCGCCAGTGACACCGGTGCGATGCGCCGGCCGACGTGGCCACAGGGCCGCCGGGGCGCCTCACCGGGCGCGTCGGCGGCCGTCGTCGTAGGTGCGGGAGTCCTGCCGGCGGACGGGGACGGAGGCCCGGCCGTCCTGACCGTGGGCGAGCCGGAACGCGCCGCCGCGGGTCGCCGGGGGTGCGAGCCGGCGGCTCGCACTTCCACAACTCGGTCGGCACACCGGCCTGTTCGGGCTCGGTCACCCCGGGGGTGCACCTCGTCGGCGCCCTGGGCGCCCTCTGGGCGACGATCGAGCCGACGGAGGAGCTCCCGGCGTCGGTCGCCCCGAAAGCCCGCGAGCGCGACACCTGGACGGCCTGCGTGGACGCCTGGCGGGCCTCCTGGGCATGCGTGCGGAGACACGGGACGTGTCGGTGCGGTGCGGGGGGGGGCGACTGCGCCGCCCGACCGGGGGTGCGGGTGCCGGCCGGGGAATGAAGCCGGGACGGCTGCTGCCCCGAGCGGGCGCCGCCGAGAGGGCCGTACCGCCGGGGCGCGCCGTCCTGTCCGTTACTTCATTGCCAGCCAGGCCACGGCCGCCACGATCGCCACCGCCGCGACGACGCCCAGGATCAGGCCGAGGCGGGGGCCGGCCGGGGCCGGGGCCGGGCGGGATGCCTGGGGAGTGCCCTCGTCGACGAACGCCCGGAACATCTGGGTGCTGCCGGCGGGGTCGTGGTTGCCCTGGGGGCCCTGCGTGTTAGCCATGCCCCGAGACACTAGCGAAAGCGGCCGGGGTGGCCCAAGCGGGGGCGTACTCCGGCCCGGCCGATTCGGCCCGCCCCTCCCGCCCCGCCCGCTCGGCCGACCCTCCCACCTGGGCATTTACTCCCGCAATACTTGCCTTTGCCAACTTTTTGCGACGCCCGCCCCCCGTTTGTTTGCCTGCAGCAACCAAGCGCTTCTATGGTTGCCCTAAGCAACAAAAGCGGGAGGTGTGATGGCAGGGCAGGCGCAGTTCGAGGAGCTGGCGCGTCAGCTCAGCGCCGTCGGAGCCGTGAAGCGAGACCTCGGGCGGATCCTGCCGGCCGACTGCTCGCCCGGCTCGGCAGGGGTGCTGACGCTGCTCGACCGTCACGGTGACCTGCGCATGAGCGCCCTGTCCGAGCTGCTCGCCGTCGACATGTCGGTGACCAGCCGGCACGCCGCGCACCTCGCCGAACGGGGATGGATCGAACGGTCCCCGGACCCCACGGACAAGCGCTCGCGGATCCTGCGCCTCACCCCCGAGGGCCACGCGATGCTCGCCGAGCTGACCCGCCGCAGCACCGATCTGCTGGCGGAGCGGCTGAGCGACTGGACCGACGACGAGGTCGGTCAGCTCATCGGGCTGATGACCCGGCTGCGCGCCAGCTTCGGCGACTGCCGGTCCACCCCGCACCGGCCCCACCGGCCCCCTCCCGTTCCCGAGAGCGAACACCCACGTGGACCGTCACGTGACCGGACCACCCGTACACCCGCACAAGCGACGTAAGAGAAGGAAGCCCATGGCAACGACCACACCAGCCGGTGTGCGGGCTCACGCGAAGCACGGCGGAGGGTCCGCCGGCGACGCTCCGATGACCCACCGGCAGATCATGGAGGCCCTCTCCGGACTGCTCCTCGGCATGTTCGTGGCGATCCTGTCGTCCACGATCGTCTCGAACGCCCTCCCGGAGATCATCGGCGACCTCGGCGGCGGCCAGTCCGCCTACACCTGGGTCGTCACCGCCACCCTGCTGTCGATGACCGCGACCACCCCCCTGTGGGGCAAGCTCGCCGACCTGTACGACAAGAAGACGCTCGTCCAGATAGCGCTCGTCGTCTACGTCCTCGGATCGGCCGCCGCCGGTCTGTCGCAGAACCCCGGCATGCTGATCGCCTGCCGCGTGGTGCAGGGCGTCGGCGTGGGCGGCCTCTCCGCCCTCGCCCAGATCGTCATGGCGGCGATGATCTCCCCGCGGGAGCGCGGACGTTACTCCGGCTACCTCGGCGCGACCTTCGCCGTCGCCACCGTCGGCGGTCCGCTGCTCGGCGGTGTCATCACCGACACGAGCTGGCTGGGCTGGCGCTGGTGCTTCTACGTCGGCGTGCCCTTCGCCGTGATCGCGCTGATCGTGCTGCAGAAGACCCTGCACCTGCCCGTCGTGAAGCGGGACGTCAAGGTCGACTGGGCCGGCGCGTTCTTCATCTCGGCCGCGGTCTCGCTGCTGCTGGTCTGGGTCACCTTCGCCGGTGACAAGTACGACTGGCTGTCCTGGCAGACGTACACGATGGTCGCGGGCTCGATCGCGCTCGGGCTGATCTTCGTGCTCGTCGAGTCGCGGGCCGCCGAACCGATCATCCCGTTGCGCCTCTTCCGCAACCGCACCATCACGCTGTCCTCCGCCGCCTCGATGTTCGTCGGCGTCGCGATGTTCTCCGGCACGGTCTTCTTCGCCCAGTACTTCCAGCTGGCCCGCGACGAGTCGCCGACCATGTCCGGTGTCCTGACGATCCCGATGATCGGCGGGCTCTTCGTCTCCTCCACCGTGTCGGGACAGCTCATCACCCGCACCGGCAAGTGGAAGGCCTGGCTGGTCGGCGGCGGCGTGCTCATCACGGCGGGCCTCGGCCTGCTGGGCACCATCCGCTACGACACCCCGTACTGGAAGACCGCCGTCTTCATGGCCCTGCTCGGCCTCGGCGTCGGCATGATGATGCAGAACCTGGTGCTGTCCACGCAGAACCAGGTCGCCCCGGGCGACCTCGGCGCGGCCAGCTCCACGGTCACCTTCTTCCGCTCCCTCGGCGGTGCGATGGGCGTCTCGGCGCTGGGCGCCGTCATGGCCCACCGCATCGGCGACTATGCCCGGGACGGCATCGCGGGCCTCGGCCCCGACTACGCCTCCCTCGCCGCTTCCGGCTCCGGGGGCGCCATCCCCGACATGGACAAGCTGCCGCTGCCGCTGCGCACGGTCATGGAGAGCGCGTACGGCCACGGCATCGCGGACGTCTTCCTGATCGCTGCCGTCATGGCCCTGCTGGCCTTCCTCATCACCCTGTTCATCAAGGAGGTCCCGCTGCGGACCAAGGGCGCGCCGGCGCAGACGGACTCCGCGGACGCCCCCGCCCAGGCCCCGGTCACCGTCGAGGCCCCGGCCGCCGCCGGTGAGCAGGCCCTCGCCGAGGCCGCCGCCGAGGCCGGTCCCGAGGACACCCGGCGGCTCGCCGCCACCGCCACCGCCGAGGCCCCCGCGGCCTCCTCCGGCGGCATCCCGGTCCGCGGTCTGGTCCGCGGTGCCGAGAGCGCGCCCGTGCCGCAGGCCGCCGTCACGCTGATCTCCCTCGCGGGCCGTCAGCTGGGCCGTTCGGTCGCGCAGGCCGACGGTTCCTACGGGCTGGACGCGCCGGGCGCGGGCTCGTACGTCCTGATCGCCTCCGCCGACGGGTTCCAGCCGCAGGCGTCCACGATCGTCGTCAACGGCGAGCCGGTCGCGTACGACATCCTGCTCAGCGGGACCAGCGGGCTCGGCGGTGTCGTGCGGGCCGCCGAGACGGGCGAGCCCGTCGGGCACGCCATGGTCGTCGTCACCGACGTGCGGGGTGATCTGCTGGCCACCGGGACCACCGGTGAGCAGGGCGAGTTCTCCTTCGCCGAGCTGGTGCCGGGTGCCGTGACCGTCGCGGTCAACGCCGCCGGGTTCCGGCCGCGCGCCCTGCCCGTCGAGGTCGGCGCGACCGGAGTGACCCGCGTGGAGCTGGTCCTCGACGCGGGGGCGCAGGTCCAGGGCGTCGTCCGGGCGCCGCACGGTCCGCTGGCCGACGCGCGCGTGACGCTCGTCGACGCGGCGGGCAACGTGGTCGGCACCGCCACCACCGGCGTGGACGGGGCGTACGCCTTCACCGACCTGGACGGCGGGGACTACACGGTCATCGCGACCGGCTACCCGCCGGTGGCCACCTCCCTGACCGTCGCCGGCACCGGCGTGGACGGCCACGACATCGAACTCGCCCACCCCGGCGAGTAGTCACGACACGGCACCGGCCCGTGGCGGGGAGCTCCCCGCCACGGGCCGGTCTCTTCGAGGAGTTACGTGAGATGGGACTGACCGCGAGGATCCGCACCCGGGACGGATGGGCCGTGTCGCACGCGGTCGTCACGGTGGCGGACACGACGGGCACGCAGGTGCTGCGCGCCGAGGCCGACGCGGAGGGTGCCGTACGCGACACGACCGCGCTGGCGCCGGGGGCGTACACCGTGATCGTCACCGCCGTCGGATACGCGCCGGCCGCCGCGAGCGCGCTGGTCACCGCGAGCGGCCGGGCCGAGATCGGCACGGTCACGCTGGCCCGGCAGGGCGGCACCGAACTGCCGCCGCCCGGCCCGTGGACCGTCGACCCCGCGCACTCCACGGTCGGCGCGGTCGCCCAGCACCTCGGCATCTCCAGCGTGCGCGGCCGGTTCACCGACTTCGCCGCGTCCGTCGAGATCGCCCCCGACGACGTCGGCACGTCGCGGGTGGCGGCGGTGATCCGCGCCGCCTCCATCGACACCGGCAACGCCATGCGCGACACCCACCTGCGCTCGGCCGACTTCCTGGACGTCGACGCCCACCCGGAGATCACCTACCGCTCGACCGGCCTGACGGCCGCGGGCCCCGACCGCTGGACCGTCCACGGCGACCTGTCCCTGCGCGGCGTCGTCCGCCCCGTCGACCTGGACCTCGCCTACCTCGGCACCGGCGCCGACCCCTGGGGCGGCACCCGGGCGGCCTTCCGCGCGACGGCCGACCTGCACCGCGAGGACTTCGCCATCACCTACAACCAGGTCGTCCAGGCGGGCATCGCCGCCATCGGCACGACGCTCAAGGTCGAACTGGACATCCAGGCCGTGCAGGGGGAGTCGCTGCCGCAGGCGTGAGCGCGGGCGCGGGCAAGGGCGCGGGCAAGGACATGCGCGTGGGCGTGGGCACGGCAGGGTCGGCCTCGGTCCCCGCCCCCGCGCCGCCCCGGCGCCTACGCTGGCCCCATGGCACCGAACATCGCGACCAACACGTCCGTCTCCCTCGACGAGCTGCTGGACTTCGTACGTCCCCGGCACCGCGCGGTCCTCATCACCCGGCGCGCCGACGGCAGCCCCCAGGCCTCCCCGCTGACCTGCGGGGTCGACGACTCGGGCCGGATCGTCGTGTCCACCTACCCGGAGCGGGCCAAGACGCGCAACGCCAAGCGGGACGAGCGGGTCAGCGTGCTCGTGCTGAGCGACGACTGGAACGGGCCCTGGGTCCAGGTCGACGGCACCGCCGAGGTCATCGACTCGCCCGACTCCGTCGAGGCGCTGGTCGAGTACTACCGCAACATCGCCGGCGAGCACCCCGACTGGGACGAATACCGGGCGGCGATGGTGAAGCAGGGCAAGTCGATCATCCGGGTCACGCCCGAGCGCTGGGGCCCCGTCGCCACCGGCGGCTTCCCGGCACGACTCGCACCCCAGGACTGACCACCGCTACCGCCCCGGTCGGCGGACGGAGTCCGACGCGGTCTCAGCCGCGTTCCACCATCGCCTCGATGCCCGCGACCAGCAGGTCCAGGGCGAAGGTGAAGTCGCGGTCCAGCATCTCCGCGACCGTGTCGCCGCCGCGGGCCGCCATGAGGGTCCTGGACTCCTCGACGACCTCGGCGGTCCGCGGCGCCTCGGTCACCTCGCTCAGGGAGTGCTGGAAGTACTCGTCCGGGGTCATGCCCGCGTCCGCGACCCGGCCGAAGAAGTGGCCCTCGATCGTGCCGTAGCCGTACACGAACTGGAAGACCGCCGCGATCGCGCTCGTGATGCGGTGGTCGGGCAGGCCCGTGCGGCGGACCACCCGCTGGACCGTGCGGGAGAAGACCAGGGAGTTCGGTCCGATGTTGAGGTACCGTCCGGCCAGCGGCGACAGCCACGGGTGTCGCACCAGCAGCGCCCGGTACGCCGACGCCAGTGCCCGCAGTTGCTCGCGCCAGTCCTCGCCCGCCGCCTCCGGGTCGGGCAGTTCCAGTTCGCCGAAGGCCGCGTCCAGGGCGAGTTCCAGCAGGTCGTCCTTGGTGTCGACGTACCAGTAGACGGACATCGCCGTCACGTTCAGCTCGGCCGCCAGGCGGCGCATGGAGAACCGGTCCAGTCCCTCCGCGTCCAGCAGCCGTACCGTGACCCCGGTGATCCGGTCCCGGTCGAGCCCCGACGGCTGGCTCCCGCCCCGCCCCCGGCGCGCCTTGCCCTCCAGCCACACGCTGGTCCGCCCGGCCTGCTCGCCAGCCTTCGCCATGGCGCACCTTCCTGGGGGTTCTCCGGGTCACTCCTGATGACGATGCTAGGTGGCGGCCGGGCCTTCAAGGCCGCGGGCCCGCGGCGCGGCAGCGCGGCGCGGCACCGCCGCCACCGGTCCGCCCGGCGGCACGGCCCCGGCGCACCACGCGGAAAGGGGCGGTGACCGCGGTCACCGCCCCTCCCCCGTGCCACCTGCCGGACCTCAGCCGGCCGCCTCCTGCGTCAGGTCGTAGAACGTGGCCGAACCGACCGTGACCTGCTTGAAGTTGGCCTCGATCCACTCGGTGACCTGTGCGGACGTGCCGTCGGCGCCGCCGCCCGTGCCGCCGCCGGATCCGCTGCTGATGAAGTAGTGGATCCTGCCGTCGGCGACGTACTGCTTGAACTGCGCAAGTGTCGGGGACGGGTCGGTGCCGTTGAAGCCGCCGATGGCCATCACCGGGTCGCCGGTGGCCAGCTGGTAGCTCGCGGCGTTCTGGGAGCCGATGGCCGCCGCGGCCCAGGTGTACATGTCGGAGTCGGTGTCCAGCAGCTTCTTGGCCTCGTCGGTGACGGTGGCACCGTTGATGAGGCCGCCCATGCCGCCTCCACCGCCGCCCGCCGGGCCGCCGCCGTCGGTCTGTCCGCCGGGGGCGGTCTGGCCCTGACCCTGCCCCTGGCCCTGTGTGCCGCCGTTGCCGTTCTGCCGGCCGGGCATGCCGCCGCCGGGGAAGCCGCCGTTCTGCCGGCCCTGACCCTGGCCCTGCTGGCCGGGCATGCCGCCGCCGCCGGGACCGCCCCGGCCGCCGCCCATCATGGACGCGCCGGCCGGGCCCGCCGTCGGGATGGATCCGGTGTGCGCGGAGTTCACGGTGCTCAGCGTGTACGCCGTCGGTCCGGCCAGCGCCGCGACCATGCTCACGGCCGCCGCCGCGAGGGCGAGCCGCCGGGTCAGCCGGCCGGCGAAGACCAGGCCGAGCGCGCCCGTCAGACCGCCGACCAGCACCAGCCACTTCAGCCAGGGCAGGTGATCCGGGGTGCGGTTGAGCAGGACGTATCCCCAGGTCGCGGCGGCCACCGAGGCGGCGGCGAGGGTGAGCGACGCCCAGATCCCGGTCCGCCTCTCCCACAGGAGGCCTGCGCCCATGCCGATCACTGCGGCCAGGTAGGGGGCCAGCGCGATCGTGTAGTACTGGTGGAAGATGCCCGCCATGTAGCTGAAGACCACCGTGGTGATCAGCAGCGAGCCGCCCCAGACCAGGAACGCGCCCCTGGTCACGGAGGTCCGCTTCCGCTTGCGCGTGGCCACCAGGCCCGCGACCAGCAGGATCAGCGCGGCGGGCAGCAGCCAGGAGATCTGGGCGCCGATCTCGGAGTTGAACATCCGGTCCCAGCCGGTCTCACCCCACTGACCGGTGCCGCCACCACCGCCACCGCCGACACTGCCGGTCTCGTCGCCGCTGAGGCGGCCGAGCCCGTTGTAGCCGAAGGTCAGCTCCAGGAAGGAGTTGTTCTGCGAGCCGCCGATGTACGGGCGGGAGGAGGCGGGCCACAGCTCGACGATCGCGACCCACCAGCCGCCGGAGACGACCAGCGCGGCCGTCGCCAGGGCCAGCTGCGCGAAGCGCCTCCGCAGCGGGACCGGCGCGCAGACGGCGTACACGATCGCCAGCGGCGGCAGGATCAGGAAGGCCTGGAGGGTCTTGGCGAGGAACGCGAAGCCGATCGCGACACCGGCCCACACCAGCCACTTCGTGCGGCCGTCCTCCAGGGCGCGAACCACGAGGCAGCAGGCCGTGGCCATCAGCAGGGCCAGCATGGCGTCCGGGTTGTCGAACCGGAACATCAGCGCGGCGACCGGGGTGAGTGCGAGCACGGTGCCCGCGATCAGGCCCGAGGCGGGGCTGAAGCGGCGGCGCACGGAGGCGTACACGACGGCGACCGAGCCGACGCCCATCAGCACCTCGGGGACGAGGATCGCCCACGAGTTCAGGCCGAAGATCCGCACGGACAGCGCCATCGGCCACAGCGCGGCCGGCGGCTTGTCGACGGTGATGGCGTTGGCCGAGTCCAGCGAGCCGAAGAAGAACGCCTTCCAGCTCTGGCTGCCGGCCTGCACGGCCGCGGAGTAGAAGGAGTTCGCGTAACCGGAGGCGCTCAGGTTGTAGAGGTACAGGGCGCAGGTGGCGAGCAGCAGGCCGAGGAGGGCCGGGCGCGCCCAGCGGGGGTCCTCGGGCCGGCCGCGCCACAGTCTGCGGGCGAGGGGCTGCTTCGGCTCTCCCGCGCCGGGGGCGGGGGCGTCCGGTTCCCGCGGCGCCGCGGGCAGTGCGGTCCCGGGCGTGCTCCAGATGGCCGGCGCGGCCGCGTCGGCCGTCCGCGCGGTGTCGTCGAGGTGGGTGGTCATCGGGCGTCCCCCGGATCGGTGTCGTGGGGGCGCACCGGCTGCAGCCGCATGGTGGCGTCCCTCCCCCACTCTCGGCTTCGCTCGAGCGGGGGCACCCCCACGGTGCCGTCCGCGGCTTCGCCGGCGCGGAACTGGTGCGTGCCGCTGTCGTGCGGCGGGGTGGGGGGGTGCGGCGCGTGGGGGTGCTGGGCGTGGGGGTGCGGCCGCTGCGGGAGCGGACCGGGCGCGGGGTACGTCGGTGAGGCGGCGGTCCGCCCCAGGGGCTGGGACGGGGCCGGGGGCTCCGCGTCGCCCCGCCGGTCCGGGAACACCCAGGCGCGGAAGAGGAGGAAGCGCAGCACGGTCGCCGCGAGGTTGGCGGCGACGAGGACGGCCAGTTCGGTGGCGTGCGCCGGGTCGGACGTCGCCGCGTCGAGCGCGACGAGCGAACCGCTGGTCAGCGCGAGGCCGATGCCGAAGACGACGAGTCCCTGCGCCTGGTGGCGGACGGCACCGGTCCGGCCGCGCACCCCGAAGGTGAGCCGGCGGTTGGCGGCGGTGTTGGCGACCGCGGAGACGAGCAGCGCGAGCGCGTTGGCCGTCTGGGAGCCGGAGAACTGCCGGAAGCCGCTGTAGAGCAGCAGGTAGAAGAGGGTGGACAGGCCACCGACGACACAGAAGCCGACGAGCTGACGGGCCAGGCCCTTGGGTACGTCCATGATCTCGCGGTCGCGGGGATCGTCGCCGAACGGCCTGGTCAGCCGGTCCAGGGGAAGCGAACCGGTGGCCAGCGCCCGGCCCACGCGCCATACCCCTTTCAGGTCGTCGGTCGCCGTCTTCACGATGTGCACCGTGGAGTCCGGGTCGTCGACCCAGTCGACCGGCACCTCGTGGATACGGAGGCCGGCTCGTTCGGCGAGCACCAGCATCTCAGTGTCGAAGAACCAGCCGGTGTCTTCCACCAGCGGGAGCAGAAGTTGCGCCACGTCGCGGCGGATCGCCTTGAAGCCGCACTGGGCGTCCGAGAAGCGGGCCTGGAGCGAGCCGCGCAGGATCAGGTTGTAGGAGCGGGAGATGAACTCCCGCTTGGCCCCGCGCACCACCCGCGAGCTGCGGGCCAGCCGGGAGCCGATCGCCAGGTCGGAGTGGCCCGAGATCAGCGGTGCCACCAGCGGCAGCAGCGCGTTGAGGTCGGTGGACAGGTCGACGTCCATGTACGCGAGGATCGGGGCGTCCGAGGCCGACCAGACGGTCCGCAGCGCCCGGCCGCGGCCCTTCTGCTCCAGGCGGACGGACCGCACCTCCGGGACCCGCGTCTCCAGCAGCCGCGCCACGTCGGGGGTGCTGTCCGTCGACGCGTTGTCCGCGATGGTGATGCGGAACGGGTAGGGGAACGTCCGCGTCAGATGGTCGTGCAGTCTGCGCACGCAGGGCTGGAGGTCCTTCTCCTCGTTGTAGACGGGGATCACTACGTCCAGGACAGGCGTACCGGCGGTGTCGGCCGGGAGGTGCTCCCGCGCCGGCAGGGTGCCGGGAGAAGAGTCGGTTCGCATGTCGACGACTCTCGTCAGGCGCCCTGTTGCACCCATGTGCCGGCCCTGTGCTGGCCCTGTGAGTCCCGTTGCCAGTTCGTTTCGGGCGCGGGCCGGGGCACGGCGGGGGCGAGGGCGGGCAGGTGCACGGTGAAGACGGTCCGTCCGGGCACGCTGTCGACGGTCACGGCACCACCGTGCGCGGTCGCGACGGCCTCCACGATGGCGAGGCCCAGGCCGGTCGAGCCGGTGGCACGGGAGCGCGCCGAATCACCGCGGGCGAACCGTTCGAAGACGCGCGGGAGCAGGTCCGGCGGGATGCCCTGGCCGTTGTCCTGGACGTCCACGCACAGCCACGGACCGCGCCGCTGCACGCGCGCGGTGACGGTCGTACCCGGCGGTGTGTGGGTGCGGGCGTTGGCGAGCAGGTTGACGAGGACCTGCTGCAGACGCGCCGAGTCGGCGGACACGAGGGCCGGCTCCTCGGGGAGTTCGAGGCGCCACACATGGTCGGGTCCGGCGGCGCGGGCGTCGCTGATGGTGTCGATGACGAGGGGGACGAGGTCGGTCTGCTCGAACTGGAGCGGGCGGCCCGCGTCGAGGCGGGCGAGCAGCAGCAGGTCCTCCACGAGGAAGGTCATCCGGCCGGCCTCGGACTCGATCCGGCCCAGCGCGTGCCGGGTGTCGGGCCCGACCTGCTCGCGTCCGCGACGGGTCAGTTCGGCGTACCCCCTGATGGAGGCCAGGGGGGTCCTGAGTTCGTGGCTGGCGTCCGCGACGAACTGGCGGACCCGCATCTCGCTCTCCTGGCGGGCGTGCAGGGCGCCGTGGACGTGGTTCAGCATCCGGTTGAGGGCGGCGCCGACCTGGCCGACCTCGGTGTGCGGGTCGGTCTCGGAGGCGGGGACCCGCTCGGAGAGGTTGACCTCGCCGGTGTGCAGGGGGAGTTCGGAGACCCGGGTGGCGGTGGCGGCGACCTTGCGCAGGGGGCGGGTGGCGAGCCCGACGAGCACGTAGCCGGCGATGACGGCGGCACCGAGACCGGCTGCGGTGACGCTGATCTCCACGAGGATCAGCGTGTTGATGGTGCTGTCGACGGCGGCGGTGGGCAGGGCGACGTAGTAGCCGGAGCCGTCGTCGCCGGGCACGTACGTCACGAGGTAGTCGCCGAGGCCCGGAAGGGTCACGGTGTGGGTGCCGGTCACGGGCACGCCCTCGAACGCGGCCCGTTGGGACGCGCTCAGCGCGGTGGCGTTCATCCGCTGACGGATGTCGTCGGACACCCGCTCGGCGACGACGGCCCTGGAGACCGTGCCGTCGGCGGCGACCTCCGCGGCCACGGTCCGTTCCTGCGTCGGACCGTTGGTGACGAAGCCGTCGACCCGGTCCTCCACCAGGGTGTTCTTCTCGCCGTCCCGGCCGAACGGCGGTCCCGACAGCCGCTTGCCGGCCTCGACGACCTGGTCGCCCAGCTGCTCGTACAGATGTGACCGCAGGGCCAGTGTCGTCACCGTGCCGATCACCGCGCAGACCACCGCGATCAGCACCACCGACGCCACGACGAGCCGGGTCCGCAGGGTGCGGGGTTTGCGGGGCTTGCCCGCTCGCCTCTGCGCACGCGGCCGTCGTCGCCCGCTCATGACGCCGCGGGCTTGATCAGGTAACCGGCGCCGCGCCGCGTGTGGATCATCGGCTCGCGCCCCGCGTCGATCTTGCGCCGCAGGTACGAGATGTACAGCTCGACCACGTTGGCCTGGCCGCCGAAGTCGTACGACCACACGCGGTCCAGTATCTGGGCCTTGCTGAGCACCCGCCGCGGGTTGCGCATCAGGAAGCGCAGCAGTTCGAACTCGGTGGCGGTGAGGTGGATGTTGTCGCCGCCCCGCGAGACCTCGTGGCTGTCCTCGTCCAGGCTGAGGTCGCCGACGACGAGCACCGACTCGGAGCGGCGGTCGGCGGCGCCGGAGCGGCGGATGAGCCCGCGCAGCCGGGCCACGACCTCCTCCAGGGAGAACGGCTTGGTGACGTAGTCGTCGCCGCCGGCGGTGAGGCCGGCGATCCGGTCCTCGACGGCGTCCTTGGCGGTGAGGAACAGGACGGGGACGTCCGGCTGCTCGCGGCGCAGCCGTCCGAGGACGGTCAGCCCGTCCATGTCGGGCAGCATCATGTCCAGGACGACGGCGTCGGGCCGGAACTCGCGGGCGGTCTGGATGGCGCCCGTGCCGTCACCGGCGCTGCGGATCTGCCATCCCTCGTAGCGCAGGGCCATGGACAGCAGTTCGGTGATCGACAACTCGTCGTCCACCACAAGCACTCGGACGGGGCTCCCGTCCGGCCTCAGCAGTTCGGTGCGCCCCTGGGGCGAGGTCGTGGTCATGCAGGACACCATGTCGGGGTCCTCTGAGAACACGCTTTCCACCGTCTGTGATTTCCCTGAGAAACACACAGGAACCTCTCAGGGAAGCGCGGTGCGGGCGCGGGCCGGCGGCCCGTCCGTCCGCGTTCGCCCCGGTCGCGCGGCCGGGGCGATCCTGTGAGGCGCCGGACTCCGCGCGGCGGCCCCTTGGGGGTTCCTGTGCGCTCCTGGGAGTCGCCTGAGGAGACCCGTCCGGTCCGGCGCCCGCCCGGGGCTCAGTCCGGGAGGGCGGCGAGCCACTCGACGAGGAGGCGGTTGACCTCCCCGGGCCGCTCCTGCTGGATCCAGTGGCCGCAGCCGTCGAGCAGGTGGGAGGAGACCAGGCCGGGCAGGGTGGTGGCGTGGGCGTCGATCGCGTCGGCGAGCCAGGTGGTGGAGGCGTCCAGGCGACCGGCGACGAACAGGGACGGCTGGACGACGGGGGCGCCGTCGTGGTCGGCGAGGTCCTCCCAGTCCCGGTCCATGTTCCGGTAGCGGGCCAGCGCCCCGCTCAGCCCGGTCCGCTCGAACTCCGCCGCGCAGAGGTCGAGTTCCTCCTCGGTGAGCCAGCCGGGCAGCCGGCCGGCGGGGAAGCGGTCGCGCATCCGTCCGCCGCGGGGCACGAAGTACGGGCTCGGCGCGTCGGGGGCGGGCATGGTGTCGGCGGACAGGGCCGCGTAGAACCCGGCGAGCCAGCCGCGTACGTCGGGCTCGATCTCGGCCTCGGCCCGGCCGGGCTCCTGGAAGTAGGAGACGTAGAACTCCTCCTGCGCGCCCGCCGTCCGCGCGAAGACCTCGCTGGGCCGCGGTCCGCCACGGGGCGTGTAGGGGACGCCGAGCAGGCCGACCGCGCGGAAGACGTCCGGGCGGAGCAGTGCGGAGTGGGCGGCGATGGACGAGCCCCAGTCGTGGCCGACGACCACCGCGCGCTCCTCGCCGAGGGCGCGCACCACGGCGGCGTTGTCCTCGACCAGCTCCCGCATGCGGTACGCCTCCGGGGCGGCGGGCCGGGAGGAACGGCCGTACCCCCTGACGTCGAGGGCGACCGCGCGGTGTCCGGCGGCCGCGAGGGCGGGCAACTGGTGGCGCCAGGAGTACCAGGACTCGGGGAATCCGTGCACGAGGAGCACCAGCGGGCCGGTGCCCTGCTCCACGAGATGGATCCGGCCCGCGGGGGAGGGAACGGTCCGGTGGGTGACGTCCAAGGTCTGCTGCGACATGAGAGCTCCAGAAGTCCGGGCCCGGAAGGTGCCGGGCCGCCCGGTCACGGGGCGGCCCCCGTCCGGTGGAGCCCCGCCCGGGCGAAGCTCCGTCACCGGCATCCTGCGGGGACGGTCCGGAACGGGGCGAGGGGACTTGCCGGTTCGGCAAAACGGAGGGGGGAGGGCGGGGCGGGGATGGAGCGCGTCGCGGGGCGGCGGGGGCGTGTCGCGGGGCGGCGGCCGGGCGGGCCGGATCGCGGGGCTGTCACGGGCGGCTCAGCCCTCAGAACAGCTCGTCCTGGAGATGCCCCGTCGCCTTTCTGAACTCCCGCACCGGCACCTTCACTTCGTCCGTCCCCCCGGCCGGGACGAGCTCCCAGCCCCGCATCAGCCGGGTGTCCAGCACGACGACTCCCGCCGCCGTCGCCAGATGCAGATCCGGGCCGGCGGCGGCGACCAGTTCCCCGCTCACCACGCCTCCGGCGGTCAGCTCGCTCACCGCGCCGACGGCCGCCGGTGCCCCCGCGAGGCCGAAGACCCCCACGTGATCGACGGCTCGGAAGGGCTCCCGCGCCAACGACTCGGGCCAGCCGCCGAGTCCGACCGCCCTGGCGTGCAGCTCACGGATCTCCAGGGCCCGTTCCCCCTCGTGCCGCGGCAACTCGGCCCGTACGGCCCGCTTCTCGGCGTACGGGACCCGGTCCGGGACGCGCAGCGCGGCCCGCAGCAGTTCCTCCGTGCGCCGGGCGGCCATCAGGGGACCGGTGCCGAGCCAGCTGAAGGAGACGGCACCCTGCTCCAGCAGCCGCGCCGACCCCCGCCCGGCCGCGGTGATCCCCACCTTGACCAGGCCGGGCCCGAACCAGGCCAGGTACACGCGGTACGGCCGCGGGTCGTCGGCGACACCGTCCGCGGCGACGGAGTGCGCCCGGTCCAGCCGCCCGCACTCCTCGCAGCGCGCCCCCGTGCTGCGGGCCGGCACGGCCGCCCGCACCGGGCAGGCGTGTCCCCGAGCCCCCGTACACGCCCGCACACCCCCCTCCGCGACCCCGAAGGCGACCCGCTTCCCCCACGACAGCGGGCTGCGGCGTCCCCCGTCCCACAGCAGCTCGGGGCCGGCCCCCGACCAGCGCAGCCCCGCGCACTTCCATGCCTGTGCCATCACCCACCACGGTAGGCGCCACCACTGACAACGCCCCCGCGGCCACCCGCCGGGGTCCGGGGGCGGGGTCAGGACCGCCGCCCCCCGAACTCCCACTCGTGGACCTCGATGTCGGCGTACCGGTCCGGGGTCAGCACGGCCCGTGCCGCGTCGGGGCCCGGGGCGCGGAGCAGCACCGCCGTCCCGAGCCAGGTGCCGCCGTCGTCGGACAGCAGCGGGCCGTACGCGATCAGCTCGTCGCGGTCGTCCGGTACGTCGAGATCGGCGGCCTCCTCCGCGCCGAGCCCGAGGACCAGGTACCGCTCGCCCCCGTCCCGGCCGCCGGGGAAGTCCCACATCGTGCGCCCCAGCAGGTTGCGCCACCGCCGCAGCAGCACGTCCCGGTAGGCCCCGGCCTGGTAGCCCGGCTCGTCGAACGCGAACGCCCGCGCGGCGGCCGGGTCCGGCAGGTCGACGATGTGCACGCTGCCGCTGAGCACGCCCTCGTCGAAGGTCGGCCCGCGGGCGATCAGCTCAGCCTCGTACCGGTCCATGTAGGACCAGTGCTCCTCCACCAACTCGGTGCGCAGGGCGAGAGAGCCGGGCCGGTCACGGTGATGACAGAAGAACTCCATGCGCCCAGTCTCGGCGACTCCCCCGCGGGCCGGGGCCGAACAGCCGAGCCGCCTCGGCCGGGTCGCCGTCCTGCGGTCCGGTCCGGACGGGAGACCTCAGGCGGCGACGCGGGCGGCGAGCTGCTCGGCCTTCTCGGCGGCGGCGGCCAGCGCCTGCTCGCGGGACGCCTCCGCGAGGGGGACGAGGTCCGCCATCGCGGGGTTGGTGGCGGCCATGGTCAGCTCGGGCACGATGAAGTCGACCTCGGCGCCGGCCATGTCGACCAGGACGGCCCGGAGGTAGTTCTGCACGTACTCGTAGCCCTCGCGCGGGGTGCCCGGCGCGTAGGAGCCGCCCCGGCTGGCGACGACGACGATCGGGAGGCCCTTGAGGGTCGAGTCGGGTCCGGCCGTGCGGCCCATCAGGAGGACCTGGTCCATCCAGGCCTTGAGGGTCGAGGGGATGGTGAAGTTGTACATCGGGGCGCCGATCAGCACGGCGTCCGCCTCCTCCAGCTCCTCCACCAGCTTCAGCCGCTCGGCGAACGCCGCGGCCTGTTCCGGGGTGTGGGTGGCCGGGTCGGCGAAGCCGGCCGAGGCGGTGAGGGCGTCCAGGTGCGGGACGGGCTCCGCGGAGAGGTCGCGGTAGTTCACGGTGCCCTGCGGGTGCTGCTCCTCCCACGCCTTGCGGAAGGCCTCCGTCACCGCGCGCGACGCGGAGGCGGAGGCGGGGAACAGTGACGAGTCCAGATGCAGCAACGTGGCCATGGGGCACTCCAAGGTCGGGATACGTTTCCGTACGCGGCTATCAATAACTACGTGACAACTAATAACATAGCTACTTACTTTTTTTCATCCCCGAACGACAGGGCGGTACTCTGGGGGCATGGCGGACACGAGGACGGATCACGAGCCGAGGGCGTGCAGCCGCGTCGGCGACGGCATCACCAGCGTCTTCGGGCTGCTCGGCAAGCGCTGGACGGGCATGATCGTGGCCGCGCTGATGCAGGGCCCGGTCTACTTCGCCGAACTGCGCCGCGGCATCCCCGGCATCAGCGAACGCATGCTGTCCGACCGCCTGACCGAACTGAGCGCCGCCGGTCTCGTGGTGCGCGAGGTCGACGAGGGCCCGCCGCTCCGCGTCTCGTACCGCCTGACCGACGCCGGGGCCGCCTTGGACCCCGCCCTCCAGGAACTGGGCCGCTGGGCGGAGAAACACCTGCTCAAGACCGACGGCGCCTGCTGAGGCGGTCGCCGGAACCCGGCGTGCCGGTACGGCGCCCCGGGGACGGCGAACCCGTACCGGAGGAGCACGGCCGCCCCGAGCGGGCTCCGCACGGCTCCGCCGACCGTGACCGCGCCGGACCGCATCGGGCGGCGCTTCCGTCGGACCGGCAGCCGGCCGGGACCGCGTTCCTTCGGACACCCGGAGAGTCGTGACGCGGCCGGCGGGCGCGAAGCCGGACCGGGCGCAGAGCCGGAGCGGGGGGAGAGCCGGAGCGGGCGCAGGTCCACCAGCCCGCCGGAGTGATCACGGCGCGGCCGGCGGTCGGCGCGGAGAGGGAGTTTGCGATGCTGTGGGCGGGCGTTCGCGCGGTCCGCGCCCCGCTCGGGTCGAGGTCGCGCGGGCGGTCACCGGCCGGACGACGGACCCGCGTGCCGACCGAGCGACGACGGTCCGCACACCGGCGGGACGCGTGGCGTCCCGGACGTCACCGCCGGGCGGCACCGTCGGCCGCGGTCGATCCCCACCGGGCCCGGCGACGGCCACCGGGCACGGCACACCGTCGCGCCGCGTGGCGGGACGTCACCGGGCCGATCGCGCACGCCACGTCCGGACGCGTCCCGCCGGCACGGCGCACGTCCTGGACACGAGCCGCGCCATGGCCCCGACCGTCCTCGTCGAAGACCCGCACGGCTCGTGAGACCGGGGCCGGGGCCGGACAGCCCCGGGTGAAAGCTAGCCGGACCTGCGCCGAGCCGAACGGCGCTCGGGGACGAACTCCGGCACGTCCTCGAGCGGGAAGTGGTCGTTCTCCGCGGACTCCACGAAGTCTCCGAAGTCCGGTGCCTGGAAGGGGTTCGCCGCCGGAGGCGGCGAGGTCGCGAGGGAACTGCGCGGCGCCCCTTCCGGAGCGGAGAACAGCGAGGTCGAGTCGATGAGAGGACTCCCATTCGTTACAGGGCCGTGAGGAAGCCGGCGTGCCGTGAGAGGGCACCGCGGGTCCTACAGCTTGGTCAGCTTGGGGTACGGACTGAGGATCCGCTGTTGCGCCGAGCCGAAATCGACGAGGACCGCGATCCCCTCCTCGATGCCGATCACCCGGCCGAGGCCGTACACGTCGTGCGTGACCTGGTCACCCACGGCGAACTGCTTGGGCGGCGGTGCGACCGGAGCCTTGAACGGGCTGGTGGGCAGATGGCGCTTCGATGCAGCAGGCTTTGTCATTGACCCCAGTATGCGCCCGACCGCGGCCGCCCGGCAGCGCTCGAACACCTCTTCCGTCTCCCGGAGGGCTTCGATCGGTCCAACGCGAGAGGCCCCGGATCTCTCCGGGGCCTCTCGTCGGTGTGCACTCGGCAGGATTCGAACCTGCAACCTTCTGATCCGTAGTCAGATGCTCTATCCGTTAAGCTACGAGTGCTTGTTCTTCTTCTGTTTTCCGTCTCCGCTCCCGGCCCTTGCGGCCCGCTCCCGGCGACAGGAAGAACATTACATGACTGCCGCCGCCATGTGAAATCCGATTCCCCCACCCCTTGTGAGCTGCGAGAACACCCGATTCGGGGGTGCGGAACAGGAGGCCGGGAACGACGAAGCCCCGGTCGCGGAGGACCGGGGCTTCGAAGTCGAGCGGAGGCGGAGGGATTTGAACCCTCGATGGGCTTTGAGGCCCAAACCGCATTAGCAGTGCGGCGCCATAGACCGGACTAGGCGACGCCTCCACACAGCCGCTCGCGTGACGGCGAGTGGCGCGTGCAGATGATGACACAGTCGAGCGTCGTGTCACCAATCGGCGTCCACGGTACTAGGCGGGCGGCCCGCAGGGCAAAGGCATTCGCCGGGCGGAACGTCGCCGGGGGTGGGGCGTTAGGCAGGCCATGGTCCAGGTCACACCGCTGCGGCGGCTCGTTCTCACCCTCTCCGCCTCCGCCGTCGCCGTCGCCGGCTCCCTCGGCGCGGGTTCCGTCACCGCCCACGCCGGATCCGGCCCGGCCCGGCCGCCCCTCGCGCCGCCGCCCGTCCGCGACGAGGACCGGCCCGCCTCCGGCGATCACCTCATTGTGACCGTCCGGGGCGCGGGCCGGGGCGCCGACGGGACCTTCGCGGTGCGGTGCCGTCCGGGCCGGGGGACGCACCCGGACGTGTCGGGGGCCTGCGCGGCCGTGGACCGCAACACCCGGTGGGGGAGGGATCCCTTCGCACCCGTGCCGGAGGGCAGCGTGTGCACCATGCGGTACGGCGGTCCGGCCACCGCTCACGTCACCGGCCGGTGGGCCGGGCGCCCCGTCGACACGACGTTCGAGCGCGGCAACGGATGCCAGATCGAGCGCTGGGACCGGTTCGTGCCGTTGCTGCCCGAGGTGGGACGGACGGCGGCCCGCCCCTGACGAGGGGTGCCGGGGGCGGTCGACCGGGTTCCGTTCCGCCGCCGTCCGAGGACGCCCGCCGGAGCGTGGGGTCAGGCGCCCCCGACCCCACAGAAGCCGCACAGGTTTCCCGTGGCGGGAGCACCCGTCGCGTAAATGTCCCGCGAAGGTCCCGCGAAGGCGGGGCGGGCGGTCGTACGTTCTGGGGCACTTCGTCGTGCGAGCTGCCTCTCATCCGGCGCCGCGCGCACGGCCCCAACCCTTAGACTCGCTCGCGTGACACGCTGCGGGAGGGTTGGCAATATGGCCCGGGCGGTCGGCAAGGTGCGGTAACAGGGAGGAAGCGACTCGTGAGCAGCAGGCCATCCCGAGGCGCTGCTCGCCTCGCGGCCATACTCGACGCACTGCCCGACGCGTTGGTCCTGGTCAACGCCAACGGGACCGTCGTCAACGCGAACACCATCGCGCTGGAGGCGTTCGAGACGCCGGGCACCGCCCTCGTGGGGCGGGGACTGCTCGATCTCCTGCCGGAGTTCGACTCCAAGCTCATCCCCGGCTCGATGCGGCGCCCGGACCACATGGACCCGCGCGGCCGGACCAAGCCCACGCGGATGACCGCCCGGCGCACCGACGGCACCGAGTTCCCCGTCGAGGTCACCAGCGCCAACCTCGAGAACGGCCAGCAGGCCTACGACAGCTACGGCTACGCCAACGACGAGCTGCTGATGCTCGTGGTGCGCGACCTGTCGGGCACGGTCGACACCGAGGCCGAGCTGGCCCGGTCGCAGCGGCAGACCGAGATGATCCTGCGGGCCGCGTCCGAGGGCGTCGTCGGCACCGACACCGACGGGCGGATCGTGCTGGTCAACCCGGCCGCCGCCCAGACCCTCGGCTACCGGGCGAGCGATCTCGGCGGCAAGGAGCTGCACACGCTCGTGCTGCACTCCCGCGCCGACGGCTCCCCCTTCCCCTACGACGAGTCGCCGCTCGCCGACACCCTGCGCTCCGGGCGCAAGCACCGGGTGCGCGGGCAGGTGCTGTGGTCCAAGAGCGGGGACAAGGTCTCGGTCGACCTGACGACCGCGCCCGTCCGCGACGGCGACCAGCTCGTCGGCGCCGTGATGACCTTCACCGACCGGCGGCCGTACGACTCCCTCGCCGAGGAGAAGGACGCCGTCGAGAAGCGGCACCGGGACGAGCTGGAGCGGCTCTCCGAGGAGCACGCCTCCGACCTCACCGCGCTGCGCCAGCAGCACGTCACCGAGGTGGAGGAGCTGCACGAGCGCCACCAGGAGGAGCTCGCGGCCGGCGAGGAGCGCTACGCCGCGCTCGGCGAGCGGGAGAAGGACCGGTACGAGGCCCTCGCCGCCCGCTACGACCAGCTGCTGACCCTGCTCGGACGGTCGCTGCGCGGCCCCCTGGACGAGCTGCGCCGCGAACTGTCGGCGCTCGCCGCCGACGACGCCGGGCAGCTGTGGCCCGAGGCCAACCAGGTCCTGCACCACCTGTCGGCCGGGTACGCCCGCATCACCACCCTCATCGACAACGTCCTCGGCTACCAGCGCCTGGACACCGGTGGCGAGGCCATCACCCGTACGAAGGTGATGCTCGACGCCGTCGTCGCCGCCGGTGTCGACGGGGCCGTCGAGCTGGTCGGGCCCGGCCGGGTCCAGTTCGCCGTGCACGCGCCGCCCATCGAGGCCGAGGTCGACGCGCGGCTCCTCGCGACCGCGCTCGCCCACCTCGTCGCCGATGTCGCGGGCGTCGACGCCACCGGCAACGCGCCCGTCTCGGCGGGCGGTTACATGGACAACACGGTCGTCGTGGCCGCCGCCCAGCGCGGCGAGGTGGTCCGCATCGAGGTGCGCGGCCCGTACGCGGGCGGCAACCCGGTGCACGAGCCGATCGTGCGCGGGATCGTGCGGGCGCACGGCGGCGTGCTCCAGACGCACGAGGTGCCGGGCATGAGCGGCAGCGCGTACGTCCTCGAGGTCCCGCTGGGCGGAGGGGCGGGCGCCGTCGCCGCTCCCGCCGTCGGCTCCGCCGTCGCGCTGCCGGCCGGTTCGCCGGGCGGTTCGCCGGGCGGGGCCGCCGAGACGGCCGACGGCGTCGCCGCGGGTGACCCGGCCGACGGGCAGACCGCCGTCGCGGGGCGGCGACGGGCCCGGCGGTCCTCCGTGGACGCCTTCCTGGAGAGCGAGGTCGCGGGCGCGGCGCCCGCCGGTGCCGAGGGTGAGTCCGCGGTGCCGACCGGCCGGCGCCGCCGGCGCGGCCCGGCCGCCGAGGAGGTTGCGGCCCCGGCCCCCGTCGAGGAGGCCGACGCCTCCGGCGGGACCGGCCGACGGCACGCGCGGTCCGCCGGAACCGGCGGGGACGCCGGGGTGAGCGAGGGCGCCGTCGTCACGGCCGCCGAGCACGCGGCGGGCACCGCCGCCTCGGGCACAGGACTCGGCGGCACCGTCCCGCCGCAGGGCGTGCCGACGCCGGGCGGACGGCGGGCCCGGCGCGACGGCGACGAGCCGCAGGCGGCCCTGCCGCCCGCCCTGCCCGCGCTCGCGAGCACCCCGGTGCCCGCGGAGGGCGCCGAACAGCCGACGGGCCGCCGCCGGCGCGCCCTGGCCGCCGCGAACGAACGCGCCGCCGCGCAGGAAGCGGGGCCCCGCACGGTGTTCGCCCTGCCGCCCGCGGAGGCGGACCGGTCGACCGGGGGGACGGACGGCGCGGAGGGGACGGACGGCAGCGCGGAGGCGCGGGAAGCGGGGCAGGTTCCGGGGCGGCAGGGGCCGGTGCCGGTCGCTCCCGTTCCGGGGCAGGACGCCGTACCGGTTCCGGTTCCCGTTCCGCTGCCCGTTCCCGGGCAGGCTCAGGTGCCCGCTCAGGCCGCGTCCGACGACTCGCCGATCGACCACGGTCGGCACGACGCCGTCCCGCACGGCCAGGCCGACGACCGCACCCCGCCGCAGCCGCACCCCACCACCGCGCCCACGGGCCGTCGGCGGCGGGCGGGCGGCCAGCCGGAGGCGGGGACCGGGACCGAGGGCGTCGCGGCCGCCACCGTTCCGGCACAGGCACAGGCTCCGCAGGCGCAGCCGCCTCGGGTTCAGGCACCGCAGGCGCAGGCTCCGCAGGCGTCTCCGGCACAGGGTTCCGCGCCCGCACCGGTCACGCCCGTCCAGGTCGCAGCGGAACTGCCGCTTCCGGCTCAGCCGCTCCCCGGTCAGGCGGTGCCGGCACCCGCGCAGCCGCTGCCCGGTGGGCCGGCCGCCGGGCAGCCCGTCATCCCCGGCCAGGCGGGCCAGGCCGGTCCGGGCGCTGCGGCCCCCCAGGCCGTACCGACCGTGCCGGGGCAGGCGGGCGCCCCCGCGCAGGTCCCGCCCGTCGGGCCGCTCCCCGCCGAAGCGGCCGTCCCGGCGACGCCGACCCCCGGTTCGGGCACCCCGCTGCCGCCCGAGGCGGCCACGGCACCGCCGCGGGTGGCTCAGCCCCTGCCCGCCGAGGCCGCGCCGGTCCCGCCCGTCGACCCCCACTCCACCCAGGGCCGCGCGATCAGCGTGCGGACACTGGGCCAGGGCGTGCCCTTCACCCGGCAGGCCGCGCAGGTGCAGCAGGCACCGCAGGCCCAGCCGGTCCAGCGGTTGCAGCAGGCCGCGCAGGCCGCCCAGCCCGCGGCCCCCCTCTCCGCCTCCGCCACCCCCGCCCCGCACCACCCGAACGGCTCCGGGCGGCGCCGCAAGCTGGGCACGCGACCCGACCCGGCGGCGGGACAGGAGCAGACGGCCCGTCCGCACCCGACGGCCGAGCAGGCCGCCGTACCGCAGGCGCCGGCGGCTCCGGGCGCGCCCGTCGCGCACCCCTCCCTCGCGGGCCAGCCGCTTCCCGGGCAGCCGACGGCCGGGCAGTCCCTGGCCGGTCAGTCGCGGCTCGCGCCCGGGACCGAGGGGGCGGGGCGGTCGTACGCCATAGGGGCGCCGGACAAGAACGCCGCCGAGGGGCCGGAGCCGCTGGACGGGCCGGGCGGGGCCGTCGAGGTCGCCGATCCGCCGCGGCCGCAGCCGATGGACGACGAGCTGCCGCCGGAGCCGCTGGACAACCCGCGCCGGCTGCTGGTGTGGCCGGCTCCGGACGTCAGTACGCAGCAGGCGCTCAGCGACCGCGGCTACCGGCCGGTCATCGTGCACTCGCGCGAGGAGGTCGACGCCCAGATCGCCGCGTTCCCGGCCGCGCTGTTCGTCGACCCGCTGACCGGGCCGATCACCCGGACCGCGTTGCAGTCGCTGCGTCAGGCGGCGGTGGCGGCGGAGGTGCCGGTGCTGGTCACGGCCGGGCTCGGGCAGGCGACGCGCGAGGCGGCGTACGGCGCCGATCCCGCCGTACTGCTGAAGGCGCTCGCGCCGCGGGACAGTGAACAGCATCCGCCGCGGGTGCTGCTGATCGAGGAGCACGCGGAGATCGCGCTGGCGCTGACCGCGACGCTGGAGCGGCGCGGGATGCAGGTCGCGCGGGCGGCCGGCGACGCGGACGCGGTCACGCTCGCCGGGCAGCTGCGGCCGAACCTGGTCGTGATGGACCTGATGCAGGTGCACCGGGGTCAGGCCGGGATCATCGACTGGCTGCGGGCGAACCGGCAGCTCAGCCGCACGCCGCTGGTCGTCTACACGGCCGCCGTCGACCAGGCGGACCTGCCCCGGCTGGCCTCCGGCGAGACCGTCCTCTTCCTCGCGGAACGCTCCACCAGCGAGGAGGTGCAGGTCCGGATCGTCGATCTGCTGGCGCGGATCGGCACCAACTGAGGGGCCGGGCCCTCCTTCACGGTCGGGCGACCAGCCTGCGGGCCGCTTCCTTCACGGAGGCGCGCAGGCGGTCGCGGTCGGGGTCGTCCTCGCCGACCAGGATGCGGCGCATCTGGGGGATGACGGTGGCCCAGTTGGCGAGCGCGACCAGCAGGAAGAGCAGGTCGCGGGCGGGGATCGCGTCGTCGATGACCCCGCGGTCCTGGCCGTCCTGGAGGGCGGCGACCTTGCGGGCGTAGTGCTCCTGCCGTTCGGCCTCGTCGGGGAGTTCGGCGGTGCCGTACTCGATGCCCTCCCAGTACAGGAGCCGCAGGAGTTCGGGGTGGGCGGCGTGGTAGTCCATGAGCCGGTCCATCCAGCCCTCGACGTCGTCGGGGTCGACGGGGACGGCGGCGGCGAGGTCGACCATGCGGCGGCCGAGGACCTGGGTGAACAGCTCCGCCTTGTTGCCGAAGTAGGCGTAGATCAGCTGCTTGTTGGCCTTGGCCTCGGTGGCGATGCGGTCGATGCGGGCGCCCGCGATGCCGTACCGGGCGAACTCGGCGACCGCCGCTTCGAAGATCCGCGCCCTGGTGGCCTCGGGGTCGCGGGGGGTCCTGGTCGTTGCCATGGGGCCAGGGTAGCGCGCGGGTAACCAACTGGTTGGTTGACAGGGAATGGGCACGCGGCCGAGACTGTTCCCCCCACTGTTCCAACCAACTGGTTGGTTATTGGAGTCGGCTCGAAGGAGCGCGTCCACCATGCCGTCCGCAGTCACCGTCAGGCAGCAGCACACCGAGCCCGCGGGGCGGGCCCGGCTCGCCCACCGCCTGTTCCTCCCCCTCGTCGCCCTCTGCACCGCCGTCACCGCCGCCAACATCTACGTGGCCGCCCCGCTGCTCCCCCTCATCGCCCACGACTTCGGCTCCGCGCCCTCGGCCGTGGCCTGGATCGCGTCGGTCGCCCAGTTCGGCTACGCCGCCGGCCTCCTCTTCTTCGCCCCGCTCGGCGACCGCGTGAACCGCCGCCCGCTCGTCGCGGCCCTCTCGCTGGTCACCACGGCGGCGCTGGTCGCCGGTGCCGCGGCGGCCGGCACGGCCGCGCTCGCCGCCGCCGTGTTCGTCGCCTCGGCCGCCACCGTCGTGCCGCAGCTCCTGGTGCCGCTGGTCGCCGAACGCGCCCCCGCCCACCACCGCGCCCGACACGTCGCCGCCGTCATCGCCGGTCTCTTCACCGGCATCGTCGCCGCCCGCGTCCTCGGCGGACTCGCCGGACAGGCCTTCGGCTGGCGCGCGGTGTTCGTCGGCGCAGCCGGTCTCACCGCGGTCCTCGGGCTGCTCACCGCGGCCGCCCTGCCCGCCGAACACCGTCGCCCCCGCGACGGCGGCCTGTTCGCCGGGCTGCGCGCCATGCCCGGCCTGGTGCGCCGGTCGCCCGACCTGTGGCGGGCGTGCGTGCGGCAGGCCGGCATGTACGGCGCCTGGAGCGCGCTGTGGACCTCGCTGGCCCTGCTGCTGACGGGCGGGGCGTACGGCCTCTCCACCGCGACCGCCGGCCTGTTCGGCCTCTTCGGCCTCGCCGCCAGCGTCGTCGCCCCGCTGGCCGGCGGCCTGGTCGACCGCTTCGGCGCCGCGAAGGTGGTCCGCAACGCGTATCTGCTGGCCGCGGTGTCGGTGCCGCTGTTCTGGCTGGGCGGTCAGGTGATGGTCGCGCTGTTCGCCGCCGCGATCGTGATCCACACGGCCCTCGTCGCCTCCCACGTCGCCAACCAGACCCTCGCCCTCACCACCACCGACGCCCCAGCCACCGCCAACAGCGCCTACGTCGTGGCGGGCTTCGCCGGCGGAGCCACCGCCTCGGCCCTGGCAGGCCTCGCCTTCACCCACTTCGGCTGGACCGGCGTGGTCGCGATCGCGGGACTGTGGCTGACGGCCGGCTGGGGAACCACGGCGGCCAAGCGTGCGTAGGCCCCCGGCGCCGCGGCGGCAGGACGGTCCGGCAGGACACCGTCGCCGGTCGAGTCCCGTCGGCGGACGCGTCCCCCGGCCGGCACCGGCCGGCCCTCTCCGCACAGCCGTCCGCCCGGCAGGGGCCGCGAGGTTCCCTGCCGGGCGGACGGGGTGTGTCAGAGCCGGGTGACGTCCAGGTCACCCGCCGCGTACCGCCTGCGCAGCACCTTCTTGTCGAACTTGCCCACGCTCGTCTTCGGGACCGCCTCGACGATCGTCCAGCGCTCCGGGAGCTGCCACTTGGCGACGCCGCCCTCCTCGGCGAGGAAGGCGCGCAGGGCCTGGAAGTCGGTGGTGGCGCCCTCCTTGAGGACGACCGTGGCCAGCGGGCGCTCGCCCCACTTGTCGTCGGGGACGGCGACCACGGCCGCCTCGGCGACGGCCGGGTGGGACATCAGCGCGTTCTCCAGGTCCACCGACGAGATCCACTCGCCGCCGGACTTGATGACGTCCTTGGCGCGGTCGGTGAGGGTGAGGAAGCCGTCGGCGGAGATGGTGCCGACGTCCCCCGTCTTCAGCCAGCCGTCCTCGCTGAACTTGTCGGCGGGGCGCAGGGGTTCGGCGCCGGGCCCGTTGTAGTAGGCGCCGGCGATCCACGGACCGCGGACCTCCAGCTCGCCCGCGGACTCCCCGTCCCAGGGGAGCCGCTCGCCGCCGGGCCCGGTGAGGCGGGCCTCGACCCCGGCCGGGAAACGGCCCTGGGTCAGGCGGTACCCGAACTCCGCGTCCGTGCCGACCGCGGCGGCCGGCGGGCGGGCGATGGTGCCCAGCGGGGAGGTCTCCGTCATGCCCCAGGCGTGGCAGACCCGCATGCCGAGCCGGTCGAAGGCCTCCATGAGGGAGGGCGGGCAGGCCGAGCCGCCGATGGTGACCTGGGTGAGGGAGGAGACGTCCCGCGGCTTGGCGGTCAGCTCGGCCAGCAGGCCCTGCCAGATGGTGGGCACCGCGGCGGCGTGGGTCGGCTTCTCGCCCTCGATCATCTCGGCGAGGGGTGCGGGCTGGAGGAAGCGGTCCGGCATCAGCATGTTGACGCCGGTCATGAAGGTGGCGTGCGGCAGGCCCCAGGCGTTGACGTGGAACTGGGGGACGACCACCAGGGACGTGTCCTGGTCGGTCAGACCCATCGACTGGGCCATGTTGACCTGCATGGAGTGCAGGTAGATGGAGCGGTGGCTGTAGATCACGCCCTTGGGGTCTCCGGTCGTGCCGGAGGTGTAACACATGGCGGCGGCCTGGCGCTCGTCCAGCTCGGGCCAGTCGTAGGCGGTCGGCTTCCCGGCGATCAGGTCCTCGTACTCGTGCACCCGGGCGGTGGCGCCCGCGAGGAGCGAGCGGTCGCCGGGACCGGTCACGACCACGTGCTCGACCGTCTTCAGGTGCGGGAGCAGCGGGGCCAGCAGCGGCAGCAGCGAGCCGTTGACGATGACGACCCTGTCGGCCGCGTGGTTCACGATCCACGCCAACTGCTCGGCGGGCAGCCGCAGGTTGAGGGTGTGCAGCACCGCGCCCATGGAGGGGATCGCGAAGTAGGCCTCGACGTGCTCGGCGTTGTTCCAGGCCAGGGTCGCGACCCTGTCGTCGCCGGTGACACCGAGGTCCTCGCGCAGGGCGTGCGCCAGCTGGGCCGCGCGGGCGCCGATCTCGGCGTAGGTGCGCCGCTGCGGCTCGCCCTCGCCGGTCCATGTCGTCACCTGCGACGAGCCGTGGATCGTCGACCCGTGGGTCAGGATCCTCGAGATCAGCAGCGGTACGTCCTGCATGGTGCTCAGCACGGCGTCCTCCCAGGTGCGGCGACATTGCCTACGCGGTGGTAACGGTTGCGCTGATTCTGCGCACATACCAAGCGGTATGTCACTAGGGGGCGGGGATCGATCGGGTCACGTTGCCGCCCACGCCGTACCGCGACGCCGGCGCGCTAGCGGACGACGCCCAGCTCAGGGTCCTCCCGGAGCTTGCCGAGCGCCCGCGACACCGCCGACTTCACCGTGCCCACCGAGACGCCGAGCACCTCGGCCGTCTGCACCTCGCTGAGGTCCTCGTAGTACCTGAGGACGACCATCGCCCGCTGCCGGGCCGGCAGCTTCATGATCGCCCGCCACATCGCGTCGTGCAGCGCCTGCCGCTCGGCCGGGTCCCCGTCGCCGGGCTGCGGCTCCGGCTCCGGCAGCTCCTCGCAGGCGAACTCGTCGACCTTGCGCTTGCGCCACTGCGAGGTGCGCGTGTTCAGCAGGGCCCGGCGGACGTAGCCGTCGAGCGCCCCGTGGTCCTCGATCCGCTCCCACGCGACATAGGTCTTGGCGAGCGCGGTCTGCAGCAGGTCCTCGGCGTCGCTCGGGTTCGCGGTCAGCGACCGCGCGGTGCGCAGCAGCACCGGCTGACGGGCGCTGACGTACGACGTGAAGGACGGGTACGGAGAAGGCCGCGTCTTGCCGTTCGAAGCGCGGGTGCAGACGGGTGTGGTCATGGGCTCCACGCTAGGTTCGCACCCGCCTCCCGCGGATCGGCCGTAGGTGCCGAAGGCGAGTCCGCCTCAGGTTGTAGGGGTGGTGCCGGCTCCACCTCCTGAAGGTGGACGAGACCACGACCGCTCCTGCGGGATCACCCCTGGGGGCCACACGTCGACGGCACCGGCACCCCCCGGCCCCGTCCCAGCCGTCGGCCGCCGGCCCCGGCGCCGGGCTCAGCGCACCCGCTCCCGCACTCGCATCCGCATCCGCGGCGGCCGGGGCACGGGCGGCGCCCTGGACGGCCTCGGCGACACCGGAGCACCGCCGCGCGGACGCGTTCCCACCCCACGGAGCACATCCGGCGCGGAAGGAGGCGGACCGGCGCCGGAGGGTGGACGACCCCCTTCCCTTTCTCGAACTCATGTACGAAAATAGAGTCATGGCCACCACGGACCGGTACCCCCGGCAGGCCACCACCCTGGCCCTCGCCCACGCCCTGTCGGCCGCCGAACGCGGCCTGGCCGTCATCCCCCTGTCCCGCACCAAGCTCCCCGCCCTGCGCTCCCCCCACCGCGACGACCCCGCGGCCCCGCCCTGCCACGGCGAATGCGGCCGCCCCGGCCACGGCGTGTACGACGCCGGCACCGACCCCGCGCGCATCCGCGAACTGTTCGCCGCCGCCCCCTGGTCCACCGGCTACGGCATCGCCTGCGGACTCCCCCCGCACCACCTGATCGGCGTCGACCTCGACACCAAGTCCGGCACCGACTCCACCACCGCCCTGCGCGAACTCGCCCTGCGCCACCTCTTCACCATCCCGCCCACGGTCGTCGTCCTCACCCCCTCCGGCGGCCGCCACCTCTGGTTCACCGGCCCCGCGGACGTCGTCGTCCCCAACTCGGCCGGCCGCCTCGCCCCCGGCATCGACATCCGCGGCGCCGGCGGCTACCTCGTCGGCCCCGGCTCCCGCACCGACCGCGGCGTGTACGCCGTCGCCCCCGGCACCGGGCACCTCGTCCCCGCCCCCTGCCCCCGCGCCCTCCTGCGCCTGCTCCTCCCCCCGCCCCGCCTCCGCCGCCAGGCGTCCCCGGCAGCCGGCGGAGCACACGGCCACGGCCTCGTCCAGTTCGTCCTCGCGGCTCACCGGGGACAACGCAACACCCGCCTGTACTGGGCGGCCTGCCGGGCCCACGAGGACGGCATCGGCGAGGCACTCTCCGAAGCCCTCGTCGACGCGGCCGTCCGCACCGGCCTCCCACCCCGAGAGGCCCGCTCGACCCTGGCCTCGGCGGCCCGCATGACCCGCCACCGGCCCCCGCCGTCCCCCGACACCACCCACCGGGCCGCCGGCCCCCACGAGCCACCGTGACGGGGGAACCCGGAAGGGGTGCCACCTGGGAGGGTGGCACCCCTTCCGATTCCGACCTCACGACGATTCACGCCACGAGCAGGCGGAGACCGAGCTCTGCCGCGTCGAGGGCGACGAGATCGGGGTTGCGTTCGGCCCACCGGCCCGAGGAAAGGTCGTCGCGGAGTTCGTTCACCGCCCGTCGCTCGGCCTCCGGCCCGACCCTGGTCCACACCGACACCGCGCGGCGCACACGTTCGTCCAGGTACGCCTCGGGCCGGCGCCAGTAGGCCTCCAGGAAGCCGTCGGCACAGTCCCACGGAACGAGCACCGGCTCCATGCGGGCCCCGATCACCCGGGCCAGCCGGTCCACCGGGGGCCGGCCCGCGACCAGGCCGGCGACCTCGGGCAGGTAGTCACGGGTGAGCCAGAACCTCAGACGCCATCCGGCGTCACTGGCGTCGTGCGTGAACACCACCACGCGGCGGGCCACGCGCCGCATCTCGCGCAGCCCGGCGATCGGGTCCCGCCAGTGGTGGACGGTGCTGAAGGCCATCGCGGCGTCGAAGGACCGGTCCTCGAACGGGAGGCTCTCCGCGGCGGCGGCCACACACGGCGCCGCACCGGCGGGGCGCTGCGCCCGCATGACCGCCGACGGCTCCACCGCCGTGACGTCACGGTCGGGGGGCTCGTAGGAGCCGGTGCCGGCCCCGACGTTCAGTACCGTCCGCGCGTCCCCGAGCGCCTCCCAGACCCTCGCGGCGATCCGCGGCTCGGTGCGCCGCGTCGCCGGGTAGGCGGACCCGATGACGTCGTACAACTGCGCCCCGAAAACCCTCAGTTGCTCTTCCGGCGTCGTCCTGATCCCCATCGCCCGCGCCTCCAGTTCCTTGTCGATGGCCGCCACCATGGCGGCGGCGCGGTCGCGCTGTTCCAGCAGGAGGCCGCGCAGCCGGCGCAGGCGCGCGACCGCGTCGGTGGCCGGGTCGTCCACCAGATCCGCGATCTCGCGCAGTCCGAAGCCCAGCCGCCGGTAGGCGAGCACCTCCCGCAGCCGCTCCACGTCACCGACCGAGTAGGCCCGGTACCCGGCGGCCGTCCGCGCGGACGGCCGCACGAGGCCGATCTCGTCGTAGTGGTGCAGCGTGCGGACGGTCACGTCGGCCAGCTCGGCCACGCGTCCCACGGTCAGGTGCTCTTCCACACCACCGACCCTGCGGCATGACGCCACGTGAGGGTCAAGCACTCCGCTTCCCCTGCCGTCCGTGACCGGCCGTCAGCAGGTCCCGCCGACACCGGGCAGCGGAACGACCCCTGACCGTTCCCCCGCGCCCCGGCCCCCGGGCACACCTCCGCACGGCGTCCGGTGACGGGGACACGGTGCAATACACACGTACGGAGTGCCGTCCACCGAAGCGACATCACCCGTACGGTGGGCGTCGAGGCGGGACGACGGGGTACGGAGTCACTGTTCCGTGCTCGGTGAAACATCGGGGTCCGGTGACCCCCGAGGGCCGAAAAAGCCCGCATCCAAGGGTGTTTCCAAAAGAATCGGTGTCGCGGAAAGCGTTTCCGGCCGTCTTCGGTCAACAGTGTGCGCGTGTCTACACCGAGTTAAACGTCCCGATTGTTCAGAATGTCATCAACTGCCCCAGTTGAAACTATGAAGTTTCGTGCCGAGGAGCATGACATGCAGGCTCGCAGATGGCACCCAGACCAGCCCACTCGTATCGGTCGGCACGACTGGCCGGACGAGGGTGACAACGGAACACACATGCGGCTGCGGGCCGGCTCCATCGTGGTACTCGACCGGCAGGCATGGCGGATCCTGGAGATCAACAGCTACGCCGGCGACCGGTGGCCGGACATCTACGAGAAGGCGTGGCGCGACCACGTGGAGTTGTGGTGGCACGCCAACGAGCTGCGCCGGGCCAACAACCAGGCGGGCAAACCCGCTCCCGAACGGGCCGAGTTCTACAAGCGCCCGGTGGTCCTCGTACTGCGCAACGAGAACCTGCCCCGCTCCACGCCGAAGCACTGGTGCGCCCCCGCCAGCCACGACTGGCAGGTCCTCCCGGAGCACTACGCCGTCTGCCGCGCCTGCGGCGAACTGCCGCCCTGCCGTCACGGGGAGTACCGCTGGGAGGGCGGCCCCCGTTGGCCGGAGCAGAACGGCGGCATCCCGCTCATGGTGCCGGAGGGCTGCTGCATGGGGTGCGCCGAGCCGATCAGGCCGCGGGTGCGGACCGTGCGCTTCCCCGGGCCGAACCTCTGGTACCCGCCCCTGGGGGAGGACACGGCGGTCTTCCACGCCCGCGCCGCCTGCGCCGACCAGGTCGACTGCTACCGCATGCAGTGGCAGACCGAGTACAACCCGCGTCCCGCCACGCACCCCACCACCCTGGCGTTCCCCGGTTTCGAGCACTTCGTGCTGCCCCGGACCCGCAACGCGCCGGACCTGGGCCCGCACGCCGAGCAGATCTCCCGGAGCACGCACCCCGTACCGGTCGCACCGTCACGGCCCGGCGAGGAGGACTGCGTCTCCATGACCGGTGACTCCGGCGCCTTCCACGTCCCGTTCGACCGGTACCGGGGGGAATCGGCGGGCGGCGCGATGCCGACCGGGCCGTCGGCGCCGGTCGCCCCCGAGCCGACGCCCGCGACCTCCGGTGCCCACTCGTTCTCCAACACACCCGCGACCTCCGGTGGCCACTCGTTCTCCGGCGCGCACTCGATCCCCGACGCACCCGCGGCGGATCCGATCGTGCCGGGCCGGCCCGCCGCACCCTCACCGCCTCCCGCAGCCGAGGCGGCCGTCCCCGCCGCGTCCGCTCCCGCCGAGGACGCCGGGCAGGCCCTCCAGGCGGCGGAGAAGCTGGGTCTGTCCCTGGCCGGGCGCCCGGCCTTCCACAACGCCGAGCAGGCGGCCCGGGTGATCGAGGAACTCACCGCCGCGGTCCGGAACATCGCGCTCTGTCTGCACGACCCGGCCGCCGGCGCCCGCACCTGACCCGCTGACGGCCCGGGCGACTCCCCGCCACGGCCGTCACGAGCGCCGACCGGCACACACCCCAGGGGAAGCGGCGGACCACACGGCCGGACCGCGGTAGAACGGACGGGACACAAAAGGGCGTCCTTTACAGAGGGATACCCCTTTCGACCGGCACGTCCGCGACCGGCGGAGGCGGTGAGATTCGAACTCACGGTGACATCGCTGCCACGACGGTCTACGAGATCGACCACGTGAAGGAAGTGCTGTCCGCGCAGGTCCCACGGCCGACGAGGTGGGACTCCTCCAACTGCCGCCGGGTGAACCCGTCGTCGAGTTGCATCGAACGACCTACACGGCCTCGGGCACGGTGGTCGAGTTCGCCATCGGTGTGCACGCGGCATCGCGCTTCGCCTGGGCGTACGACTTCAAGGTCCCGGACCCGGCGAAGGCTGCCTGATCAAGGCACTGCGCCAGCCCATCCCCTTCTGGGAGAATTTCACCACCGCACTCCTTGAACATGACAAAGGTGGTTGACCTCATGAGATCGACTCGCGTGATCCTTGCTGTGGCCGCAGGCGCTCTTGCCCCGGCGCTGTTACTCGCTACGCCGTCCATGGCCGCCTCCCTCGCCCCCGCAGTCACCGTCGCGATGCCCAGCTCGCCCTACGACGAGATGAGTGCGGACGACCTGCGGGTGGCGATATCCCGCATCCTCGCCGACCCCGACAGCGGCAAGCGCGTGATCCGGGAGGCGAACGCGCTCCTCGACAGCGGCACCGTGGAGGAGATGCGCGCTTGGCTGGAGACGGGCTATCCCATCGCCCAGGCCGAGGACGACCGGGTCGCACTCGCCAGGATTCTCGCCGACCCGGACAGCGGCAAGCGCGTCCTTGCGGAAGTCAACCAGCTTCTCGACAACGACGATCCCCAACAGACGCGCGCTTGGCTGGAGACGGGCTACCGTCTGGCCCAGGCCGAGGACGACCGGGTCGCCATTTCCCGGCTCCTCGCCGACCCCGACATCAGCGACGCCCTGCGCGCAGCGGCCGGCGCCGCCCTCGACGACAACACCCCGGAAGCGCTGCGCCACTTCCTGGAGGTCGGCCAGTACGAGGTCGGCTAGGGCGTGTTTCGAAAGTAGCGTCGTCTGCCCGAAGGGCAGGCCCGGCGGCGTCTGGTGCGTGCGATCGCAAGGCGGAGGGTCGCCCCGA
>NZ_JBFBCB010000031.1:0-95234 GCF_040682975.1 Streptomyces sp. NPDC051051
TACACGTCGGCGTCGCTGGACGCGGCGATCAGCGGCAGTGAGGACGGCGAGGCCGCGCTGGCGGACTTCATCGGCAACGAGGACGCGGCGCTGGGTCTGATCGAGGACTTCCACGCGCTGGCGCCGATGGTGGCCGCGCTGGACGAGCGTGACCGTCGGATCATCCACTGGCGGTTCGTGGAGGAACTCACCCAGGCCCAGATCGGCGAACGCCTCGGCGTCTCCCAGATGCACGTCTCGCGGCTGATCTCCCGCCTCCTGACCCGCCTGCGCGAAGGCATGCTCAGCACCAGCTGACAGTCCGTCCGCGGCATTCGGAACGGGACCCGGCATCCGGGTCCCGTTCTTCGCTGTGTCCGCGCGCGAGGAAGTGCGCGGAAGCGCGAGGAAACGCCGAGGTGATGGCGGCTCGTCCCCGACCACCGCCCCCCACCGGTCCCGCACGCGGATCCGCGGCGACGTCCCTCGCGCGAGACCTTCCTCGTCCCGGCCCGCCCGCTCGTCCGCCGGTACCCGCCGACGCGCTTCGGCGCCGCCGCTCACCGGGGGGACGAGTGAGAGTGCCCCCGCATGCTCCGGCTGCGGGGGCACTCTCGACGGACGGCTCACAGGAAACGCCGGATCGGGAGGACTGCGGCCTCCTTGGCGCGTTGCAGCACCGCCCGCCGCCTCCACCGCCTGAGGTCGACGTCCACGCTGTCGCGCAGGTCCGCGTCGTAGTCGCGGTCGAGCGCGGCGGTGAACTCCTCGTCCAGGACGGCGAGCATCACCTCTTCGTCGTGGTCCATGGACCGGCGGTTGAAGTTCGTGGACCCGATGAGGGAGGCCACCGAGTCCACGGTGATGATCTTGGCGTGCATCATGGTCGGCTGGTACTGGCGGATGTGCACGCCTGCCTCCAGCAGCCGCGTGTAATGGTGCTGCCCGGCGAGCTGGCAGGCCCGCTGGTCGGTGTGGGGCCCGGGCAGCAGGATCTCGACGCACACGCCGCGCCGCGCGGTCTCGCACAGCAGGTCGATGAAGTAGGTGTCCGGGGCGAAGTAGGCGGTGGCCAGCCGGAAGCGTTCCTCGGCGGAGGTGAGCATGACCCGGATGAGCGTCTGCATGTCCTGCCAGCCGATGCTCGCGGAGCCGCGCACCACCTGCACCACCGACGAGCCGGCCTGCGGGTGTGCCGTGAAGCGGTCACGGTCGTCGAAGAGTTCGTCGTGACACTCCGCCCAGTTCTGCGCGAACGCGGCCGCGATGCCGTCCACGGCCGGACCGCGCACCTGGACGTGGGTGTCCCGCCACTCGCCGGGGTTGCGGGCGTCGCCGCTCCACTCCTCCGCGATGCCGACGCCGCCGGTGAAGGCGGTGTGCTCGTCGACGATGAGGGCCTTGCGGTGGCAGCGGTGGTTCTGCTTGAACGGCGACAGCCACGCGGGCTTGCGGAACCAGGCCACCTGGACGCCCGCCTCGCTCATCAGGTTCAGCAGCCGCCCTTCGATCTCCTTGGCGCCGAAGCCGTCGAGCAGCAGTCGCACGCGCACTCCCTCGCGGGCGCGGTCGGCCAGGGTGGCGGCGAAGTCGTGGGCGATCTGACCCCGCCAGTACACGAAGGTCATCATGTCGATGGTGTGCTCGGCCGAACGGATCGCCCCGAGCATCGCGGGGAAGATCTCGTCACCGTTGCGCAGGGGTACCAGCGCGTTGCCCTCGGTGGCGGCCACGCCGATCAGCCGCTCCAGGCGACGGCGCAGGCGGTGCTTGCGCGCCGCCGTGTCGGGTGCGTCGTCGTGAGCGCGGGGTGCCGGTATGTCGTCGAGTATCACGCCGAATCTCCCACTGGACCGTGAAGGCAAACGTCAAGGGCCGCCGCGACGGCCCGCACAACCGGATGCCCGGTCGGCGGCGCGGCACTCCAGCCGTCGCGGGCCGGATTGAGGCCGGGGCGCAGGGGCACGTGCACCCCACAGGGACGGCCCCGCCGTACGGGCGAGGGCGGGCAGCAGAAGAGAGGCGGTCGAGGATGGCGGAGCGGGCGACGGGGACCGGGCGAGGGGTCGGGCCGACGGGCCCCGGTGGTGTTCGGAAGCCGCCGCTGCGGCCCGGTGGGTACGACCCGGCCGACTACGCCCCGCAGGTGGCGCGCTGCGCCGCAGAGGCCGGCGTCTCACCCCTCCTCGTGATGACCGTCCTGCACAACGAGGCGTACAAACCGCACCATCCGCTGCTGGAACGGCTGTGGCAGTGGTGGAAGCCGGGAGCGTCCTTCGGACTGGCCAACATGCACCGTGCGACGTTCGAGCGGGTCCGGCGGACGCACGGCCTGTCGAAGCGGTGGCGGGACCTCCGCGAGGATCCCGCGTTCGCCATCCGGGCGGCGGCCCTGCACCTGCAGGACCTCGACCGCACCCTTCCGGAGCGGCACGTGCGCCGCTACACCCGCGACGAACTCCTCGCCCTCGGCTACAACACGGGCGAACGCAACATGCGGGCCTTCGCCCGCGGGGTCCCGCCGGGCCCCATGGCACGGTCGTACCTGCGCCGTTTCCGCACGCACCGCGACCGGGCCGCCCGGGCTCTGGCCGCTCAGGACGACGGCGGCCGGGCGGCGCCTCCGGTCGAGCGGTCGCGGTAGGGGTGACGGTTCGGGCGCCGGCGGTCTCGCGGGGGATCCCGCACGATCGAGTCCGCGGCCACGGCGGGTGATACGCCTCGGTTCAGCCGCCGGCCAGCGACAGCTTGACGGCGAACCCGAGGAACAGGGCCCCCGCGGCCGACGTGGCACCCGCCGCCAGCCGCTTGCGCCGCCGGAACGCCGCGGCCAGACGCGTCCCGCTGAAGATCAGCGCGCTCAGGTACAGGACACTCGCCAACTGCGCGAACACGCCGAGGACGACGAACGACAGCGCCGGGTAGGCGTAGCCCGGGTCGACGAACTGCACGAAGAAGGCGACGAAGAACAGGATGGCCTTGGGGTTGAAGAGGCTGATGACCAGGGCCCGCCGGAAGGGACGCTCGTCGGCGACGCCGGCGGACCGGACGTCGGACGCGGCCCGCTCCCGCCGGCTGCGCCACATCCCCCACGCGGCCCGGAGCATCCCGACGGCCAGCCAGGTCAGGTAGCCGGCGCCCGCGTACTTCACGATGCCGAAGAGCACGGCGTTGCCCTGGAGCAGGGAGGCGACACCGGCGGCGGAGAGGGTCATCAGCACGGCGTCGCCGCACCACACGCCGGCAGCTGCGGTGTAACCGGCCCGCACCCCGCGCCGGGCGGCCACGGAGAGGACGTACAGCGAGTTGGGGCCGGGCAGCAGGATGATCAGGGCGAGCCCTGCCAGATAGGTGGGGAGGTCGTTGACGCCGAACATGGCAGGAAGTGTCGCACGTCGGTACGGCGTCTCCCAGGGGCGTTCTCGAACGCCGCACCCGCAGGTACGTCCGGCCCCCCGCGTCTCCGGCACGAGCCCCCGGACAGGCCCTCGGTGGTGCCGCCCCCCGTCGTCACCTCGGCCGGGCCGTCTCCTCGTCGTCCACGGGGATGCCCAGACGGCCGGTCACGGTGGTGAGGACCGTGCCCAGCGGAAGCGCCACCCGGGCCGCCGCGTGCCGGTCGCCCCGGGTCGGGTCGAGGTTGACGATGTGAACCGGTTTCCCCGCCTCGGCCGCCTGGCGGACGAACCGCAGCCCGGACATCACCGTCAGCGAGGAGCCCAGAACCAGTAGCGACGTCGCTCGGCGGACCAGTTCACGACAGTCCTCGACCCGCTGCGGCGGAACGGACTCACCGAAGAACACCACGTCCGGTTTGAGGATGCCGCCGCAGTCCGCGCAGGGCAGCGCGCGGAAGTCTCCGACCTGGTCGTCGGTGAGGTCGGCGTCACCGTCCGGGTTGACTCCCGCGGCCACCGGCTCGAAGCCCGCGTTGGCCTCCGTCAGCCGTCGGGCGAGTTCCCGGCGCGCGCTGACGGCGCCGCAGGAGAGGCAGACGACCCGCGCCAGGCTGCCGTGGAGTTCCACGACGTCCTCGCTGCCGGCGGCCTGGTGCAGACCGTCGACGTTCTGGGTGATCACACCCGAGAGCAGTCCGTGCCGGCCGAACGCGGCCACGGCCCGGTGCCCGGCGTTGGGGCGGGCGCGGCCGAAGGTGCGCCAGCCGAGGTGGCTGCGCGCCCAGTACCGGCGCCGGGCCCGGGCGCTGGCGGTGAACTCCTGGTAGGTCATCGGGGTGTGCCGGCTCAGGCTTCCGTCCGCGCCCCGGTAGTCGGGGATGCCCGACTCCGTGGAGATGCCCGCCCCGCTGAGGACCAGCACACCGCCGGTGCTCAGCGCCTCGACGACCGGCTCCGGGTCCGTGGTGCCCGGCGGCAGGTCCTCGGTGGGCGTCCAGCTGAGAGTGGGGCGCGTGCGCATGCGAACCAGGGTACGGAACCGGCCGCCGCGGGCACCGGTCCCCGGACGGCGTCGTCGACGGCGGACACGACGCGGGGGGCGCCCGGTGCGTCGGCCGGCGGCGGGCACCGTCACGGCGGACCGTACGAGCGGCCGCGACGCGCGCGGGCCCCGATCATCGAAGCGCGGTGGTCTGTGTGTCGGGGTGGTTCCCGGGGCCTCCGGTCTGGGCGGTCAGCGGGGTCGGGGAGAGGGCCGTGTCCTCCTCACCCGGTTCGAGGAGGGTGGCGGCGGCGCCGACGATGAGCGGGTCCGGCTTGCCGACCGCTTCCGGGTCCTTGGGGGTGTAGTCGATCCGTTGGAGCAGGCTGCGCATGGCTTCGAGGCGGGCACGCCGCTTGTCGTTGCTCTTGACGACGGTCCAGGGGGCGTGTTCGGTGTCGGTGGCCCGGAACATCTCCACCTTGGCCGTGGTGTAGTCGTCCCACAGATCGAGGGACCGGACGTCGGTCGGCGACAGTTTCCACTGGCGGACCGGATCGACCTGGCGGATCGCGAAGCGCGTCCGCTGCTCCGCCCGTGAGACGGAGAACCAGAACTTGACCAGGATGATGCCGTCGTCCACCAGCATCTTCTCGAACGACGGACACTGCTCGAGGAAGAGCTCGTACTCCCGCTGCGTACAGAAGCCCATGACGCGTTCGACCCCCGCCCGGTTGTACCAGGAGCGGTCGAAGAAGACGATCTCTCCCGGTCCGGGGAGATGGCTGACGTAGCGCTGGAAGTACCACTGCCCCTTCTCGCGCTCCGTGGGCTTCTCCAGCGCCACGATGTTGGCGCCGCGCGGATTCAGACGCTCGGCGAAACGCTGGATCGTGCCGCCCTTGCCCGCGGCGTCCCGGCCCTCGAACACCACGACCAGGCGGCCGCCGGTGGCCTTGATCCAGCGCTGCAGCTTGAGCAGTTCGATCTGCAGGACGCGCTTGCACTGCTCGTACTCCTTGCGCGTCACTTTCTGGTCGTAGGGGTAGTTCTCCCGCCAGGTGGTGATCGGTTCGCGGGCTTCGTTGAGCAGTATCGGCTGTTCCGGGCGGCGGTCGTCGACCGTCAGGCCGTCCAGCAACCGTGCCTCGATCTCCTCGTGGTCCATCTGGTCCTCGTTCCCTGCGTGGGCGGCCGTGCCCTCTGGGTCCCACGGGGCGACTGCCCGAAACGGGGAGCTTCTCACCTCGGTGAACGCGGTGCGCCCGGCCGGTGCCGCGGTGCCGATGCCGTTGCGGCCCGCGACGGACGACGCCGCCTCCCCGTACCAGCGGCCGGGGAGGCGGCGTCGTCGACGGCGGGACGGGTCTGCCGATCAGCCGGCCCCGGAGCCCTTCTGCCTGGCCTCGTCCGCGAGGTTCCTCCCGGAGTCACGCGCCTGTTCCGTGACCTGGCCGGCCTGGTCACGCGCCTCGTCCTGGGTGGTGCGGGCAGCCTGCGTGGCACTGTCCTTCACCTCGGCGGCCGCGCTCTGGGTCACTTCCCTGGCACCTTCCTTGAGGTGCTGCGCGGACTCCGTGGCGGCCTGCTTGACCGGCTCCAGCGCCTCGCTCTCCATGAGGTCGGACGCCTTCTGCTGCTCGATCTCGGAGGCGGGCAGCAAGGAGGACGCCAGCACCCCGACGCCGAAGGCGACCAGGCCGGCCGCCAGGGGGTTGCCGCGCGTCTGACGACGGGCGAGGTCGGGCGCCTGCCGCACGGCTCGACCCGCCTGGTCGGCGGTGTCCCGCACCGATTCGACCGCCTGTCCGGTGCCCTCCTGGAGGGAGGCGGCCGTGGACTGCGCGGCACCGGTCACACCGTGGGCGGTGTCCGACGCCGTGCCCATGACCCGGTCACGGACGCCCGACACGGCGCCGCGCATCCGCTCCTTGCGGCGGCGCACCGCCCGCTTGGGGCTCGTGCGATCGGCGAGCCGGTCCACGTCCTCGGACAGCCGGCCGCGGGTGGCCTCGATCTCGGCCCTCATTTGGTCGGATGACGTGCCCATTCCGCGTTCTCCTTCATGGTCTCGACGGTCTGCTCGGGCTTCGGGGAGACGGTGCGCATCCGTCCGCGGCCCTTCTGGTACAGCACGGCCGCGACGACGGCCCACACGGCGGTGACGATCAGGGCGGCCCAGCCCCCGTCCATCACGTTGGCCAGGCCGAGCACGGCGGCCAGCGACAGGAACAGCAGGACCATGTAACCGGCGAAACCGGCACCGCCGAACATTCCGGCGGCCTTGCCCGCCTTGGTGGCTTCCTCCCTGATCTCCGTCTTGGCCAGCTCGACCTCCTGGCGGAAGAGCGTCTGGAGGTCCCCGGTCACCTCGGACAGCAGCTGGCCCATGGACCGGTCCTGCTCCTGCGGCCCGGTCGAGCCGGGAATGGGGGAGAGTGAGGCCATCTCACACCTCCGGGTACGGGCGGTCCGTGATGCCGTCCGGCCGCGTACCGGTGACCGGGGGTGCCGGCGGGGCGGGCGGCACGTGTCCGGGGGCGCCGTGGGTGGCGCCCGTCAAGGGACCGGTGGGCAGCGCGGGGGAGACGGGGGTGCTCAGCGCGCCCTGGTCCGGCGTTCCGGCGGGCGGCTGCGACCCGTTCCCACCGGACCGGGCGGATCCTGCCGCCCGACCCAGGCGCCCGACCGCCAGTCCGGCCAGCAGGGCGCCCCCGAGGAAGACGCCGGGCCGTCGGCGGGCGAAGCCCTGGAGGTTGGAGACGAGGCCGTCGACGCCCTGTTCGTCCAGGTAGTCGGCCGCCCGGTGGCCCTTGTCGGCGACCTGGGCGGCGAGGCTGCGGGCGGGCGAGTCGCCCTGGGCGTTCTCGGCCAGGCCGGAGAGGTCGCCCGCCCACTGGCGCAGCGTGTCCGCGGCCCGTTTGGCCTGACCCTCGGCCTCGTCCATCGCACGGTGGCGCAGCTCGTCGATGACCGTGCCCGCCTGCTGCCGCGCTTCACCCACTACGTTCTGCACCTGTTCCGCCGCGGTTCCCGCCACCTGGCTCGCGGCCTGTTTGGCCTGGCCGGCCGTCGCCGAGGTCTCCGCCTTGGCCTTTTCTCGGGTCGTCCCCGTTCCGGTCTGTATGGACTCAGTCATCGGCGGCTTCTCCCATCGGATGTGCTGCGTGCAGAGAAGGCGGTACGTCGGAAATCACACGTAGCCGTCCGTTCTTGACACGAGTGGCCCCTGTGTACGTTCTGACACATTTCAGGAGGGGGAAGATTCGCGGTCCTCGTCGCAGCGGGATCCGGTGAAGGGGCCGCGTCGGCCGTGGATCTGTTGCCGACGGCGGTCCGTCCGGCGAGCGGCGACCGCCGGACCGGCCGGTCGGGGTGAGGAGATGTCCGAGCGCATCGGCGGGAGGTGGCGCCCGGCCGTCCTGCCGCTGGGGTCCGGTGGTTGGAGGCGCAGGTTCCGCTGCTTCACCGGACCCCAGCTATGAGCCCTGGTGCCCGGAAGCGGGCTTCTCACACCGTTTGTCCGAAGAGGGGTACGGCGGGGGACATGCCTGTGGGCCCCGGGTGTTCCCGGGGCCCACAGGCCGGCTGTCGTCTAGCGGGTCACCATCGGTACCAGCGGCCCTTGCGGCCGCCCGTGTCCGCACTGCGCATGACGAAGCCGAGCAGCCAGACGACCAGCACGATGACGGCGATCCACCACAGTGCCTTCAGCGCGAAGCCCGCGCCGAAGAGGATCAGAGCCAGCAGGAGAACGAGAAGCAGGGGAACCATAGTTATCAACCTCCGCCGCTCCTGGTGCCCGGCGAACGGAAGAACATACGGCCGGATCACCTGGTTTCTTCACCGCACTTGCGGGAAACAGGCACGGGCTCGTCACCGGCGTTCGCCTCGCCTCCGAAACCGGCGCCGCCGCTCCCGAACGGGCCCCTCGCCCGCCTCGGGCACACAGTGGCGGACGACCGATGAGTTTCCCGGTGATCCACAGTCAGAGATCATGGTCGGTGCGCCACAGCCGCGGGTGCGACCCCGGCGCGCGCCTTCCGCGCCGCTCGACATCAGAAAACCGGACACGAGACAACCGAGGAACTTCCGATGCGTACTCTGATCAGCACCGCCTTCGTCTCCCTCGACGGCGTCGTCGAGGCCCCGGGCGGCGAGCCCGGCTACCGGAACTCCGGTTGGACCTTCAAGAACGTCGAGTTCCTCCCCGAAGCCTTCGACATCAAGGGACGTGAGCAGCAGGAAGCCACCGCGATGCTGATGGGCCGGACCAGCTACGAGGCGTTCAGCCCGGTCTGGCCGGACATGGAGGACTTCGCCGACTACAAGGTGATGCCGAAGTACGTCGTCTCCACCACCCTCACCGAGGACGACCTGGTGGCGAACTGGGGCGAGACCACCATCCTGCGCTCCCTCGACGACGTCGCCGCGTTGAAGGAGACCGAGGGCGGCCCGATCATCGTGCACGGCAGCGCAGCCCTGAACCAGGGTCTGTCGGACGCCGGCCTCATCGACCGCTACCACCTGCTGGTCTTCCCGCTCCTGCTCGGCGCGGGCAAGCGCCTGTTCAGCGCTTCCGACAAGGACGCCCAGAAGCTGAAGCTGGTCGAGCACGAGGCCTACGCCAACGGCGTGCAGAAGAACGTCTTCGACGTCGTCCGCTGACCGGGGGCAGGCCACACCTCCGGACGACGGCGGACCGCACGCCGCCCGGTACGGCGGACCGCACGATCAACGCCGGTCACGGGCCGGTGGACGGCCGGGCCGCGGCGACGTCCACCGCCCCCGCGTCAGGCCGCTGCACTCGGGGGCGCGGGGGCACCGCCGGTCACGTGAGCCATCCGTCGGTCACCTCCTGGCGGCGCGGCCGCGTGGCGCCCACGCCCTCGATGTCGTGCTCGGCGGTCCTCAGCAGCTTCCGGGCGAGGTCGTTCATGGCCCGGCCGGCTGCCAGTTCGTCGCCGATCTCCGGCACGTCCGGGTCCGCCGGGTGGCAGTGCGCACTTCCGTGGCCGGTGAGTTCCGTGGTGCCGGTGTCCAGGGTCAGCTGTGCTTTCGTCGTTCCCGCGTCGTCCTCGAACAGATGAAGACGGACCGTCCATTCCGACGTGTGCGGCATCGCTTTCCTCCTTGATCCGGATGGTGGGGCGCGTCATGGGGTGCGGGACCGTGCGGAGGCGGCCTGCATCCTGTCCTCGATGCGGCGCCGGACGTCGGCCGTGAGGTCGCTCAGCCGCTCCGAGACCGTCGCCCGGGGCGCGACCGGCGCTCGGATCCGGCGGGCGGCCGAGGGCAGTGCTTCCAGGTCCGCGGCGAGCCTCTCCCTGCTCTCGTCGAGCGTGGGCCGCCCGCCGGTGCGCCGCCCGTTCAGCATCACCGTCTCCAGCAGCGGCACGCCGCCGTCGGGGGGCCGCTCGTCGGCGAGCCCGATCACGTCGGCGCAGCCGGGACGGCGGAACACCTGCTTGCGGCCGGGGGCCGTCACCTTCGCCGACGAGAGCTTCATCACCGGTCGGCCGTCGAACTCGACCAGCTTGTAGGCGGAGTCCAGGTACGGTGCGTCGGCCGACACGCCGACGCGGGTGCCCACGGCGTACATGTCGATCGGTGCCCCGGAGCGGACGAGGTCGTCCACGGCGTACTCGTCGAGACCGCCGCTGGCCACGATCCGCACACCCGGCAGGCCCGCCTCGTCGAGGAGGGCGCGGGTCCGGACGGCCAGGTTCCCCAGGTTCCCGCTGTCCAGCCGGACCGCGGAGCCGGGGCCGCGGTCCAGATCCCGCAGGACGCGTGCCGCGACACGGACGCCCTCCTCGGTGTCGTAGGTGTCCACCAGCAGGGTCACCGGACCGGGGTGGGTGCGGGCGAAGGCGCGGAAGGCGTCCTCCTCGGAGGCGAACGCCTCCACGAAGGAGTGCGCCATGGTGCCGACGGCGGGTATGCCCCACGCGGTGGCCGCCGCCACGTTGCTGGTCCCCGCGAAGCCGACCATCGCGCCCAGACGCGCGGCCCGGAAGCCCGCCTCGGGACCGTGGGCGCGCCGCAAGGAGAAGTCGACGACCGGACGGCCGGCCGCCGCGAGCGTGCAGCGCACGGCCTTCGAGGCGATCGTCGTCTGGTGGTTGAGCTGGTTGAGCACGTACGTCTCGACCAACTGCGCCTGCGGAAGAGGCGCGGTCACCTCCAGCAGCGGCTCGTCCGCGAGCACGATCCGCCCCTCCGGGATCGCCCGCACCTGGCCGGTGAACGTCAGCCCGAGCAGGGGTTCCAGGTCCTCCGGCGGCCGGTGCAGCGCCGAGGCGAAGGCGGCGACGTCCTCGGGGCCGACGTGGAAGCCGGCCAGGTAGTCGAGTGCCGACTCGAGGCCCGCCGCCACCAGGAAGCCGCGCCCGGGCGGCAGGGAGCGCGCGAAGAGGCTGAACGTCGCCGGACCGGTCGTCCCCTCCCGCAGGTAGGACATGGCCATCGTGACTTCGTACAGATCGGTGGTCGTCGCATCCGACATAGCTGTCATCTCCCGGGCTCGGCCGGAGTCGTGTCCGTCACGGGTGGAAGCGCGCGGACCACCGGGGCTCCACGGCGTCCCACTCGGCGTCCCACTGCGCGTACCTCCTCCGGTCCAGGACCAGACGCACGCCCGCCCAGGCCGCGCCGGACCCGGCGGCCACGCCGAACGCCGCCATGCCGCCCACCAGCCAGCCACTGGTCGTCGCGTTGAGCTCGCTCGCGGGCGGACCGGTGGGGGTTCCCTCCCGGTTCACCCACACGCGCAAGGCGGCGCCCTTGGGGGTCCCCGGCTCGACGAGGGCCGCTCCCGTCCGCACCACCCCGTCGGTGCCGGTCCAGCGGACCTGCGCCGGTCGCGCCGCCCAGTCGTCGCCCTTGACGTCCGACGTCAGGCGGGCGGTCACCTGGTGCCGTTCCGCCGCCTGGGCGCGCACGGTGTCCATCGACGCCTCGTACGCCGTCATGCCCGCGCTCACCGCGGCCGCCGGCAGCCCGAGAACGAGAACGACCATGAGGACGCGGCGGCACCAGCACTCGAACCTGTCGGACGGACGCCTCAGGGGATTCGCGCCCCCGGACGCGTGATCGCCGTGCCCCGACGGCGGACCGGACGTGTCCGGCGAACCTTGTGCGCTCATGAGTCGGCCTCCCGCAACTCGTCGGCCGTCCCCACCACCTGTCCCCACCGTCGGACGGCGGCGGGGCGCGGGAACAGGGCCGGAGGTCCCTGCCGGACCGGTTTGCGGCCCAGTCCGTCTCCCCGGACCGCGGGCGTGCCGGTCAGGTCCGGGGTACGACCGTGCCGGGACCGCGACTCGGCACGTGATGCGGGTCCGCTCGGACCCGCTGCGGACCCGGCGACACCGACCGCCAGGGGTCGGGCCGAACCGGCCGCCGGGGGAACTGCCATCGCACCCGTCTCCTCTCGCGGTGGGTGCCACGCTCCCGGCCTCCTGCGTCACCGCTCCACATGCGCCGGGAAGGGGATTGGGGTACTCCTCGAAGGAGGGACGCCCCGCGCCGGTGCGTCGGCGACATCCGGCACCCGCACGCCGCCGGGGCCGTCGCCCGCCGCCGTACCGTCGTCGAACCCGCCGTCGTATCCAGCTTCGTACGAGACGGAGACCGCCGCCATGCAGCCAGTCGTCACCGTGGGCCCCGACGGCCCACCCGGACGTCTCGCCGCCGCCCGCCGGGCCGCCGACGAGGCCGACGACCGCGGGCCCACGCCACGCCCGCCGCACGCGCGGCCCCTGCCGGCGCCCGGACCGGCCCGCGTCCCCCCGCGGACCGGTCGGAACCACTCGGCGCAGCGTTCCGCCCGCACCGCGCGGGCGGAGTTCCGAGCCCGCCACCCCCACCGGGGCACCGCCGGCGACCCGGTGGCCGACGCCGCCCGGAACCCCCGGCTCCGGGCGGCACCCGATCCCGGTGCGATCGCGCCCGGCGCACGGGGGCCGGAACCCGTCGGGAGCCGCGGTCCGGCCGACGTCGGCATGCCGGTCGTGGCCCGGGCGGAGCGGCCCGTGCCTCTCCGTGCCGTCGCCCCGGCCGCCGTCCCTCACGGGCCCTCTGCCGTCGTGGTCCCCCATGACTGAGCCCGGACGCGGCGGGCGCGCGGCACGCCCGGCGACCGGGGCCGACGGACCCGTGCCCCGGACCGGCGCACGCCAGGACGCCGAGCCGCCGCGCGCCGAGGTGTGCGAGACCCACACCGCGATCGTGTTCTTCGCCGACGACCGCGCCTACAAGGTCAAGAAACCGGTGGACCTGGGGTTCCTGGACTACACCACGCGGGCGGCGCGCCGGACCGCGTGTGCCCGCGAAGTCGCTCTCAACCGCCGTTTCGCCCCCGACGTCTACCTGGGCCTCGGCGAGTTCCGCGGCCCCGGCGCGGAGACCCCCGAGCCGCTCGTGGTGATGCGGCGGATGCCCGCCGGCCGGCGCCTCTCCCGCCTGGTACAGGAAGGGGCCGCCCTCGACGAGGTCCTGCGGGCCGTCGCCCGGCACCTCGCCGCATGGCACGCGGACGCGCCCCGCGGTCCGGACGTGGCCGAGCAGGGCACGCGGGACGCCCTGTCGTCGCGCTGGGAGGCGAGCTTCGCGCAGGTCCACGCGCTGGCCGACGACGGCTCCGTGCCGGACGGGGTGACCGAGGCGGAACGGCTGGTGCGGCGCTACCTCGCCTGCCGGGAACCGCTGTTCGCCTCCCGCATCGAGCAGGGCCGGGTGGTCGACGGCCACGGCGACCTGCTCGCCGAGGACATCTTCTGCCTCGACGACGGCCCTCGCGTCCTGGACTGCCTGGAGTTCGACGACCGGCTCCGCCACGTCGACGGCCTGGACGACGCCGCGTTCCTCGCCATGGACCTGGAACAGCTCGGCGCCCCGGAAGCCGCCGCCTACTTCCTCGCGCAGTACGGCGAGTACTCCGGCGACCCCGCCCCCGCGTCCCTGTGGCACCACTACGTCGCCTACCGCGCGTTCGTCCGTGCCAAGGTGTCCCTGATCCAGGCCCACCAGGGCGCGCCCGGCGCGCGGACGGCGGCACGCCGGCTGGTGTCGACGACGCTGCGTCACCTGCGCACCTCCGCCGTCTCCCTGACCCTCGTGGGCGGGCTGCCCGGCAGCGGGAAGTCGACCCTGTCCGGGGCGCTGGCCGACCGGCTGGGGGTCACCCTGCTCAGCAGCGACCGCGTCCGCAAGGAGCTGGCGGGCATTCCGGCGGAGCGGTCCGCGGCGGCCGGCTACGGCGAGGGGCTCTACACACCCGAGTGGACCACCAGGACCTACACCGCCCTCCTCGACCGGGCGGCCGCCCTGCTGTCCGCCGGCGAGTCCGTCGTCCTGGACGCCACCTGGTCCGACACGGCCCGGCGCGAAGCGGCCCGGCGCGTCGCCGAACGCACCGGCGCCGACCTCGTCGCCCTGCGCTGCCGGGTTCCGGACGAGGTGTCCGCGGCCCGCCTGAGCGCGCGCGCCCCCGGCCCGTCCGACGCCGGCCCGGACATCGCCGCCGCCATGGCGGCCCGCGAACCCGCCTGGCCCGAGGCCGTCGCCGTCGACACCGGCGGTCCGCTGGATTCCGCCGTCGCCCGGGCACTGGCGGCCGTACGCCCCTGGGGCACCGGGCAGGCCCCGGTCTTCCGCCGTCCCTACATGGAGCCGGACTGACGGCACGTCCGACCGCGCGGGGGCCGTGTTGCCGGAGTGCCGCGCCGGGGCGACCGTGGAGGTGGGGAGCGAGGAAGCGAGCACCGTGCGTGCGCTCGTCTACCACGGTCCGGGGCACATCTCCTGGGACACCGTCCCGGACCCCACGAGGCAGGAGGCGACCGACGCCGTGGTGCGCGTCGACGCCACCACCGTCTGCGGCAGTGATCTGCACGTCCTGCGGGCCGCTCACGCCGACGCGGAGGCGCTCCCCGCCCGCGCCGGGCGGGAGGCCGCCGCCCGGCTCGGCCAGGCCGAGGGCCGGGCCCGGTCGATCCTCGGGGAGGCCCACCGACACGGCGCTCGTCCACGCCGAGGCAGTCTACGGCCGTGCCCTGCGCGCCGCCGCGGAGTACGCCGTCGCCCACGACGCCGCCGAGCTGATGGGCGCGGAGGTCGTCAGCACCCGGCACCGGGTCCGTGCCCTGCGGCGCCACTGGATCCCACGCCTGCGGGAGGCGCTCGACCGGGCCGAGCTCGCCCTGGAGCAGGCAGAGCACGAGGACGGTGTCCGGCGGCGTTGGGCGGCTCGCACCTCCGAGCGGTGACCGCTCAGGTCCGGCGCTCGCGCTCGCCGGATCCGGCGCCCCGCACCGGGACCGTGATGACGGGGCAGTGCGCGTGGTGCAGCATGCCCTGGCTCACCGAGCCGAGGAGCATGTCGCTGAAACCCCCGTGCCCGCGGGTGCCGACGACCAGGCCCAGCGCGTGTTCCGAGGCCTCCGTCAGGACCCGCACGGGGTGGCCGTGGACGACCTCGTGGTGCAGTTCCACTCCCGGGTACCTCGCGGTCCGGCCCGCGACCGTCTCGGACAGCACCCGGCGGCATTTCTGCACGGCGGCTTCCTCGTCCAGCACGCCGAGGAGCGGCGGATGCCACACGTACAGGGCCCTGAGGGCCGCTCCGCGCAGGGCCGCCTCCTCGAACGCCACGTCCACCGCCGCCGCCGCGTGCGGACTGCCGTCGACGCCGACGACGAAGTACGGGGGCTCCTCGGTGACGTGCTCCGGCTCGGGAACGACGACGACGGGGCAGGGAGCGTGGGCGGAGACCGGGAGCGCCACGGAGGCGGAGGTGAACAGTTCGCGCCGGGTACTCAGGTGCCAGGAGCCCACCACGACCAGGGAGGCGTTTCCCGCCTCCTCGCGCAGCACCCACGCCGGCTCTCCCTCCGCCAGCACCGTCGACACCTCCACGGTCGGCCGCCGGGACTCGACGAAGGCGACCGCCTCCTCGAGGGTCCGGGCCCCCGCTTCGTGCAGCGTGCGGTTCCACTCCTCCCAGGACGCCCGCGCCTCGCCCGTGCGGTATCCACCCGTCGGCACACCCTGGGCGTGGACGAGCCGCACCGGCAGGCCACGGCGTTCGGCCTCGTCGGCGGCCCAGGCGAGGGCCAGCCGCTTCGATGGATCCGGGTCGACGCCCACGACGATCGGCTCACGCCCGTGCGCACCACTCATGGCACCTCCAGCAGATTCCCGTGCCGCCGTCCGTTCCCCGTCCTTCCCAGCGTGACCGCACTCGTGGGGAGCCGCCACGGCATCGTTCCGCGGGCGCGCCGTCGCAGCGGCTCACCGCGCCCCCTGCGCGCCGGTGTCGTCCGGGCCGGCGGGCCGGCCGGTGAGGTGGGGCTCGACGTCCACGACACCCTCCACGGCGCGTACGAGACGCACGGCGACCGGGACGAGCGAGGTGTCGCGAATGTGTCCGCGGAGGGTGACGACTCCCTCGTGCACGTTCACGTGGAGGGCGTGGCTGAGGCCCGGGAAGAGGTACGACACCACGGTGCGCCGGACTTCCTCCTCGATGTCCTCGTCCGGCCGCAGAAAGACCTTCAGAAGATCGGCCCGGCTGACGATGCCCTGGAGCATGCCGACGTCGTCGACCACGGGCAGACGCTTGACGTGCCGGACGGCCATGATCCGGGCAGCCTGCGCCAGTGTGACGTCGCCGTGGACCGTGATCGCGGGGGTGCTCATGAGCTCCGCCGCCGTGGCCGCTCCGGCCTTCGCCACGTCGGACAGCCGTCGGCGTTCCTCGACGAGGCCCTGGTCCCCGTCGCGGAACTCCTCCTCCGGCAGCAGGTCGGCTTCGGAGACGACGCCGACCACCCGGTCCTCGCCCTCGAGGACGGGCAGGGCACTCACCTTCCACTGCTCCATGGTCCGGACGATCTCCTTGAAGGGCGCGTCACGGCCGACGGCCACGACCGTCGGGGTCATCACGTCGCTCACGATGTGCGGGGTCTGCGGCATTGCCGGGCACCTCGTTCCGTCACGTCTCGTTCCGCCCGGTCAGGGGACCTCGCCCGCGCCGTGCGGCGCGTACAGGTCGAGCAGCCGCATCCGTGCGGACCTGAGTCGGCGCGCGAGCACACCGGAGACGTAGGCGCACAGCTCGTGATCCAGCCCCGGATCCTTCGCGCACATCTCACGGACCGCCGCCGCGTCGAACTCGTAGGCACGCACCGGGCTGTCGGCCTCCGCCCCCAGATGCCACCGATGGGGAGGGACCAGCCAGGACCAGCCCAGCAGCTTCCCGGCGCCGAGGGTCTCGATGACCGCCGGCCGCTGCCCCGGCACGCGCAGGTCGAGTGCCACCGTGCCCGTGTGGATGATCCAGAAGTGGTCGGCCTCGCCGCCCTCGTCGAAGATGCGCTCGCCCACCGCGAACGACACCTCGTGCGCGAGCGCCATGAGCTGCTCGCGATGCTCTTTGCTCAGGGCGCCGAAAACGCCGGTCCTCGCCACCACGATGGACTCCCTTCTCCGTGACCTCGGCGGGGGAACGGACTCCGGTCCGGTCACCGACGTCTCAGTACGAGGCCGACGCGCGGCCGGGGCGGGGACCGGGACCCGGTGGCCGCCCGCTCCCGGCCGCATGACTCCACCATCGCCGCAAACAGGCCCGGCGCAACCCGGGCGGGCGACGGCCGCGCACCACCCCGACGACGCGGGTGCCCTACCGCCGGTGCGGTGGCCCGTCCGCGGCCGCCCGCTACTCGGTGACGCGGACCGCGAGCGCCGGGCGGATGGCGGCGGCACGTCGTGCCGGTCCGATCGTGGCCAGCAGCGACGCGGCGAAGGTGGCCGCCGCCAGGCCGCCGATGCTGGTCCACTCGACCGGGAAACCTCCTTCGAGGCCTTCGAAGGCCGCGCTGTTGCGGTACATCAGCCAGGTGGTGAGGACGCCCAGGAGCGAGCCGAGGACGATCCCCTCCAGGGCGATGAAGGTGCTCTCCCACAGGAAGGACCGCTGGACGGTCCGGGCCCGGAAGCCGAGGGCCCGCAGGATGCCTATGGTGCGGCGGCGTTCGCGCACGGCCCGGACCATGACGACGCCGAGGCCGGTGATGCCCACGCCGAGGCCCAGGGCGAGGAAGCCCTGCATGAGGCGGAAGAAGGCGGTACTGGAGTCGAACTGGCGGCGGATGTCCGACTCGATGGGGGTGGCCACCAGGCTGGACGCGAGCTGCCCGCCCTGAAGCCGGGTCGCCAGGGCGTCGGGGGAGACCCCCGGGCTCGTCCTCACCAGCGCGGAGGCGTTCTGCGCCTGGGCGCCGAAGAGTTCGCGCGTCGCCCGCTCGCCCAGCACCACGGGGTACGTGGTCGAACTGGCGCCGGTGCCCGGGTAGAAGACCATCCCGTTGCTGAGCACGCCGGCGATGACCTTCCGTTCGCTGCGGCCCGTCCGGGGATCGGTCAGGGTGAGGGTGTCCCCGGGGTCGTAGTAGTCGCCGGCCGGGCCGCCGGTGCTGCCGAAGAAGCCGTCGAGGACGACGTGGCGCGGGTCGGTGGCGAGGGCCCGCCACACCGCGGCGTCGTCGCCCAGGCCGGGCAGCCGTTCCCGGAACGTGATGCCGGTGATCGCCCCGTCCGGCACGCCGACCACGGCGGCGTCCAGCGACTGGGTGCCGCGCCGTCCCGGATCGGTGGCCCGCCCCGTGGCGTTGAGCAGCGGTGTCACGGCGGAGATCCGGGCGGCGGACGGGCCGCTGCGGAGATCGGCGACCAGCCGGTCGCCGGCGACCTGCGCGTTGTAGTCCAGGCGCAGGGAGTACCCGGCGGTGGCGTCGGCGACGACTCCGTCGACTCCGGCACGCAGGATGCCCGAGATCTCCGTCAGGAGCACGAGGACGAACATGATCAGCGTGTACATCACCAGCGTCGCGCCGGTCCGGAACCGTTTGGCCAGCGGGTAGGCGACCGCGAGCCGCGCCGCCAGGCCGCCCTCGGTCGGGCGCTGCAGGAACCGCCGCAGCGGGCGCAGCAGTGTCCGCTGGTTGTCGCTGACGAGCACCACGGCGGAGAAGGCGCCCAGGGCGCCCTGGATGACGTACACGGACATCGAGGGGGTGTCGAAGATCCGGGGACGTACGACCGGTGCCAGGAGCGTCCAGAGGAGCACGGCTCCCGCGATCAGGGTGGTGACCGTGTGCCGGGGCAGGACGCGCAGCAGCGCCGGGGCGGCGAACACGAGGGCGAGCGCCGGCAGGAGGTACGTCGTGTCGGGCTGGCTGCGTGCCACGGCGGGGACGGCCGCCAGCGCGCACAGGACCGCGAGGGCGGTGGAGATCACGAGCAGACGGCGGCGCGGCCTGAGTCCCGGGGTGGCGGGGAGGTCGCGGATCGCCGCGATGATGTTGAACCTGCTGATGCGCACGCTGGTCGCGAGGATCGCGGCGAAGGCGATGAGCAGGCCCATGGCCAGTCCGTTGAGGATGCTGGTCGGGGTGACGGCGAACACGATGCGGATGCTGCTTCCGCCGACCGCCCAGCCCTCGAAGATCTTCGCGGCCACCACGGACACGCCCCAGCCGACGGCGACCCCGATGGCCACGCCCGGCAGCGCGGACAGCACGGCGTAGGTGGCCCCTTCCAGGGTGAAGGACGCGACCAGCCGTGAGCGCTTCATCCCCACCGCCCGCACCATGCCCATCTGCGACTTCCGCTCCTCGCCGAGCATGACGAAGATGTTCACCAGCAGCAGCGCGCCCGCGATGATGCTGAAACTGCCGATCATGAGGAACAGGGCTCCGAGGGAGTCCCCGGCCTGGCGCGCGTCCCGCAAAACCGTGTGCTTGGGCGTCTCCACCGCCGTCTGGCCGGCGAGCGGGCCCAGGGCCCGACGGATGTCGGCGGTCACCCGGTCGCTCAGGTCCTCGCCGCTCTCGACGCCGCCCCGGTTGGACACGAAGGTGACCAGGCGCGGCTCCGTACCGGCGGCCCCGGCGGCGGAGTCCAGGGCCCCCGGCGCCAGGAACACGTCCCGGTTCAGCCTGCCGCCCAGGCCCACACCGGCCAGACCCTCCTCCGGCACCACACGCTCCACCCGGTACGTCCGCGGCGCTCCGAACAGGTACAGCGTGACCGGATCCCCGGCGGACACGCTCAGCGACCGGGCCAGTGGCTCGTTGACCACGACCCGGCCCGGCCTCGGGTTCGGTCCGCCGAGGCCGGAGTCCCCGCCCGCGGAGCCGAAGCGCGACGCCTCGTCGAAGTCCAGCTGCCAGGCCAGGACACGCGGTTCGGCCACCGTCCGCTCGGCGGCGCCGCTGACGGCCGACGCCTGGGTGGTCCGGGCGCTCAGCACCCCGTCGACGTCGGGATCGTCCGCGAGGACGGCCAGCCGTCGGGTGGCGGCGAGCCCGGTCGGCCCCGGGGGTGCCACGACGCGTTCGTCCACCGGGCCCAGGGTGCGGTACGCCTCCTGCCGCACGGAGAAGTTCAGGGTGTCGCCGACGACCAGGGCCCCGATGACGATGGCCGTCCCCAGGATCGATCCCCCGATCACCAGCGCCGCCTCGGTGCGCCGGCGGGCTACCTGCCGGAAGGCCAGCCTCCGCGACACCGGTTGCCGGGCGACGACCAGTGCCAGGGCGAGGAGGGCGAGCGCGAGGACGGTGAGCAGCGGGAACAGCAGATCGGGATACATGGTCAACCCTGGGAGGCGTCGAGACCGGCGGCGGGTGCGGGTGTGGTGGCGCCCTGCCGGACGTCGTCGACCAGTCGCTCGTCGCGCATCCGGATGAGGCGGGGGACCCGTGCGCCGATGGCGCTGTCGTGGGTGACCAGCACGATCGTCTGGCCCTCGTCCCGGTTGAGCTCGCACAGCAGGTCCATGACCTGGTCGGCCATCGCGCTGTCGAGGTTTCCGGTCGGTTCGTCCGCCCACACGATGGCCGGGCGTCCGGCCAGGGCGCGGGCGATGGTCACCCGCTGCTGCTCGCCCCCGGACATCTCGCTCGGCCGGTGCCCGACCCGGTGGCCGAGGTCCACCCGGTCGAGCATGGCCAGCGCCCTGCGCCGTGCCTCGTGCGGCCGGTGGCCCACGAGCAGCAGGGGGAGTTCGACGTTCTCCACGGCGGAGAAGACCGGTATGAGGTTGAACGCCTGGAAGACGAATCCCATGGAGTGGGCCCGGTGTTCCGTGCGCGCCGCGTCCGACATCGCGAACAGGTCACGGCCGTCGACCTCCACCCGGCCGCCGTCGATGTCGTCGAGCCCCGACAGACAGTTCAGCAGTGTGGTCTTCCCGGAGCCGGACGGCCCCATGACCCCCACCATCTCCCCGTGCCGCACGAGCAGATCGAGGTCGAGCAGGGCGGTGACCTCCACCGAGCCCGTCCGGTAGACCTTGCGCACCCCGGTGGCGACGAGGAGCGCCCGGTCGGTGTCCATGGTGTCCATACCAACCTCCGGAGGGAGCGGGAGGCCAGGGCCGCCCGCTCCCTCCGGAGGGGCCGACGGGCCCGGTCGCCGGCTCACCGGGAGACCCGCCCCAGCGGCTGCACCGCCGCGGTCGGGCGTCTCCGGTCGAGCGTCCGCATTCAGGTGTCCCCGGTCGTCCGGATGCGTCGCCGGACAGCGGTGGCGGCCGGGGTCCCGCGCCCCACGGCGGTGCGGGCGAGGCGTACGGATCCAGCTTAGCGAGGCGTTCGGCGGGGTTCCCGGCGAGCGTTGCGCGGGGTCGGCCGTTCAGCTCGGCGGCGACGGCCACGGCGTCCGCCGGCTTCCACGGCCACAGCGCGTCCACCGGCCCTCCACGGCCACCACCGGTGACCCCGTCGGCCCCGGAGGAGACGGAAGGGGTGGCCCGCCGGACCGGCGAAGATCCTCCCACCCCGGGTGCCGGCGTGGAGTCTGCCGGGCCTGCGCGGAGTGAGGGGGCCGATCAGGGTGCTCGGCACTCCGAGTCGTCCACGATCACCGCGTGGGCCGGGAGGACCACGACATCGTCCTCGTCCTCCTGCCGGACGGACTTCGTGGTGGCGTAACCCCGTCTGCCGTCTCCTACGCACTTGGTGGCGACGTTCCCGAACCCGTCGGGAAAGTTGTACACCTCGGCCGGGGAGTCCTCCCCGGCCCGGCCCGCCACCGGCGCATCGGCCTTGCCCCGCTCGTCGTAGTGCCTCTGGGAGCACCCTGAGACGGCGAGGACCACCAGCACCGCCCCGAGGGCTCCCCGGATCAGCCTGCGCACGTCTTGTCCTGCACGATCTGCAGGTTGGACGGCGCGTCGGCGTTGGTCGTCACGTACGCCCGAAACCCGTGCCCCCGAGTCCGGGTCCGAGCCTGTTTTCGCATTCGCGTTCGACCGGAAAGTCCCTGTCCGAACCGATCGGCGGCCCGTAGAAATGCCTTCTCGGCCTGACCGGCCGTCCGCGATCAGAAGGAGTCACCACAGATGCGTCGCCTTCGTTCCGCCTGCCTGGCCCTCGTCGGCACAGCTGCGATGTTCGCCCTGTCCGCCGCGCCCGCCCAGGCCGCCCCCGGTGACGTCTCCACCTCCTGCGCGAGCGTCCTCACGCCGGCCGGTCACGTCGACGTCAGCTGGGGCTACAGCAGCAGCTGCGGCACCCAGAGCTTCAGCCCGAACATCAAGCAGATAAAGCAGCTCACCGGTCTGCCGGTCGGCACCGTGGTCAATGCCTGCGCCTCCACCTACCAGCCCGCCGGCTGGGTCCAGACCAGCTCGTACTACACCAGTAGCTGTGTCTACTCGTCGACCCCCAGCTTCAGCAACAACGCCTGGCAGCTGAAGCGCGTCTCCTGATGTCCCGGCTCGCGGCTGCGGACGCCGGCGGACGTGAGCGCGTAGGCCCGGGCCCGGTGACGGCCTCGCCGGCCGCATCGCCGTGGCCCGCGGCCGGCCGAGCCCACACGCCCTGAACGCGGCGCGGGCGGCACTCGCGCGGTGAGCGCGAGCGCCGCCCGGAGCGACGTCGACGGCGAGGAAAGCGAAAGAACTCGTTTCAGGAAAGGAGTTGAGAAGGAAGTCCCTTCATGGCCTCGCCGCGGTCAACGCTAGCACTCAGGCCGGGATCAGGTCGCGGAGATTTTCCAGCGTGATGACCCGGGAGTCCGGGTGCAGGCCCTCGGGGCGTTCGAGACCGACGTACAGCACCGGCTCGTCCGGGACCCGCTCACCGTCCCACACGTCCACGGCCGTGGTGTCACCGGACATGAGGTCGACCAGGTGACGGACCGTCAGGTAGTCACGCTCGACCACGGCGCGCACCACCTTGGACACCGAGATCTGGTTCTCCTCCACCCGGTTGGCCGCCGCGATGCCCCTCAGATACAGGTGCAGCCACTTCGCGTGCCACCGGCCGTCGTCCTCGCGCCGGAACACCAGCGGCAGCGCCACCCGACCCGCCCCGCGAAGATCCGACTTCATCCGCACCGTGCGCGGCTCGAACGGGCGGCCCTTCTGCTCGCCGTCGCGCAGCATGAAACCGAAGAACGACTCCTCGACCTCCTCGAAGCTCTCGCCGGCGTAGATGTTGACCTGCGGGACGACGAAGGTGCTGCGAACCCGCTCCAGCGACAGGTCGATGAATTCCGAGGCCCCGTCGGGCGCCTCGGTGACATCGCCCGAGTGCTTCCCCCCGACGGCCGTGAGGGACGTGTACGACAGCCAGGAGTCCGTGCTGTAGTCCGTGTGGAGGAGCAGGGCCGAGAGGTCGTAGTCGGTCCGCTGCTCGGCCTCCTTCCAGTACACGAAGAAGCGCAGTTGTTCGCCCTCGACGGCCGAGACCGAACCGCGCGGCAGGACCCCGAGCCCGGCCGCGGTCGCCCTGCCGCTGAGCGGGAGCGCCACGTCGAGGATGTCGGGGCCGAGCAGCAGCCGGCCCGGCGCGGGGAGCCGGCGCCGTGTCTCGGCGTCGAGGGCGGCGATCAGACGCTCACGGTCGGCCGCGGGCACGGGCGGCCGTACGTCCGGGGCGACCCAGCCGCGGCCCCGGCGGTTGACGAAGATCCGGGGCTCGGCCGTCTCCCGCTCCCGGTTCTGGAAGTGCTCGCGGACCGAGAGCACGACCCGGCCGGAGACCCGGGGGGCGACCTCCACCGCGGCGGCCACCACCGCGTCCCGTTCCCCCTGGTCGGCGGCGATGCGCAGCAGGAGGTCCAGGGCGCGGAACAGCTTGCCGGGAGCGGACTTCAGCAGCCGCGTCGCACCGGGGACGTCGTAGTCGTCGAGCAGCTTCTCGACACGGCTGTCGAAGGACCTGGCCTCCTTCTCGCCCCGCGCCACGGCGAACACGTCGGCGGCGTGCGGCCAGCGGGGGTACTCGTGCGGGTGGAGACGCTCACCGAGCCGTTTGAAGGGCTCGCGGTGCGCGTGCACGTCGGCCAGCTTGGCGGGGTTCGCCGCCACCACGGCGTCGAGGCCCGCGAGCAGCGCGCGGCGTACCGGCCGCGACAGGGCCCGGAACCGGGTCGGTTCCCGCAGCGTCACGTCGCCGCCCGACAGGGCGCACGCCAGCCGCAGCACATCGGTGACGGTGTCCAGCAGGAGGTCCGCGCCGACGGCGAGACGGGCTTCGTTGACCACCGCCCGGTTCTCCCGCACCGGGATCGACTCCGGCTGGGGGCCGAGGGCGCACCGCCCGGCGAGGATCTCGAGGTCGCCCAGGTGCTCCTCGCCCAGCGGAGTCGTGCTGCCCGCCAGGGCCAGGTACAGGTCCGTGAGTTCGTCGTCCAGGTCCCGCCCGAGGTGCAGGACGGTCACCCGGTCGCCGGCCGAGGCGATCAGTTCGTCCTGCGCCGCGAGCATCTCCTCGTAGGTGTGCTGGTAGCGGCCGTACACAGGAAGGCTGAGCAGGTCCAGCACCCCGTGTGCCAGCTGGGTCAGCACGTTCTCACGCGAGGTGTCGTCGGCGAGCGCCTTCGTCACGCACCGCATCCAGAACTCCTCGGTGTCCGGCACGTTCGCCGGGAAGTCGATGAAGTACACGTTGTGCCGGACGTGGTCGCCCACCATCTCGCCCACGGCACGCAGCGTCCACCGGGCGGTGTGCACGACCGCGGCCTCGGACAGCCCCGACAGCCGCTCCAGCAACTCCGACGACAGCTTGAAGCCCACGGACGTCAGCGCCGCGTCGAACTGCCGCGCGGCGGTGGCTCCTTCGCCGGCGGAGCCCTTGGGGGAGGGAAGGCGGTGCGTGTGCCGGATGACCAGCGATTCGAGACGGTGCGCCATCCGGGGATGATCGCAGAGGTGTGCGAACCGGCGCACGGGAGTTTTCCGCACGCCCCGGCCGGACGTTTTGGAATCGAACCGCTCACGGATCCCGTTCACCGCCGAGCGGGACACCGTGCGATCCGGGCCCGGGCAGCCGCATGCCTCCCGTGGGGAGCCGGGAGGTGCGGCGGGCCCGACCGTCCGCACAGACCGGCACGGCCCAGTAAGGAGATCCTCGCCCGAGGGCGTGACCCGCACCCCCACCATGCATCACGAACCGGCCAACGGAACAGATCGCGGCCGAAAGTGGTCGGCGCGAGTCTTGAGGGATGCCCAGGCCGGTGCACCCGCCCCGCCGCCCTGCCGTGCGTCGGCGCGAGCGGAGTCGGCCGGCCTCCGCACGCCGGAAGGACCACGCGGCAGCGGCGTCCTCCGGCTCCGACCGCTCCTCGGATTCCGATGGCGCGCTGATCCGACGAGATGGGTTTGGGTGCGTTCGGGTGGTCCGTCGCCGGGAATGCAACTGCCGACCGCCCGGGCGGCCTCCTGGACACCGAGCGAACGCCGATGTTGGAGGTTGGTTGTATGCAGGAGTGGAACTACTCACCGACCGCCGTGACGGTGCCTCAGCTGATCCTGGACCCCTACCGCTGCGGTGTCGACGCGAACCCGACTCTCGACGGAGCGGAAACGGGTGGGCAGTGGGGGGACGAGGACTGGCGGGTACCGCCCCGGGCACGGGCCGAGGAGGAGGCGGCGTGGCGCGCCCCCGAACCGAGTCGACGGCCGGCCCTGTCTCCGGCCGACGGCCGTCGCCTGGAACTGCACGCGGCACTCATCCGGGCGGGCGTCGCGCCCGCGCCCGGAGATCTGCACGCCGTGGAGGCGTTGAGCACCCTGGACGACACCGTCAACGACGCCGTCCGACGCTGGATCGCGGGGCACTGAACCCGGCCGACTTCCCCGCGGTCCCGATGCCGGCAGGCGGTCCGTGCCGTGGAGCGTTCACGCACGGTGGGCCGGCCCACGGTCCTTCTCGCGACGGGCCCGCCGCCGAACGTGGTCCGTACGTCGTGGCCGCGAGGTGACACCGGGGGCTCGGCGAACGCGCCCGGCCCGCACGATCTCGCGTCCGGCCGCGTCGGACCGCCGGCCGAACCGGTCCGGCGCCGCGATGCGGCCCCCGCCTTCCGGGGCGGTCGGCGCCGAGCGCGGAACACGATGAAGTCGTTCGCGGGCCGTGCCGTCAGGTGCCGCGGTCGTGCCCGCCCGGCGCGCGGGCCGTTGCGCCGGGGCCGGGGGGCCGCGGGAGGCATGGTCGGCAGGCCCGCGACGATGTCCGGCAGCAGCACGGGCTCCAGCCGGACGGACTCCCGACCGCTCAGATACCGCTCCGGCTCCGGCGGACGGCAGCGCGCGTCACGGTCGTGGCGCTCCTTGGCGGGCACCGCGAGGAAGTCGTCGCCGTCCGGCACGCCGTCGCCGTCGACCGCCCGCGGTGTCCGCCGCGAAGCGACCGGTTCCGGCTTCATCACTCAGGAGAAGGCGGCGCCAACGCCACGCCCGACGCACCGTACGGTGCTCGCCGACCCGGAGGGGTACGAGTTCCGCGTCCTCGCCCCGTCCTGACGCGGAGCCCTGACGAGCCGCCGGCGCCGAAGGCGTAGTGAAGGTCCTCGCAGCACCGGAGCCGCTCAGTGCACGCGATCCCCCGGGGGCGGCCCGGTACGGCACCCCGGCCCACCTCGTCGATCCCGGCCGGCACCGCAGCATCCTCGCACGAGGCCGCCACCCGCCGTCCGGGCTCGACGAGGCCCGGGAAGCCGTTCCGTCACGTCGACGGAGTCCCGTCAGCGATTGACGGTTTTCATCCCCGCCTCGTCGTACCGCTCGCCCGCCGCCTCGGGCAGCTCCGCATCGATGCGGGCCAGGTCGTCCTCGGTCAGCACGATGTCGACCGCGGCCGCGTTCTGTTCCAGGTAGGTGCGGCGCTTGGTACCCGGGATCGGCACCAGGTCCTCGCCCCGGGCCAGCACCCAGGCGATGGCCAGCTGGGCCGGGGTCACCTCCTTCTCGGCGGCGATCTCCTTCACCTTCGCCGCCAGCCGGAGGTTCGCCTCCAGGTTGGCGTCCTGGAAGCGCGGGTTCTCGCGGCGCCAGTCGTTCGCGTCCAGCTCGTCCGGTGAGGTGAACCGCCCGGCCAGGAAACCGCGGCCGAGGGGCGAGTACGGCACGAAGCCGATGCCCAGCTCACGGCAGGTGGGCAGCACCTCGGCCTCCACGTCCCGTGACCACAGCGAGTACTCGCTCTGCACCGCGGTGACCGGGTGCACGGCGTGCGCGCGCCGGATGGTCTCCGCGCTCGCCTCACTCAGGCCGATGCACCGCACCTTGCCCTCGGCGACCAGCTCGCCCAGCGCGCCGGCCGTCTCCTCGATCGGTACGTCCGGGTCGACCCGGTGCTGGTAGTACAGGTCGATGTGGTCGGTCCCCAGACGCTTCAGGGAACCGTGGACCGAGCTCCGGACGTGCTCGGCCGAGCCGTCCTGCGGGCCGACCGTGCTGATGTCGCCGGGTACCGCGCCGTCCATCCGGTAGTTGAACTTCGTTGCGATCACGTACTCGTCGCGATGTCCCCGGATCGCCTCGCCGACGAGCGACTCGTTGGTGAGCGGTCCGTACATCTGGGCGGTGTCGAGGAAGTTCACCCCGAGGTCGAGGGCACGCCGGATGGTCGCGATCCCCTCCTCCTGATCGGTGGATCCGTAGAAGGCGGACATGCCCATGCACCCCAGGCCGATGGCCGATACCCGGAGGTCCCGCAGACTGCGCTTCCGCATGCCGTGTTCCAGCCTTTCCCTGCGCACTGGTTCGTCGTTCGTCGTTCGTCGTCGGGGCGGCACGAAGCCCCGCATCCATCTAGCGACGGATTCCACCGTCCGGCATCCCGTGAGGAACTCCGGCCGGGACGGGCTTCGCGCGCCGCGGTGTCTGCGACGCTACGACCTGGAGCGCACTCCAGCGCAAGTCGACTGTTCAGGCGGACCGGGTCCCCCCGTCGGTCACAGGGCGGTGGCGGCGCGGACCAGCCCCGCGACCGCCGTCGAGCGGCTGTGCGGGGGCCAGGCGATGACCGTGGTGACGCGGGGCGCGTCGAGGACCGGTACGGCGGTGAGGCCCTCGCGCAGCCCGGTGCGGCCCGACTCCGGGACGACCGCGCAGGCCCGGCCGAGGGCGATGAGCTGGGTGAGCTGGGTGTGGTCGCGCACCTGCGGGCCGGGGCCGTCCGGGAAGGTGCCGTCGGGACGCGGCCAGCGGGGGAGGGGCAGGTCGGGAAGACCGGTGACCTCGGCGAGCCGCAGGTGGGGACGGACGCCGAGGGGGTGGCCCGCCGGGAGGATCACGACCTGCTCCTCGGTGTGCAGGTCCTCGGTGTCGAAGCCGGCCGTGTCGTCGAACGGCCGGTGCAGCAGGGCCACGTCGGCCCGGCCGTCGCGCAGCACCCGTGCCTGCTCACCCGGCCCGCACAGCACGATGTCCACGGCGACGGCGCCGGGTTCGGCGGCGTAGGCGTCCAGGAGTTTCGCCAGCAGTTCACCGGAGGCGCCCGCCTTCGCGGCGAGGACCACGGCGGGCCGGCCGGCCGCGGCGCGGGCTGCCCGGCGGGTGCGCCGCTCGGCGGCCTCCACGGCGTCCAGCGCCGCCCGCGCCTCCCGCAGCAGCACCACCCCGGCCTCGGTCAGGGTGACGCCCCGGCTGCCGCGCTCCAGGAGGGCGGCAGCCAGGCGCCGTTCGAGCCCTCCGATCGCCCGTGACAGCGGGGGCTGGGCGATCCCGAGTCGCCGCGCGGCCCGGCCGAAGTGCAGCTCCTCGGCGACCGCGACGAAGTACCGCAGCTCACGTGTTTCCACTTCGTCAGCGTAACCGGGCCGGCCAGGGGCGATACCCGGGCGGTATCGCCGCCCACCCGATCGGTCTTGGACGCCCTGCCGGGTGCGGGAGAAGGATCGCTGTCATGAGTGAGACGAACATCGTGAACCGACAGAAGGTCGCGCTGGTGACCGGCGCCAACAAGGGCATCGGGTACGAGATCGCCGCCGGGCTCGGCGCCCTCGGCTGGTCCGTCGGGGTCGGCGCGCGGAACGAGGAGCGGCGCGAGGCCGCTGTGGAGAAGCTGCGCGCGGCCGGGGTCGACGCGTTCGGCGTGCCGCTGGACGTGACCGACGACGAGAGCGTGGCGGCGGCGGCCCGCCTGGTGGAGGAGCGGGTCGGGCGGCTCGACGCGCTCGTCAACAACGCGGGCATCACCGGCGGCGGGCCGCAGGAGCCCACCACGGTCGACGTGAACCGGGTACGGGCGGCCGTGGAGACCAACGTGATCGGCGTCGTCCGCGTCACCAACGCCCTGCTGCCGCTGCTGCGCCGCTCGTCGTCGCCGCGGATCGTGAACGTCTCCAGCAGCGTCGGCTCCCTGACGCTCCAGAGCACGCCCGGCGCCGAGACGGGCCCCATCTCCGTCGCCTACGCGCCGTCGAAGACGTTCCTCAACGCCGTCACCGTGCAGTACGCCAAGGAACTGGCCGACACGGACATCCTGATCAACGCCGTCTGCCCCGGCTTCACGGCGACCGACCTCAACGGTTTCCGGGGAGTGCGCACCCCGCAGCAGGGCGCGGCCTCCGCGATCCGGCTGGCGACCGTGCCGGACGACGGGCCGACGGGCCGCTTCTTCGACGACGAGGGCGAGGTGCCCTGGTGACGGGCCTGCGGCTTGCACCACCCGTCGGAGGTGGCGTGGTCGCTTCCTCTTGACCGGCGCGCGACCTGGAGCAGGTCTTCGGCGATCTCGACCCGGCCGAGCCGCCCAGGCCGGCGCGGGTGGCGGACCGCTGGGCACCGCTGACCGTCGAGGACACCTGCCTGGACGGGCTCCGGGCTCCGGGCTCCGGGCTCCGGTGGGACGGTCTCCTCGCCACCCGCTGACGGCCCTCCGTGGGCGTCGGCGGCAGGTGAGGGCGCCCGTCGCACCCCTGTGGCGCGGGCCGTGTCCCGACCGGCGAACGCCCGGCCGCCGTCTGCGGCGGGACGCGACGGACGGGACACCGGGGCCGCCCTCGCCCTCGCCCCACGGCATGGTAACGGCTGTTACCATGCCGGTATGGCGAAGACACAGTTGGGCGCACGCGTGGACGAGGACGTCGCGGAACTCGCGAAGAAGCGCGCCGCAGACCTGGGGCTCAGCATCGGGGACTACCTCGCCAGGCTGGTGCAGGACGACGCCAGCGGCCTGCGCGCGCGTGCGGTGGACGCGGCCGCCCGCTTCCTTGCCGAACACCAGGCGGTCTTCGACGAGGCCGAGGACGCTCAGCAGCCGTCCCGGGGAGCGCGCGCCGCCTGATGGATCTGCACATCGACGTTCCCTGGATCCTTCAGGTCGCCGAGGCGGCCGGCGCCGACGACCCGGCTCCCGACGACTACGGCGTGCCCGCCTCGGCGGTAGCCCGCCATCGAGCCCGACTGTTCGAGCAGCCCGTCTACGACGGGCCCTACGCCAAAGCCGCCGCCTTGGTGCACACGCTGGGCCGCTGCCGCTGGCTGGAGCGCTCCAACATGGCCGTCGCCGCCGCCACCGGCGTCATGTACCTCGAGGCCGCGGGGATTCCCGTCAAGCCCGTCCGCGATGACGCCCTGGCCCTCAAGGACCTGCTCCTCGACCCCACCTGCACCGCCGGGAAGATCGCCGCCCTGCTGCGGACCTGGCCCACGGCCACCTGACCGCCGCCTCCGGTTTCGCGCGCGGCCGTCGCGCCGCCTCGCCTCCCGTCCGCCGACGCCGAGGCCGCCCGAAAAGCACTTTTTTTCATGATATGGACTGATGTAGGGCTTGATTGACACCCGTCCGGATACTCGGCGGGCATGGTACGGACGCTGAGAAGACACGGCAGACACGGCACGCACTCCGAGGCGGACCGCGAGGCCGAGGCCGAGACCGGGCGGGGGACGGGTGCCGGGACGGACGAGCAGGCGGAACGCAGGGCGCCGGACACTCCGACGGACATGCCCAAGCGCTCCTGGAAAGCGGTGCTCAAGGGCACGCTCAAGGAGTTCAAGAAGGACGAGCTGACCGACCGGGCCGCGGCGCTCACCTATTACGGGATCCTGGCGCTGTTCCCCGCGCTGCTGGCGCTGGTCTCCCTGCTCGGGATCGTCGGACAGTCGGTGACGCAGCAGGTGCTGGAGAACATCCAGAAACTCGCCCCGGGTGCGGCCCGGGACGTGCTGCGCAACGCGGTACAGCAGATGCAGGGCAACGGCGGCCTCGGCTCCCTCGTGGCGATCGTCGGCCTGGCGCTCGCGGTCTGGGCGGCGTCCGGATACGTCGCCGCCTTCATCCGGTGCGCGAACGCGGTCTACGACATTCCCGAGGGACGTCCGGTGTGGAAGGTGCTGCCGGTTCGGGTCGGGGTGACCGTCGTGCTGATGGTCATCGCCGTCATCAGTGCGGTGATCGTGGTCTTCACCGGCAGCCTGGCGCGGCAGGTGGGCACCACGCTGGGTGTCGGGGACACCTTCCTGACGGTGTGGTCGATCGCGAAGTGGCCGGTGCTCGTGCTCCTGGTCACGGTCATGATCGCGCTTCTGTACTGGGCGACCCCCAACGCCAAGGTGCGCGGCTTCCGCTGGGTCACGCCCGGCAGCTTCCTGGCTCTGCTGATCTGGATGATCGCCTCGGCGGGGTTCGCGTTCTACGTGGCGAATTTCGGCTCGTACAACAAGACCTACGGCGCTCTCGCCGGCGTGATCATCTTCCTGGTGTGGCTGTGGATCACGAATCTGGCGATCCTGCTGGGGCTGGAGTTCGACGCGGAGATGAACCGCCAGCGCGCCGTCGCGGCAGGCCATCCGGCCGGACAGGAGCCCTACATGGAGCCGCGCGACACCAGCAAGTGGGACGAGGAGGACCGTCGCCGTCTGGACTCCTGAGCCGGTCGGCTCGCGTGGGGGAGTCCCGGCGGGGCTGACGGGGAGTTGGCTGCCGACGGTCCGCGTCACGGGCGTCGCGGCACAAATTCTGTCGCCGTCGACGCAGAAATCCGATTCATGTGCGGTGAGGGTATGTCGGTGGACGGCTCGAAGAATAGTGGCGGCTTTGCCGGGGATCGCCCGGGCGGTTATTCCGTGCTATGGTTCTTCCAGTTGCAGTTGTGGTTCCCGAAAACTTCAAGTGCCCCTGCCGCCCTCCGGGCGAGCGGGTGCACTTTTTAATGCCGGTTTTTATTCCGGACGGGGTCATCATCACGGCGACGCGGGACGTGCACAGTGCGGGTCCCACGGGTAATGCCCCAAAGGAGATATGACATGGCTACTGGCACCGTGAAGTGGTTCAACGCGGAAAAGGGCTTCGGCTTCATCGAGCAGGACGGCGGCGGCGCCGACGTCTTCGCCCACTACTCGAACATCGCCGCCTCCGGCTTCCGCGAGCTGCAGGAGGGCCAGAAGGTGAGCTTCGACGTCACGCAGGGCCAGAAGGGCCCGCAGGCGGAGAACATCGTTCCCGCCTGATCGCGGCACGCACGTAACGGCTGGGCCCGCACCGATCGGTGCGGGCCCAGCCGTTTGCCGCCTGTTCGCCGGATCCCTGGAACGGTCGCTTCATCCGCACCAGGGGAAATTCCGCTCCGGGGAAATATGAATCCGGATTTCGTGTTATCGTCCCACTGAATTCACTCGGTGTTCCGAAAGTGTCGGGCGCGATTCAGCGCCTGTGTCCCCGGTGTGCCGGCGTGCGGTGTGAGGCATCCGCCGCGCACCTGACCGATTGCGACAGGGAGGGAAGAAATGGCGACTGGCACGGTGAAGTGGTTCAACGCGGCACGGGGTTTCGGTTTCATCGAGCAGGACGGCAGTGGTGCGGACGTGTACGCCCACTACTCCTACATCGCCGATCACGGGCTCGTGGGCCTCCTGGCGGGCCAGAGGGTGACGTTCGACGCCGTGTACGGACGGAAGTGCCCGTACGCGGAGAACATCGCCACCTGAGGAGTGCGCGGCGACGCGCGTGCCCCGGTCGCGGCTCCCGGCGTCCCCGTGGCTGCGGATTCCCAGCGCGTGCACAGGCCCTCGCCACCCTGCTCCTAATTGTTGACGAAATCGTCGATGGCATGGCCAACTCAACACACGAGCACAAGCCGCGCACGCCGGCAGCCCACCCGGCAGCACATTCACACCATCATCCGCACGCCCAACGGCAACGACTACGGCGTGGACCTCCTCAAGCTGCACCTGGAGACCGACCCCTGACGGTGGTCCCCGCCCCGCCCCCGTGAGCCCGCACCCGGTCCGCGCTCACGGAGGCGGGCCGGATGTCGCTCCCGACACGGAGGAGGACCGCTCGGCAGGGGGCGGCGCGACCCGTCAGGTGCGGTTCGGTGCCGGTGCCAGTTCCGGTTCGGTGAGCTGCGCTGTCGCGCGCCGGGGGAGCAGCAGCGGGGTCGCCAGCAGCAGTACGCCGGCCAGGCCGATGGCCGTCCGCGGGCCCAGCAGGCTTCCCAGCACACCCCAGACCGCCGTCAGGAGCGCGGTCGAGGCCTTGGCCGTCACCGCCCAGGCCGACAGCGTGCGGACGACCCGGTCGGTCGCGGTGCGCTCCAGGCGGTAGGCCGCGTGGACGGGATTGAAGACCCCGCAGCAGAAGATGAGCCCGAGTTCGACGCCCATCACCAGCAGCAGCCCTCCGGTGCCCGGCCCCAGGAGGGCCAGGCCGACGGGCCACACCGCACGCAGCGTCCCGAACACGAGCAGGACCTGCCGCTGCCCGAACCTCGCGACCAGCGGTGGTGCCAGCCGCGAACCGAGCAGCCCACCGATCGAGGGCACGGCGAAGGCCAGCCCGTACTGCCACGGTGCGAACCCGAGCCGGCCGAGCATCAGGACGGCCAGCAAGGGCGAGGCGGCCATCACCAGGCCGTTGAACAAGGTGGTGTTGAGGAACAGTGGACGCAGCGTCGCGTCGGCGAGGACGTACCGCCAGCCGTCGAGCAGGTCCCCGGCCCGCATGCGCGCGGTCTCCCGGCGCTCGGGCCGAAGCTCGTGCCCGCCCGTCGCGCGCAGGCCGAGGGCCGACAGCAGGTAGCTGACCGCGTCGGCCACCACCGTCGCCACCGGGCCGAGGAGCCCGATCGCCGCGCCGCCCAGCGGCGGTCCGACGATCGTGGTCGTCCAGGCCGTGGACTCGAAACGGGCCTGGGCGACGAGCAGGTCCTCGGCCGGCAGCAGCGTCTTGAGGTACGCGCCGGAGGCGGCGCGGAAGGTGATGTCGGCCGCCGCGACGACGACCGAGACCAGCAGGAGCTGAAGGAAGGTGAGCACGCCGAGCGCGAATGCCGCGGGGATCGTCAGCAGCGCCGCGAACCGCACCAGGTCCGTCGCGATCAGCACCGGCCGCTTGCGCCGGAACTCCACCCACGGGCCGAGCGGCACCGCCACCGCCGCGCCCACCGCCGCCCCCGCGGAGGCGAGCGCCGCGACCTCGGCCGGTCCGGCGTGCAGCACCTGGACGGCGATCAGCGGGAACGCGCCGAAGGCGAGCCAGGTGCCGAGCGCGCTCGTTGCGTACGCTCCCCAGAGCCACCCGAACCGCCGCCCCAGTCGGTGCCGCGGTCGATGTCCCCGCCGACGCCCGGGCAGCTGTCCCGACCGGTGCCTGCTCTCCATGCCTGACGCTCCCGCCCTCACCCGCACAACCGACAAGCGATCGGACGCATCAAAGCGAAGGCCCCGACCGGGAATCAAACAACGGGCGGGCCGCCAGCCACAACCGGACGTTGTGGCTCTAGGGTGTCGGCATGGATCTCGACACCGTCCGGACGTTCGTCGCCGCCGCCGACGCGGGACGGTTCCAGGAGGCCGCCGCCGAGCTGGCGGTCACCCAGCAGGCCGTCTCCAAGCGCATCGCCGCGCTGGAGCGCCACCTCGGAGTGCGCCTGTTCACCCGGACCGCGCGCGGAGCCGAGCTCACCATCGACGGGCAGGCGTTCCTGCCCCACGCGCGCGAACTGCTGCGCGTCGCCGAGCGCGCGGTCACGTCCGTGCGCACCGGCCGCCGCCCACTGCGCGTCGACATCATCGCCTCGCGCGGCGCGGCGTCGGGACTCATGCGCGGCTTCCACCGCGCCTACCCCGAGATCGATCTCGACGTGGTGATGCTCTTCGACATCGAGACCGCCGTCGCCGCCGTCCGCTCCGGCACGATCGACGCGTCCTTCCGCGCGGTCGCCGCGCCCGGCAGGCCCCTGCCGGAGGACATCGAGTCGGTCCGCGTGCTCGACGAGCCGCTCCAGCTCCTCACCGGCCCCGCCCACGCGCTGGCGGGCGCGAGGTCGGTGACCGTCGAACAGCTCGCCGGACACCGGATCTGGATGCCCGGCATCGTCCCCGGCACCGAGTGGGCCGCCTACTACGACGACCTCGTGGCCGAGTTCGGCCTCACCATCGAGGCCACCGGCCCCAACTTCGGCTCCGACGCCCTCCTCGACACCGTCGCCGACACCCCGGCCCTGGCCACCTTCATGGGCGGACAGACGCGCCTGGTCTGGCCCGCAGGCCACGGCCTGCGCCGCATCCCGGTGACCGACCCGACGCCCGTCTATCCGCACTCGCTCCTCTGGCACCGCGACAACCCCCACCCGGCGCTGGGCACCCTCCGCGCCCACCTCGCCGCCACAACGGCCGGCCCTGCCGTCGCCGGGACCTGGACGCCCGACTGGGCGCTTCCGCACTGACCGCCGCCGCGACCTCACTCACGCCGCCGGACGGACCTCAGTTCCCGGACGCCTCCGGCGGAGGCGCCGCCGCGGGCTCCAGCCGGACCACGATCCCCTTCGACGTCGGCTGGTTGCTCTTGTCGGCCACGCTCTCCAGCGGCACCAGGACGTTGGTCTCCGGGTAGTAGGCGGCGGCGCAGCCGCGCGTGGTCGGGTACGGCACCACGCGGAAGCCCGCGGCGCGCCGCTCGGCGTTGTCCCGCCACACACCGACCAGGTCGACGTGCTGCCCCTCGGTGAGGCCGAGACCGGCGATGTCCTCCGGGTTGACGAGCACCACACGCCGGCTGCCGTGGATGCCCCGATAGCGGTCGTTCGACGTGTAGGGCACGGTGTTCCACTGATCGTGCGAGCGCATGGTCTGCAGCAACAGGTGCCCCTCGGGGGCGTGCAGCATCTCCCAGGCGTTACGGGTGAACAGTGCCTTGCCCACGGCGTTGTGGTAGACGCCCTCGTTGACCGGGTTCGGCAGCTGGATGCCGCCGGGACGTGTCACACGCCGGTTGAAGTCGTGCAGCCCGGGGACGACGCGGGAGATGCGGTCGCGGATCGTGCCGTAGTCGGCCTCGAACTCCTCCCACGGAATGTCGACCCTCGCCTTGTCGAGGGTGCGGCGGGCGAGCCGGCACAGAATGGCGACCTCGCTGAGCAGCAGGGGAGACGCGGGCCGGAGACGGCCGCGGGAGGTGTGCACCTCGCTCATCGAGTTCTCCACGGTGACGAACTGCTCCCCGTCGGCCTGGACGTCCCGTTCGGTGCGACCGAGGGTCGGCAGGATGAGCGCGGTCTCGCCGCAGACGGTGTGCGACCGGTTGAGCTTGGTGGAGATGTGGACGGTCGTACGGCAGCCGCGCATGGCCTCCTCGGTGATCTCGCTGTCCGGAGCGGCGCGGACGAAATTGCCGGCCAGTGCCAGGAAGAACCTGATGCGGCCTTCGCGCATCGCCTTGATCGAGTTGACGGAGTCCAGCCCGTGGGCGCGCGGCGGATCGAAGCCGAACTCCTCCTGGAGCGCGTCGAGGAAGGCGTCCGGCATCTGCTCCCAGATGCCCATCGTGCGGTCGCCCTGCACGTTGCTGTGCCCGCGCACCGGGCAGGCGCCGGTGCCGGCCCGGCCGACGTTGCCGCGCAGCAGCAGGAAGTTCACCATCTCCCGGATGGTGGGGACGGCGTGCTTGTGCTGCGTGATCCCCATCGCCCAGCAGACGACGACGCGGTCGCTGCGCAGCACCTCGTCCCGGACCTGCTCGATCTCCTCGCGCGTCAGTCCGGTCGCGGCGAGGATGTCCTTCCACTCGACGGTGCGGGCGTGCTCGGCGAACTCCTCGAAGCCCTCGGTGTCGGACGCGATGAAGTCGTGGGCGAGCACCTGGCCCGGCCGGGCGTCCTCGGCCTCCAGCAGCAGCCGGTTGATCCCCTGGAACAGGGCGAGGTCGCCACCGTTGCGGATGTGGAGGAAGCGGTCGGCGATCTCGACGCCCTGCCCGATCACCCCGCGGGGCTTCTGCGGGTTCTTGAACCTCAGCAGGCCGGCTTCCGGCAGCGGGTTCACCGCGATGACACGGGCGCCGTTGCGCTTGGCCTCCTCGAGCGCGGACAGCTGCCGGGGGTGGTTGCTTCCGGGGTTCTGCCCCACCAGGAAGATCAGGTCGGCGTGGTGGAGGTCGTCGAGGCTGACCGTTCCCTTGCCGGTGCCCAGGGTCTCGTGCAGGGCGAACCCGCTGGACTCGTGGCACATGTTGCTGCAGTCGGGCAGGTTGTTGGTGCCCAGGGCCCTGGCGAACAGCTGGAGGACGAACGCGGCCTCGTTGCTGGCCCGGCCGGAGGTGTAGAACACGGCCTCGTCGGGGGAGTCGAGCGACGTCAGCTCCGAGGCGAGCAGGCCGAGGGCGTCGTTCCAGCTGATGGGCTCGTAGTGGTCGGAGCCCGGTCGCTTGACCACCGGTTCGGTGAGCCGCCCCTGCTGGTTCAGCCACGCGTCGGAGCGCCGGCCCAGCTCGGAGACCGAGTACGTACGGAAGAAGTCGGCGGTGATGCGCCGCGTCGTCGCCTCGTCGTTGATGTGCTTGGCGCCGTTCTCGCAGTACTCGTTGCGGTGCCGGTGGCCCGGCGCGGGGTCCGCCCAGGCACAGCCGGGACAGTCGACGCCGCCCACCTGGTTCATGGTCAGCAGCGTGTGCCCGGCGGTGCGGGGCGAGGTCTCCTCCAGGGAGTACTCCATCGCATGGACCACCGCGGGCACACCCGCGGCCCACTTCTTCGGCGGGGTCACGGTCAGGGCCTCGGTCGGCTCGTCGCCGGGCGCCTTCTTCATCGGGTTGCCTCTCGCTCACGCTGCTGCCGGGTCGTGGATCAGCCGGTCGGCCAATGGGCCACCCGGCTCCTGTGCGGCTTGGACTCCTGGGGCCGCACCCGCCCGTCGCGGATGACCCCCCGCCAGGCCCCGGTCTCTTCTCCCAGGCCCTCGATGTACTCCTTGAAGTGCCGCAATTCGTCCCGTACGACACGGTCGGCCAGCCCGGCGAGCACGCCGGTGACACCGCGCGGTTCGATGTCGATCCGTACGGTCATCTCCGTGCCGCCCGCCGCGCCGGGCCGGAACGTCACTTCGCCCCGGTGGGCGGGACGCCGCCCGAGACTTCGCCAGACCACGTGCGAGTCGGGTTCCTGCTCCACGATCTCGGCCTGGAACTCACGGCGCACCGGTCCGGCCGCGATGGTCCACGTGGTCAGGGCCGGCCTGAGCTGGTCGACCCTCTTCACCACCCTCATGAACCGGGGGAAGCCCGTGTACTGCGTCCACTGGTTGTACGCGGTGCCCACCGGAACCGCGATCCCGATCGTTTCCTCAACGCTGTGCATGGTCCACCCATCGTCAGCCGCCGCTCGCCCCAGTCTCACCGCATGCCCGGCCGGTCGCCACACGTCGGCCCGCACACGGCCGACCACCGGGCCCGCGCGGCCGGCCCGCTCCGCCGGGCGTCCGACTACCCCGCACGCGGGGCGCCTAACGCGAGGCGAGGCGTGGCCGGGCGACGAGGCCGCCTTCGCGGACGGCGCCGGGGCCACCGCCCGACGCGACACGCCGGCCACTCCCGTCCGACGGGCACCTCCGGCCGGCCTGCGTATCTCCGGGCGACGGCGGGCACCCGTCAGCGATGACCTCGGCTGATTTCCTTTTCGCCCTGCTCGGAGCGGGTGCGCTGGGGGCGGCGATGCTGCCCCGTCTGGTGGCCGGCCGGCCGCTGTCGGCGCCGCTCGTGTTCCTGCTCTGCGGCGGCGTCCTGCCCCTTCTGCCCGTGCCCCTGCCGGAGATCGACCCCGTCGGTGACCGGACATGGGTGGAGCACCTCACCGAGATCTGCGTCATCGTCTCGCTGATGGGGGCGGGACTCGCTCTGAACCGGCCCTTCGGCCGCCGCCGGTGGAGCGCCACCTGGCGGCTGCTCGGCATCACGATGCCCCTGACCGTCGCGGCGATGGCGCTCCTCGCCTGGGGACTGCTGGACTGGCCGCCGGCCGCCGCACTGCTCCTCGCCGCCGTGCTCGTGCCCACCGACCCGGTGCTCGCCTCGGAGGTCCGGGTCGGCGCGCCCACCGACTCCGAGCACGACGAGGACGAGGTGCGGTTCGCGCTGACCAGCGAGGCGGGACTCAACGACGGCCTGGCCTTCCCCCTGGTCACGGCGGCGATGGCGCTGGCTGCCGCAGCCGGTACGGGGGTGTCCGGGGGCTGGGTCGGACACTGGCTGCTGGTCGACCTCCTGTACAAGTGCGTCATGGGCGTGGTCGGCGGCCTGGCCGTGGGAGCGCTGCTGGGCTGGCTGTTCTTCCGCGTCGGCCGGCGGACGATGCGGTTGTCCGAACACGGCGAGGGTTTCGTGGCCCTGGGAGCCATGTTCCTGGCCTACGGTCTGACCGAGGTCGCTCACGGCTACGGCTTCCTGGCCGTGTTCGTCACCGCCTGCCGCCTGCGGTCCGCCGAACGCGCCCACGGCTACCACACGGTGATGCACGACTTCGTGGAACAGGTCGAGCGTCTTCTGACCGCCGGCCTGCTCCTGCTGCTCGGCGCCTACCTCGGGCAGGGGATCCTGTCCGAGCTGACCTGGCAAGGGGCCCTCGTCAGCCTGTCGCTGCTGTTCGTCATCCGCCCCCTGGCCGGCTGGCTCGCCCAGCTCGGCTCGGCCGCGGGACCTCGTGAACGCCTGGTGACCGCCTTCTTCGGCATCCGCGGCATCGGCTCGCTCTTCTACCTCTCCTACGCGCTCGGCCCGCAGACGTTCCACGTCCCGGCCGAGGAACTGTGGGCGGTGGTGGCCTTCACCGTCCTCGTCTCCGTCGTCCTGCACGGGGTCACGGCCTCGCCCGTCATCTCCCGGCTGGACCGGCTGCGCCTGCTCCGGGCGAAGCGGGACCCCGCCACGGGACCTGAACCGGACGAGGTCGAGATCGCCAACCAGCGCCTGTGAGCGAGCGGGAGCACCGGTTCGGTCGGTCCGAGTCCGTGCAGGCCGGGCGGTCTCCTCCGGGTGGGCGTCGGTCACCGTCGTCCGCCGCGGAGCCGGCCCGGTCCGGGAACCCGTCGTCCCCGCCCGCGTTACCGGCCCGGACCCCTCAGCGGGGTGCCGCGGGGCGTGGCGGGCCGTGGAAGACCTGGCCGGTGTGCCAGGCGAGGTGCTCGGCGGCGACACGGCGTGCGCCCGGCGGCGGCCCCACGAGCGGGCGGCCGGCGAGCGCGGTGACCTGCTCGCGGGCGGCGGGACTGTGGCCGACGAAGCGCTGGGAGACCAGGATGCGGTGGTGGTCGTCGAGGCCGAGGACGCCCTTGCCGAAGAGCTTGTGGTGCAGTGAGCACAGGCACAGTGCGTTGTCGACGTCGTCGAGGCCGTGGAAGGCCCACCAGCGCACGTGAGCGGCCTCCAGCCCGGCCGGCACGGCACCGATCCGGCCGTCGTAGCCGCAGAAGGCGCACCGGTACTCGTAAGCGGTCAGCACCCATTCACGCATCCGGCGGTCTCGGCGCCCGCGCGCGACGGAGAGCCGGTCCGCGGCCGCCGGCTCCAGGCCGACGGCTTCGCACAGGTCCCCGTGGAGCGAGGGAGGGAAGTGCAGGTCGAGCAGTGACCGCACCCGCGGCCGAGCGGCGGGGCCGCCTCCAGACCCGCCGTCGGCTGCGGTCCGCGGGGACGCCTGCCTGATCCCGACTGTCCGGGTGGGGAACCCCGGCCAGGAGGCAAGGGCGCCCACGCGGCCGCGTGGGCGCCCTTGCCTTGTCCGGTCGTGTCTTGCCCGGCCGGGCCGTGGACGCCGACGGGCGGGTCAGAGGCGGATGACCACCAGTGCGGTGTCGTCGGTGTTGCCGCCGGAGGGGAGGAGGTCGGCCAGGAGGCCGTCCGCCAGGGCCTCGGGGTCGACCTGCCCGTGGCGGGCCAGGGAGTCGGCGAGACGGGCGAGACCGGTGTAGATGTCCTCGGTCCGGCGTTCGACGAGGCCGTCGGTGTACAGGACGAGCGTGGCGCCCTCGGTGAAGGGGACGGTCGCCTCGGAGCGCAGGACGTGCTCGGGGCTCACGCCCAGCGGGGGGTCGGTGGCCCGGTCGAGGAAGGTGACGGTCCCGTCGGGGCGGAGCAGGGCGGGTGGCGGGTGGCCCGCGCAGCTGTAGGTGAGGGTGTGGCTGTCCCAGTCGATGAACGCCTTCGCCACGGTGGTCGATTCGGCGCCGTCGACGGAGCGGGCGTAGAGGCCGAGGGCCTCCAGGGCCCGGGCCGGACCGTGGGCGACCCGGGCGGCCGCGCTCAGCGCGCTGCGCAGCTGGCCCATGACACAGGCGGCGGCGAGTCCATGGCCCACGACATCCCCGACGGCCACCGCGATGCGGTCCCCGGGCAGGTCGACCAGGTCGTACCAGTCGCCGCAGACGTTCAGGCCACCGATCGCCGGGCGGTAGCGCACGGCCGCCCGGTGATGTCCGACCGGGCCCGGAGCGGGCAGCATCGCCCCTTGCAGAGTCAGGGCCACCTCCCGTTCCCGGGCGTGCGCCCTGCGCAGGCGCTCATTGACCTCCTGCAGTTCACGGGCGCGGGTGTAGAGCTCGGCCTCGAGCACCCGGGCCCGGTCGCTGTCGCCCCGGCCGCCGCGGGCGCGGATGAGTTCGGTGACCTCCTCCACCCGGTGGATGATCAGGGCGACTTCGCCGTCGGGGCCGAGGACCGGCGCGTTGACCGGGCTCCAGAAGTGTTCTTCCCAGTGGCCCGACCGCCGCGGATCCTCGATGTCGTAGCGGAGCAGCGCCATGGTGTCGCGCTCGCCCGTCTCCAGCACGCGCACCATCGACGCCTGCGTCTCCCGCATGCCGGCGGCCGCCGGTTCACCGGGGTTCTCCGGGAACACGTCGAAGATGTGGCGGCCGAGCAACTGCTCGCGGGAGCGTCCGGTCAGCTGGGCGAAGTCCTCGTTGACGTCGGCGTACGCCAGATCGGGGGTGAGCAGCGCCACCATGCCGGGAAGGGCCCGGAACACCGCCGCGTAGTCGATCCGCGGTCCATCCATGCGCTGCCGCCTCGACGCCGCCCGTCACCACATGTGCGGTTCCACGATAGTTCGCGCCTGCCGTCCGAGCTCAGGCATTGCTCCGTCCGGGGGCGGCCGATGCCCGGGAGGACACCCGGCGCCAGAGTGTGGCGCCATAGGTGTCATTGATGGTGTCAGCATGGTTCATAATGGCGCCATAAATGTGCCATGATGGTGCCACTGGGGAGAGGAACCACAAGAAGGGGCGCGCCACCATGTCTCTCACCCTCGCCCTCGGCGCCCGGGACAAGGCCACGGTGCGGACCGCCGCGTACGGCGCCGTCTCGCCGTCGAAGCGGCCGCCCGCACCCGCAAGGGCGGACCCGGGCCCGCCGGCAGTGCGCACCCCCGGCCTCGCAGGCCGGCGATGCACGCGTCGCCGAACGGACCGTCCGACGTGAGCCGTCAAGTCAGGAAGTCAAAGGGGGACCGATCATGCGGACAGCACCGAGCCGTCAGGACACAGCGCCCGGCGCCTGGACCGCCTTCGCCCGCTTCGTGCTCTGTGGCGGCGGGGTGGGGCTCGCCTCCGGCTTCGCCGTCGCCGCCCTGGCCTCCGCCGTCCCCTGGATCCTGGCCAACGCCCTGATCACCGCGACCTCCACACTCCTGGCCACCGAACTGCACGCCCGCTTCACCTTCGGCGCGGGCGGACGCGCGACCCGGCGTCAGCACGCGCAGTCGGCCGGCTCCGCGGTCGCCGCCTACGCGGTGACCTGCGCGGCGATGCTCGCCCTGGAGCAGCTGGTGACGGCCCCCGGTGCGGTGCTCGAGCAGGTGGTCTACCTGTCGGCCTCCGCCCTCGCGGGAATCGCACGCTTCGTGGTGCTGCGCCTCGTCGTCTTCGCCCGGAGCCGTTCGCGGGTCGCGGCCACCACCGCCGTCCGCACCGCCCCTGCCGCGCACCCGGTCGTGACCGGCACCGCCGCCCCGGGCGGCCCCGCAGCACTCTGCCACGCCGCCTGACCGCCCGGGTGTGGGCCCCGCACGAGCGGCGGGGCCCACACCGTCAGCAGGTGGAGTTGGTCTGGGTGAGCAGGCCCAGCCGCCACGGCAGACTGTTGTAGTCACCGCTCGCATGGGGGTTCAGGCCCTGGTACAGGTACTGGAGCCGACAGGAGTTGATGCTGAGCGTCTGGTCGTGGCCCGCGCGGATCATCTCGCCGTGGCTGATGTCCCGGGTCCAGGATCCGGCGGGGAAGCTCACGTTGCTCGCCCTGGCGAAGGGGTTGCTCTCGGACGCGGCCAGGGGCGTCCACGAGCCGGCGAGGCTGCTCGCGGTCCAGGAGCGGAAGTAGCGCCGGCCGTCCGAGCCGATGGCCTCGACGAGGAGCAGGTACTGGTTGGTGTCCTGCACCCGGTAGACGTTGCTCGCCTCGAACAGGGCGTACTTGGAGTCCTGGGCCGCGATGACGGTGTTGGTGAAGCCGCCCGGGAACTGGCCGACGCTCGTCTGGGAGCGGTACAGGTGGCCGTTGTCGTCGGAGGAGAACAGGTGGCAGTTGGCGCTGTCGCAGATCACCCACATGTCGACCCAGTAGCCGTTGCCGATGTTCTGCCTGATGATGTCGGGCATCGACGAGTAGAAGTTGCGCGGTGCGCTCCACCCGTTGGGGTTGTCGATGTCGGGGTTGGTGGAGTACGACGCGTTGCCGGTCTGGTAGACGAGGTACCACAGGCGCTGCGGCGCGTAGTAGAAGACCTGCGGAGCGGCCCGGTAGCCGGCGCCGACGGCGGTGCGGTCCAGGTAGTGGTGTGTGGCCGAACCCGCCTGGGACCAGTCGGAGAAGCTCAGGTACACCAGGTTGTACCCGGAGGCGCTCGCGGTGCTGGCGAACACGTGGTACTTGCCGTTGTACCGGACGACCGTCGGGTCCTTGATCCCGGCGATGTTGTGGGTCGAGTCCGGCTTGGGGGAGATCAGCGGGCCGCTCGAGCTCCAGGAGAAGCGGGAGGGCAGCGCCGCGGCGGACCGGGAGGACCGGGTGTCGGCCCGCTGTGTCGCGGCCGTGCCGCCCAGCGCGGTGAGCACCGACTGGTAGGCCGCCTTCTTGTTGCCGCTGCGGTCGAACAGCAGCGGGTTCTCGCCGGAGCGCCAGGAGTCGCTGTCCCGGATGCCCCAGACCGTGATGCCGGTGCAGCGCGCCACGTTCATGCAGGCCCGCACCGTGCCCGTGTACGCGGCCTGCGGCGCCTGCGCGATGTCGAGTTCGGTGATCTGGACGTCGACGCCGAGGGCGGCGAAGTTCGACAGCGTGGTCTGGAAGCTCGACGGCGGGCCGCCGGTGCCGAAGTGGGCCTGGAAGCCGACGCAGTCGATGGGCACGCCGCGGGACTTGAAGTCGCGCACCATGCGGTAGACGCCCTGGGTCTTGGCGTCGCTCCAGTTCTCGATGTTGTAGTCGTTGTAGCAGAGCTTGGCCGCGGGGTCGGCGGTCCGCGCGGTGCGGAACGCCTGCTCGATGAAGCCGTCGCCCAGCAGGTTCTGGAACACCGAGGAGCGGTGCGCGCCGCTGCCGCCGTCGGCGAAGGCCTCGTTGACCACGTCCCAGGAGTGGATCTTGCCCTTGTAGTGGTTCGCCACGGTGGTGATGTGGTTGTTCATCACGCTGCGCAGGGTGTTCGCGTCGGTGAGGGAGCTGACCCAGCCGGGCAGTTGGGAGTGCCAGACCAGGGTGTGGCCGCGCACACGCTGACCGCGGGCCGTCGCGCGGTTGACGATCTGGTCGGCGGGGCCGAAGTTGAACGAGCCGCGAGACCGCTCGGTGGTGTCCCACTTCATCTCGTTCTCGGGTGTGACCGAGTTGAACTCGCGGTCCAGGATCGAGGTGTAGGTGCCGTCGCCGAGCTTTCCGGCGGCCACGGCGGTTCCGAAGTACCGCCCGGACTGAGCCGCCTGGGCGCCCAGCGTGGTGGCCCGCTCGGCGCCGGACGCGCCGGTCACGGTGGTGGGCGTCACCATGGCGGCCACGGCCAGCAGGCCTAATACGGAGGCCCGGCGTCGGCCGGGCCGCTTCAGCGGGTTCATCGTTCTCCTCGTACGGTCGGGGGTGCGGGTGGGTGGTGCAGGTGATCGGATCGGCTCAGGGCACGGACAGCTCGAACCGCGTGACGCGGACCGCGCCGCCGAGTGCCTGCGTGGCGTGGTTGAAGAGGGCGAATCGGTAGCCCATGAAGAACCGCCAGTCGTTCCCCATGGAGAAGGCGGGACCGAGGCGGGTGAAGTTGGTGCCGTCGGTGCTGTAGGAGAAGGTTCCGGGGCGTGCCGCGCCGGGGCGGATGTCCGCGCCGGCACGCAGCCAGACGCGGCTTCCCGAGACGGCCGCGCTCGCGACCTCGGTGCCGGTGCCGGTGGTGTTCCAGTTGCCGTCCATCGTCAGTCTGTCGACCATCACCACCCGCGTCGTGCCGCCGTCGCGCTTGACGCCGATCCAGGCGGAGGAGTCACGCAGCAACGCGAGTCCGGCACGGTCGCCGTCCCGCATCGTGGAGTGGTCGAGCTGGACCGTGGCGGTGGAGGTGGGTCCTTGAATGCGGTGGGTGAGGGTGTTGCGGGCCGAGTACAGGTCGTCGGTGACGGTCGCGGTCCGCAGGGTCAGGCCGTTGCCGACCGACCACTTGGTGGTGTCCGGGTTGTGGTTCCACTCCCACCTGGGCTTCAGGGCCGTGCCGTCGAAGGTGTCGACGCCGACCATGGGGGTGACCTGGCGCGGCGGAGCGGGCACGGCCGGGCTGGGGTACGAGGTGCCCCAGGCGCCGTTCATGAGCTGTACGACGGGCCAGCCGTCCGGCGTCCAGGTGACCGGCGCCAGGGCGGGCATCCGGCCGCCGGGATAGGCGTCGACGAAGGCCATGTAGTACCAGGAGCCGCTCTGCGTCTGCACCAGCCCGCCCTGGTGCGGAACACCACCGCCGGCGATCGGCCCGCGCAGGTCGAGCAGGACCTGCCGCATCGTGTACGGGCCGAAGGGGCCGCTCGACGACTTCAGGATGTACTGGCCGTTCGCGGGGCGGGTGAGGAAGATGTAGTACTGCCCGTTGATCTTGTAGAAGCGGGCGCCCTCGAGGGTTCCGACACTCGACGGGGTGGTGAACACCTGTTGGGTGCGCACCTGGTTGCGGCCGTCGGGTGAGAGCTGGGCGACGCTGATGGTGGTGTTTCCGTAGGCCACGTACAGGGTGTCGTCGCTGTCGACGAGCAGCCCCGCGTCGTAGTAGGGGGTGCTGATGGTCGTCAGCCTGTTCCACGGCCCCTCGACGGCGGTGGCGGTGTAGACGTACGTCCGGGCGAAGTCGATCTGGCCCAGCCAGTAGAAGGTCCTGTTGCTCGGCCGGTAGGCCAGCGACGACGCCCAGATACCGCGGACGTAACCACGGGCCCCGTTCAGGTCGTACTTGGCGCCGAAGTCGAGGACGGGCACCGAGTGACCGGCGATCTCCCAGTTCACCAGGTCGTAGGAGCGCAGGACGGGCGCGCCCGGGGAGTAGTGCATCGTCGAGGCCGAGGCGTAGTACGTGTCGCCGACGCGCAGGACGTCGATGTCGGCGAAGTCCTGCCAGATCACCGGGTTCGTGTACTGCGCGGCGGCCGCGGGAGCCGTACCGGGGGCGGGAGGGGGAGCGGAGGCGGTGGCGGTCTCGGAGGCCGAGGCCGGGGGCAGGAAGGCACCGGTGGCCAGGCCGGTGGCGGCGGCCAGGACCCGGCGGCGGCCCAGCGGTTGTTGGGAGCGTGACATTTCCACGTTTCGTTCTCCTCGTGCGGCCCGGGAACGCGCGGTGGTCCTGTCCGCCGCGAGCTGAGCGGCCGGACAGGCTCGTCTCGGTTCGTCATTTCGAACGCCGATCGACTAACCGAGCAATTGGGATGGTAGAGAGCTTGACGATCCCGTCAATCCTTCTCGCATGATTCGCCGTTCACATCGAAACGTTTCGAGGTGCGGGCGTGTGATTGCGGGCTGACGGCTCGTCGGATGCCGCGGGACCGGCGATCCGTACTGTGTTGACATGCCCAGTGCCATCCCTGATGATCCGTCAAGGTCCTCGGACCCGAATGACGTTCGCCATGTCGAACGAATCTTTCGCTGCCCGGGTGTTCTGGAGCGGCAGGCCCAGCGTGGCGGCGTCAGGGGGTTCCCGATGCGACCGTGTGCCGCGCGGGGCTCGCGTCCGCCCTTGCGCGCAGGCAGTTCACGGCTTCCCCTTCCGGGAAAGGAGCCCCGGTGTTCAGACGATCAGGCAGGACACTGCTCCACCTCTTCGCGGCCGCCGCGCTGACGGTCACCGCGTCCGTCACGGCCGCCGTCCAGTCGACCGCTTCGGCCGCCCCCGGCAGTCCGGCGCTCACCCCGCCGCTGGGGTGGAACAGCTGGAACAGCTTCGGGTGCGGGATCACCGAGGCGCAGGTCCGCGAGGCCGCCGACGCGATGGTGTCCTCGGGGATGCGGGACGCCGGTTACCGGTACGTGGTGGTCGACGACTGCTGGTTCGACCCGCAGCGCGACGCGGCGGGCAACCTGCGGGCCAACCCCACCAAGTTCCCGAGCGGGATGAAGGCGCTCGGGGACTACATCCACGGCAAGGGCCTGAAGTTCGGCATCTACCAGGTGCCGGGCGAGCGCACCTGCGCGCAGGCCACGGGCGGCTACCCGGGGTCCACGGGCAGCAGGGGGCACGAGGCCCAGGACGCCGCCACGTTCGCCTCGTGGGGCGTCGACTACCTCAAGTACGACTGGTGCTCCTCCAGCGGCACCCGCGACGAACAGGTCGCTCGGTTCACGCTCATGCGCGACGCCCTGCGCGCCACCGGGCGGCCGATCGTCTACAGCATCAACCCCAACAGCCTGCACGCCATCACCGGCGCCACCTACGACTGGGGCGGGGTCGCCGATCTCTGGCGCACGACCGAGGACCTGCTCGACATCTGGCAGAACGGCAACACCAACAGCTACCCGATGGGCGTCGGCAACGTCCTGGACGTCACCGCCCCGCTCGCGGCGCAATCCGGCCCGCGGCACTGGAACGACCCCGACATGCTGGTCGTCGGCCGTCCCGGCCTGTCACTGACCGAGTCCCGCTCCCACTTCGCCCTGTGGGCCCTCATGGCCGCCCCGCTCATGGCCGGCAACGACATCCGCACCATGTCCGCCGACGTGAGCGCGATCCTGCGCAACCCCCGGCTGCTGGCGGTGGACCAGGACCCGCTGGGCGCGGGCGGACGCAGGGTGCGTGACGACGGCACCACCGAGGTGTTCGCCAAGCCCCTGTCCGACGGCTCGGTCGCGGTGGGCCTGTTCAACCGGGGCGGCGGCACCGCCACGGTCACCACCACCGCCGCGCAAGTCGGCCTGTCCGGGGGGCCGTTCACCCTCACGGACCTGTGGACCGGCGGCACGTCGAGCACATCCGGGCAGATCTCGGCGAGCGTCCCCGCGCACGGCGTGGCCGTGTTCCGGGTGAGCGGCGGCAGCCCGTCGCCCGCCACCACCTCGCGGCTGCGCGGCAACGCGTCCGGCCGCTGCCTGGACGTGGACAACGCCTCCACCGCGGCCGGGGCCACGGTACTGATCTGGGACTGCCACACGGCCGCCAACCAGTTGTGGACCACCTGGGCCGGCGGCGAGATCAGGGTCTTCGGGGACAAGTGCCTGGACGCCTACGACCAGGGCACCACCGACGGCACCCGCGTCATCACCTGGCCCTGCAACGGCCAGAACAACCAGAAGTGGACCGTCGGTTCCGACGGAACGATCCGCAACGCGCACGCCGGGTTGTGCCTCGACGTCGACCGGGCCGGCACCGCCAACGGGACCCGGCTGGTCCTGTGGGCCTGCGACGGCCGGGCCGGCCAGAAGTGGACCCGCACCTGAGGGACGCCGCGCGCCGCCCGGCACTCGCCCCGCCGGCCGGCCTCCCCCTCCCCGGCGTCGGACCGGCCGGGGAGGGGGGCGACGACCGGGACGGGGGGCCGGGCGGTCAGGACGCCGCACCGCTGACCGGGTGCCGGGCCGTGTCGGGCGGCGACGAGGCGCCGCCGAACCTCCTAGCGATCGAGGGGCTCGTAGTCGAACCAGTCGAAGCGGACGGTGCCGGCCGCGGCGTACATGCCGAGGACCCGGCCGCTGAAGCCGCCGGCGACCTCGGTCGACAGGTAGCGGCCGTCGAGCGCCGCGAGCACCGTGAAGGTGCCGTCGGACTCCTCGACACCGAGGGAGACGACGTCGGGTCCGGTGACCGGCCCGTGCGGAGGCGGCGGGTCCGTGATCGTGAGGCCGAGAACCACGGGCCCGGCGGGCACGGGGTGCGCGGCCACGACCGTGCGCAGGGAGCCGACGCGCGCGATCACCCGGACCTCGGTGCCGGACGCCTCGATCGCGTAGTGGTGCCGCTCGTCCAGCCGGACGGCGAGCCCGCCGCGCCCCTCGGCGGGGTCGACGAGGGTGCGCGCCCGGCACGACAGGTGCTGCTGGCGCCGGCCGGTGAACACCACGTCGGGCTCGTCCAGGGAGCCGCCCCGCGCGCGGAGCGTCAGCCATCCGGGGCGCTCCGCGGTGGTGCAGTGCGCGGCGGACCGGTCCCGCACGGAGATCCAGGACGGCCGCAGTCCGCTCAGCTCGAAGTCGTCGCGGTGCTCCTCGGCGGCCCCGGGGGAGAGGGGCCACGGGAGCGTGGCCGGGTCCGGTCCGACCTCGCCGACGACCGGCCAGCCGTCCACCCATGTCACGGGTGCCAGGAAGGTCTCGCGGCCGAGCACGTGCCAGCCGGGGGTGCCGCCGCGCGGTCGTACGCCGAGCAGGACCATCCACCAGGAGCCGTCGGGGCCCTGGACCAGGTCGGCGTGGCCGGTGTTCTGCACGGGGTGGTCGGTGCTCCGGTGGGTGAGGATCGGGTTGGCCGGGCACGGCTCGAACGGGCCGCCGGGCGCGGGGCCCCGGGCGATCGACACGCCGTGGCCGCGCTCGGTGCCGCCCTCGGCGATGAGCAGGTACCAGTGGTCGCCGATCCGGTACAGGTGCGGTGCCTCCGGGGCCTTCGCGCCGGGTGTGCCGGACCACACGCCGTGCGGTGTCCCGTACGTCCGTCCGGTGGACGGGTCGATACGGACCTGGGCGACCCCGGCGACCGTGCACCAGCAGGTGCCGTCCTCCTCCCAGGCCAGGTCGGGATCGATGCCCGGTACGCCCGGCGCGGCTACGGGATCCGACCAGGGGCCGGCGGGATCGGTGGCCGTGACGATCAGGTTGCCGCCGCCCTCGCTCACATTGGTGACCATCAGCCAGAAGCGGCCGTCGTGGTGGCGCAGGGTGGGAGCGTAGATCCCTCCCGAGGACGGCATGCCGGCCGGCAGGTGCAGTTGTTCCGGCCGGTCCAGGGCGTTGCCGAGCTGCGTCCAGTGCACCAGGTCGCGGCTGTGGAAGACGGGTACGCCGGGGAAGTACTCGAAGCTGGAACAGACGAGGTAGTAGTCGTCGCCGACGCGGCAGACACTGGGGTCGGGGTGGAAGCCGGGGATCATGGGGTCCCCCGGCCGGGCGGTCCGGTGCTGGAGGGACACCTCCGCGTCGTCGTGGCTTCCACGGTTCAACTGGTGGCTCATGGTGGCGGCCCTGCCTCGGGGTGATTGTCGAAGCGCTTCACTTGATGGCAGGCGAAGGTAACGGATCTGTTTCCCGTGCGACAAGAGCCGTAACGGTGGGAAGGTCTCGCTCCTCGGAACGTCGGCCGTCCGTCAGGCGAGGACTACGTCGATGCGCTTCGACGAGTAGGGCCCGATCGCCCGGCGGTACGTCACAAGGTGGTGAGCTCCTGCTCGGCGGGGGTGTCCTCGCGGTGCAGGAAGTTCGGCCGGCCGCCACGATGCTCATGTGCGGTCTCGCCGACCCGCGGATGAAGATCGAGACAGAGGTGTACGCGCGGCGGCGCGTCCCGCCTCCGGCGGGCGACCGGGCCGGAACTTCCTGGAGACGTGAGGCACGGCGGTTGTTCCGCGGCTGGGCCATGCGATGTCGTCAACGGCGAGAAACGGCTCGCCGGCCACGGTGACGGGGGTCGCCCCGGTGAACGCCATGACGTCTCGATGCAGGTGGGACTGATCGGCGTAGCCGGCGTCGGCCGAGACGCGGGCCGCGCCTTCCCCTGCGACCAGGCGGTGGGCGGCATGGTCGAAGCGGACCAGCTTCACGACGCGCTCGGGCGGCAGGTCGAGCTGCGACCGGAACCGGGCCCACAGCCGCTTACGGCTCCCCCCGACCTCGGCCGCGAGTTCGTCGACCCGGGTCAGGCCACGGCTGACGGCGATCCGGTGCCGGGCCCAGGCCACCTCCGTGTCCACCGGCGGCCCCGCCGCCCCCCCTGCTGGCCTTCACCGCGCTCCACGCCGTACGGGTGGACCGAACGAGCAGGAGCGGTGCCCTGCGGATTCTCGTCTCCGGCGCGGCCGGTCCGGTTCTGGCCTACCGGCTCACCGGGCACGGCTTCTCCGTCATCGTCGTCGAGCGCACGCCGGCTCTGCGCAGGACCGGCGGCCAAAGAGGGTGCGACGGCCGGGGCGCGTCTGACGGTTCCCGCCGGGCGCGCCACGCCGGGCACGGCGCCTCGCCGCATGCGGACCGTTTTTCCGCGGCGGCCGGTTTCACCCGGTGCCGCCGGCCCGGTGTCGCGCGGCGGCCAGCTGAGCCTCCGCCCGGTTCAGGAGCGTGTCCAGGACGACCGGATAGGCGCTGAGGTTCATCCGGTCCGCCAGCAGGTGTGCGGTGGCGGCGATGTGCGGGTGGGTCTCGGCGGGCAGCCGGGCGTAGGTGGAGGTCCACATGCCCTCGTCCGCCCCTCTCGCCTCGTCCTTGACGGCCAGCGCGCCCGCGTCCAGGGCGGCGAAGGCCAGGGTCAGGTCGATGAACGCGTGGTAGACGCCGACGGTGTCCACGTCGCCGAAGCCGGCACCGCGCAGGATACCGAGGATCGTCTCGTCCACCTCGATCTCCCGGGGCCGGCCGGTGACACGGCTGGCGGTCAGCAGGGCGGCCTGGGGGTGGGCGAGGTAGGAGGTGTGGATGGCCAGGCCCAGGGCGCGCAGGTCCGGGCGCCATCTCCCGGTGGCCGTCCAGCTGTCGAGGGCGCGCCCCATCAGTTCCTCGCCGATGGCACGGGTCAGGTCGTCCAGGCCGGCGAAGTACCGGTAGAGGGTGCTCGGGTCGGCCCCGAGCGCGGCGCCGAGCCGGCGTGCGGTCAGTCCGGCGCTGCCGTGCTCGCGCAGCATCCGCAGCGCCGTCTGCACGATCTGCTTCTCCGACAGCACGGTGCCGTGGCGGGTCGGTCGTCGCCTGCGCCGTTCCGCCTCCGGAACCACCTTCTTGGGCATCGCATGCTCCCTGGGAACCCCTTATGCCAACGCCGTAGACCTTAACCGTCGCGGTCGTGTTGCATCGAGGCGTCCCCGGTCGTTCGCCGGGACTGTCCCGACTCTCGACGAGAACGGTGTGTGACATGCGTGTGCTTCTCGTAGGTGCGGGCGGCGTCGGAACCGCCGCCACCCGTATCGCCGCCCGCCGCGATTTCCTGACCCACATGGTCGTCGCCGACTACGACCTCGCCCGTGCCGAGGCGGCCGTGGCCGCGCTCGACGACCAGGGGGACCGGTTCAGCGCGCACCGCCTGGACGCCTCCGACGAGGCGGCCGTCAGCCGGCTCCTCGTCGCGGAAGGCTGCGAGGTCCTGCTGAACGCGACCGACCCGCGGTTCGTGATGCCATTGTTCAACGCCGCACTCGCCGCGGGTGCGCACTACGTCGACATGGCGATGTCGCTGTCCGTACCGCACCCGACCGCCCCCTACGAACAGTGCGGGGTGAAGCTCGGCGACGAGCAGTTCGCCCTGGCCGGGGCCTGGGAGCGCGCCGGCCGTCTCGCCCTGGTCGGCATGGGCGTGGAGCCGGGCCTGTCGGACGTCTTCGCCCGGTACGCGGCCGATCGGCTCTTCGACGAGATCGACGAGATCGGCGTCCGCGACGGCGCGAACCTCACCGTCGAGGGCTACGACTTCGCGCCCTCCTTCAGCATCTGGACCACCATCGAGGAGTGCCTCAACCCGCCCGTCGTCTACGAGAAGGGCCGCGGCTGGTTCACCACGGCACCCTTCAGCGAGCCGGAGGTCTTCGACTTCCCCGCGGGCATCGGCCCCGTGGAGTGCGTGAACGTCGAGCACGAGGAGGTGCTCCTCATGCCCCGCTGGGTGGACGCGCGCCGCGTGACCTTCAAGTACGGCCTCGGCGACGACTTCATCGCCAAGCTCAGGACCCTCCACGAGCTGGGGCTCGACTCGACCGGGAAGGTCACCGTCCCCGGCCCCGACGGGCCGGTCCAGGTCTCCCCGCGGGACGTGGTGGCCGCGTGCCTGCCCGACCCGGCCACGCTGGGCGACCGCATGAAGGGCAAGACCTGCGCGGGCACCTGGGTCAGGGGAACGAAGGACGGTGCCGCGCGCGAGGTGTACCTGTACCACGTCGTCGACAACGAATGGACGATGCGCGAGTACGGCTCCCAGGCCGTCGTCTGGCAGACCGCCGTCAACCCGGTGATCGCCCTCGAACTGATCGCCGACGGCAGGTGGAGGGCGAGCGGCGTCCTCGGCCCCGAGGCCCTGCCGCCCGAGCCCTTCCTCGACCTGCTCGGCGCGTACGGGGCTCCGTGGGGACTGCGCGAGGAGAACTGAGCCGCCCGTTCCCCGGCTTCCCCCGGCCGGGCACCGTCGGCGACACGTCGGGCACCGCCGGGCGGGGAGCCGGAGCGGCACGTCCCGCTCCGGCTCCCCGGCCCCGGTTCTCCGGCCCGGGTCCCCGACCCGAGCGCACCGCCTGGCTAGACGCGGTCCTGGAAGACGCAGTTCCACACGTGCGTGCCCGCGACGCCGCCGTCGGCGCGCACCGCTTCCAGCGTGTAGAAGTGCGTGGTCCCCCGCGCGGCCGTGGTGTCCGTGTAGGCACGGGTCTCGGCCGGCAGCAGCCCGGCGTGCAGCGGCTCGTACGCCTCCGCGGCCGCGTTCCACCGGCTGACCCGGTAGCCCACCACGTCGTCGCACTCGGCCGTCCGGTCGCACTGCCAGTTGATGGACGGCCCGTCCTCGGCGGGTCCGCCGATCACGGTGCCGTAACCCATGCTGCCGAGGTCCCAGTCCCGGACGACCGTCACGGACGGCCGGAGGTCCAGTTCGGTGGCCTGGACGACCGTGACCCTCGGGTCGCTCGGGGACAGCGCGTTGCCCCAGAGGTCCCTGGCGACGACCGCGTACACGTACGTCTCGCCGTCCGGCAGGTCGCCGCACAGGACGGCGAGCGGGTCGCTCGTGCCCTCCCGGCAGGAGGTGGGGCCGAGCCACTTGATCGTGCCGTCGGCCTGCCGGACGCCGGTCCAGACCGCGTAGCGCTCGACGTCGTCCTCGTTCGAGGCCGCCCAGCCCACCAGCACGCCGTCGGCGCGCGGGGTGGCCTGCACGCCGGTGACCGGGCCGGGCGCGACGCGGTCGCCGGTGCGGACGACGAGCGGGGCGGACAGCGCCGACTCGTTCCCGGCCGGGTCCACCGCCGCGACCGCGTACGTCACGTACGTGCCCCCGGGCATGTCCAGGTCGTGGCAGATGCCGCCGGTGCTCGTCTCGTCGCTCTCCTCGGCGCAGGTCACGCGGGTGAGAGCGGCCGGGTCGAGGGTCGTGCCGGGCGAGCGGTAGACGTGGTACGTCCCGCCGTTGTCGAAGTCCTCGTAGAAGCCGTCGGGCTGCTTCCAGTACACGTCGGTGTAGTCGGCGCGGACGACGGAGCCGAGGGCGACCGGGGACCCCGGCGGCGTCCGGTCGACGCCGTCGCCGGTGGCGGTGGCGTACGCCGACGGGTTGCCGAGCGCGTCGAGGGCGCGTACCCGGTAGTACCGGACGGTGTTCACGGGTGCGTCGGTGCGGTACGACGTCGTGGTCGTCGTGCCCAGCGGCTCGAACGGGCCGGTGGCCGCGGAGGCGACGTACACCTCGTACGTCGCCGCGTCGGCGACCCCCTGCCAGGCCAGGGTGGCCCACCACGCGTCACCCACGACCGAGAGGCCGGTCGGCGCCGCCGGGCCCGTGCGGTCCACGGTGACCGCGGTGACGTCGGGGCTCCCGGCCGACTCGCGGCCCGCCCTGTCGACGGCGCGGACCTCGTACAGGAAGGTCTGGCCCGTGGCGGGCGTCGCGTCCACGAAGGACGGGGAGGTGAGCAGGGATGTGCCGCTGACCTTCGCCCACTGGGTGGTGCCCAGCCGGCGGTAGACGCGGTAACCGGCGAGGTCCATCTCCTTGTTCGCGGTCCAGCGCAGGGTGGTCCGCGCGGTGTTCCGGTCGTACGCGGCGGTGAGGCCGGCCGGCGCGAGCGGCTTGACCGTGTCGACGGCTGCCTCGGTGCGCGGGGCGTAGGTGAACCCGGCGAGGGCGAGGCCGGTCCAGGCGACGTGGTCGACGCGGATCGTGTGCCTGCCGGCCGGGACGGTCACGTCCACGGTCCTGCGGGCGGTGGTGGAGACGTTCCTCCACAGGTCGATCTTCCGCACGCCGTCGACGTAGACGCGCATGCCGTCCTGCGTGGCGGCGGAGAGCCGGAAGGGGCCGCCGGAGCCGAAGTCCCGGGTCAGGGACCAACGGACGGAGAAGTTGTCCTTGGGCAGGGTGACGCCGGCCGGGTCGCCGTACCCGTAGTTCTCACTGATGGCCGCATCGCAGGCGGTCAGCTTCGGCGTGCCGCTGAAGGTGGAGTTGCCGAAGTACTGCACCTTCCAGACGGGAGAGGCGCAGGTGACGGCCGCGAGGGCCGGCGTGGCGGTGATCAGGCCGCCGGTGGCGGCGAGGGCGGCTGTCGCGGCCAGCGCGGTCAGCCGGATACGAGTCGACACAGGGAGTGGGGCCCTTTCCGGACCGAGGGGGACAGAGGAAGGAAACAGGTGACGCCTGTGTGACCCACGAGACGGGGGCGGGGTTGCCCTGCCCACCGGGGTTCGTACCCGCGGCCTTCGGCAGGCCTCGACGCGTACCGCGTCCGCATGGTGTATCGCGTGCGCATGCTTTTCGGACCGGGCCTCAGCCGGGGAAGCCGTCGCGCAGGATCTGCCTGGCCACCAGGGTTCGGGCGTCGGCGAGTTCGACGCCGATCCGCCGGGTACGGTCCTCACCGACCACGACGGTCGGAGCCACGCTCTCCACGGCGAGGAGGCAGGCGCGCCGCAGGTGGGTCGGCGGATGCGTCGCGTCGACACTGTGCCCGCGGCGTGCGCCGACGCGGCGCAGACGTTCGTACTCCGCCTCGGGGACGGAATCCATGCTCGTGACGAGCCGGTCCCACAAGCCGTGCGCGCGGTCGTCGGCGCCCTGCGTCCGGTGACTGCCCCGTGCCTGCCGGCTGACTTCCCGGCGGAGGACGGTCGCCGCGGAATCGGATATCAGGAGCCGGTCCATGAGTTGCACGGCCGCCTCGGTCGACGCGGCGCGGCCGGCCAGGCGGTCGGCGAGATACTCGGCCCGCTGCGTGGCGCGCAAGGTGAGGCGGTCGAGCGTGAGCATCACACCCCGGACCAGCAGCCACGGTACGAAGCACACGACGCTGACGAAGAACTGCACGGGGCTGGGGTTGTGAGCGGGGGCGAGGTAATAGGCCCAGGCGGCAAGCGAGCGGTGTGCGCTCGCGACGAGCGTTCCGTGCCGTACGTCCCCGTTGCTGAAGTGGCCCAGCTCGTGACCGAGCAGTGCGATCCGCTGCGCGGGAGTGAGGACTTCCCACAGTGGCAACCCCAGGGTCAGCAGCCGTCGACGACGCAGCCCGTACGTCGTCACACCGGCGTTGATGTCCGCGTCGACCGCCACCGTGTCCACTCCGCGCGTGCCGACGGCTTCCGCGACGTCGTCGATCAGGGCGAAGAGTTCGGGCGCGTCGGCGCGGTGCAGCACCGGTCCGTCCTGGGGCAGCGTGCCGAGCCGGGGTCGCAGGGACCAGGCGAGAGCCAGGAGGAGCAGCCCGCCCGCCATCGGGACTCCGCCCCACCCGGAAATGATCCACCGGATTCCCAGGGCGGTGACCAGCAGCGTCAGACCGTGAACGAGGACGGCGCAGACACAGGCGAGGACGGCGGCGACGTCCCGTCGCGCACGCAGCTCCCCACCCGACGCCATGTCAGCCGCCAGGCGCGCGCCGTACCGGTGGGCCGCTGCCTGCCGAGTCCGCGCCGGCAAACCGTGCTCGGCCTCCGGCTTCTGCGGGTCCACGTTCCAGTCGCAGGCGGCGCACCACACGGTGAACCGGGCGTCCCCCCGTATGTCGCTTCCGCACTGAGGACAGACCTGTACCGTCTCGTCCGCCGTGATCCCCACCCCTGTGGCCTTCCTTCGCCGAGGCCCTTCCCCAAAGGCCTCCTGTGCATGACACGGCGTAGTGGATCACGCCGCTGACCAGGTGTAAAGGCGGACCGGGCGCAGTCCGGGTGCCGCGCCCGACAGCCCCCGGTCTCCGGTCACCAGCGGAGTCCCCGGTTCGTGCCGCCGCCAGGCTTCGGCGAGGCGGACCGGGCGGGTGGGGGCGGCGACGCCGCGCACGGTGGCAATCCTGCCGTCGGTGACGTCGAACGTCACGGCGCCGACGACCTGGGTACCGGCCTGTGTGCGGCAGGTGGCGGTCGCGTCGGGACGGGGGGCGCGTCGGGCGCGTAGTGCCGGGAGAAGACCGCTGCCACCAGGTCGCGGCGGCTGCGGACCCGGTCTTGTCGAACACGGCCTTCAGGTGGTCCTGCACGGTGTGCGGCGACAGCCGCAGCCGCCGGCCGATCTCCTGGGGGGAGTAGCCGTGGAAGACGAGTTCGGCCACCGCGCACTCGCGTGGGGAGAGGCCGTAGGCGCGGACGAGGAAGGCCGCCCGTCCGAGCGGATCGGCGGGCTCCACCGCGACGGCGACGCACGCGCCGAGGTCCTCGTCCAGCGACCAGGCGTGCAGCTGAACGGCCTCCCGGCTGCGCGCTCGGGCCCACGAGGTCACGGACCGCGACGCCTCGCCCGCGCGGGCGGCGGCCCGGACGGAGGCGGCCACCGCGTAGACGGCGATGGGCAGCCCGTGGCCGCCGTTCCCCGACTCCAGTTCGCCGAGCCAGTGGTCGGCGGTGGGCGAGGTGAAGACCGGCTCGTAGCCGGCGTCCAGCATGACCGGTCCCGGGGCGGTGGGGTGGGAGGGCGCCCGGGCGCTCTCCTCGACGAGCAGGTGCCGCAGCACCTGTCCCAGCGGTTCGGCGAGTGAGCCGGCCGTTCCGAGTTCCGCCTCGTCGAACGGGGGGAGGTCGGCGCTGCGACCCAGGACGAGGGCGCCCCAACTCCCGTGCCGGTCGCGCAGCACCACCCGTAACTCGTCCCGCTGCCCAGGGGCTGGCAGATGTCGCGGTAGCGCGGACTGGTCCGCGGGTCGCCCTTCACCTCGCGGCTGAGCAGACCGACCGGTGCGGGCCGGCGGGCGAGGTCCGGGATGTGGTTCACGTCCTCCGCTGCGCCGCGGTCGCCCATCCGCACCCGCGGTACGAAGGAGGGAGGTGAACACCATGGGGAACGAAACGCAGTTCGGTGTGGACGCCCTGCAGACGCTGGAGGAGGAGGAAGCCGACCTCGGCCTGTTCCCGTGCACGGTGACGACGTGTGACCTCAACACCGTCTGAGATCCCCGATGACCCCGGTCCGCCCGCCGCACCCGGCGGGCGGACCGGAGCGCCGTCCCCCTCCCCCCACGGCTGCGGGAGCCGGTCAGGGAAGGGCCCGGCGCCCACCACGGAGGCCTGGAGCCACACCGCACAGGGACAACTGCGCCGAGGGAAGATGCTCCTGACGCACCGCCGGGACATTCGGTCGAGGCGCGCGTCGGGCCGTAGGATCGGGTGCCCTTGGGGGTGGGATTGTGGTCAGACGGAGTTCGGGCACGCCGACGCTGGAAGAGGTGGCCGCCCTGGCCGGAGTGGGCCGGGGCACGGTCTCCCGGGTCATCAACAACGCGGCGGGCGTCAAGGAGTCCACGCGCCGTGCCGTGCGGCGCGCCATCGACGAACTGGGCTACGTGCCCAACCTGGCGGCGCGTTCACTGGCCGGGCGGCGCGCGGACGCCGTCGCGCTGGTGATGACGAACACGGACTGGCGGTTGTTCGGGGAGCCGTTCTTCTCCGAGGTCGTGCGGGCGGTCGGGGACGCCCTGTCCGGTACGGCGGTGCAGCTGCTGCTCACCCTGGTCCGCACGGACGCCGACCGGAAGCGGTTCGTGGAGTACGCGCGCGGCGGCCGGGTCGACGGGGTGCTGCTGATGTCCGTGCCGGCCGAGGACCGGCTGCCGGACATGCTCGCCGACGCCGGGCTGCCCACGGTGCTGCTGGGCCGGCGCTCGGGCGACGAGCGGATGACGTACGTGGACGCGGACAACGTCGGCGGGGCGCGTACGGCGGTCCGCCACCTGGTGGCCGGCGGCCGGAGGGCCGTCGCGGCCATCACCGGCCCGCCCGACATGTACGTCGCCCGGTGCCGGCTGCGCGGTTACCGGGAGGCACTGGCCGAGGCCGGGCTCGACGACGGGCCGGCCCTGGTGGCCCAGGGCGACTTCACCGAGGCCAGCGGGCGCCGGGCGATGGCCCGGCTCATCGAGCGGCACCCGGAGGTCGACGCCGTCTTCGCCGCGTCGGACGCCATGGCGGCCGGGGCGCTGGACGCCCTGCGTGCGGCGGGGCGCCGGGTGCCGCAGGACGTGGCGGTGATCGGCTTCGACGACTTCGAGCTGGCCGAGCAGACGGATCCACCTCTGACGACCGTCCGCCAGCCGCTGGAGGAGATCGGGCGGACGATGGTGCGGCTGCTGCTGGAGGAGATCGAGCAGCCGGAAGTGGCCTGGCGCCATGTGATCCTGCGGACGCGGCTGGTGACGCGCGAGTCGGCGTGAGTCCGCCACGGGTGCGCTGAAGGGACCGGCGACCGGCGACCGGCGACCGGCGTGCACGGGCCGCGGAGCCACGGGTCCGCGCCCACGGGCCGAAGCCGCTCGCGGGCCACGGCGGCGAAACTTTCGGGAGCGCTCCCAACCGCCCGGCATATGACAGGCGTTGGCCGTCCACATCTTTGCCCGTTGCTGACCTGTGGCTTCGAAATCTGTTCGACGCATTCGGTTCCTGAGGGTTGTCAAGGACGCGGGCGACTCCTAATCTCCCACCCGAACCAGTGGATGGGAGCGCTCCCAGTCATGGCGGGCCGGGCGCGCCCCCGATGTCCTGTGCGCTCCATCCGGTTGTCCCTCCCAGAGAGGCCCCACATGCGACCGTCACCGCACCGTCCCGGAACCGCGCGCGGCCTGCTCGGCGCGCTGCTCACCGCTCTCGCCACCGTCGCGGCCCTCCTGGCCGTCGCGCCGGCGGCGCAGGCGGACACCCTGGTCTGCGAGCAGTTCGGCTCGACCACGATCCAGGGCCGCTACGTGGTCCAGAACAACCGCTGGGGCACCAGTGCCACCCAGTGCGTCACCGCCACCGACACCGGCTTCCGGCTGACCCAGGCCGACGGATCCGTGCCCACCGGCGGCGCCCCGAAGTCGTACCCGTCGGTCTTCAACGGCTGCCACTACACCAACTGTTCGCCCGGGACCAACCTCCCGGCGCAGCTCAGCGGCATCGCCGCCGCCCCCAGCAGCATCTCGTACGGCTATGTCGGCGACGCCGTGTACAACGCGTCGTACGACATCTGGCTGGACCCCACGCCCAGGACCGACGGGGTGAACAAGACCGAGATCATGATCTGGCTCAACAAGGTCGGCCCGATCCAGCCGATCGGTGCCCAGGTGGGCACCGCCACCGTGGGCGGACGCACCTGGCAGGTGTGGACGGGCAGCAACGGGTCCAACGACGTGATCTCCTTCGTCGCCCCGTCGGCGATCGCAAGCTGGAGCTTCGACGTCATGGACTTCGTGCGGGAGACCGTCCGCCGCGGAATGGCCCAGAACAACTGGTACCTGACGAGCGTTCAGGCCGGGTTCGAGCCGTGGCAGAACGGTGCCGGGCTCGCGGTGAACTCCTTCTCCTCCGCCGTGAACCTCGGTACCCCCGGCGACCCCGGAAACCCCGGTGACCCGGCGACGGCCTGCAAGGTGACGTACGCGACGAACGTCTGGACCGGTGGCTTCACCGCCGACGTCACCGTCACCAACACCGGTTCGGCTCCGGTCGACCCCTGGAAACTGGCCTTCACCCTGCCTCCCGGGCAGCGGATCACCAACGCCTGGAACGCCACCGTCACCCCGTCCACGGGGGCGGTGACGGCGACCGCCCTCGCGCACAACGCGCGGATCGCGCCCGGCGCCGGACAGACCTTCGGCTTCCAGGGCACCTACAGCGGCTCGTTCGCCCAGCCGGCCGGGTTCAGCCTCAACGGCACCGCCTGTGCGTGAACTGACCCCCACCTGCCGCCCGCTGTCGCGATCCGACGCCCGGCCGTGCCCGCCCGCGGAACCCGCCCCCACCTCCCCGTGCCGAGCCGGGGCGGGCCCCGGGACGACCGGCGCCGCTCCTTCGCCCCTCCGGCCGCACCCGGAAAGGCCCACGCCGAACGGCGCGCTGTCACCCGGCGCCACCACCTCGTTCGGCTTCGCCGCCGACGGCCCCACGGGCACGCCCGCGACCCGGTGCACCGGTTCCTGACGTACGACTCCCACGTACTTCCGAGGAGGGCACGATGAACCGTCCGACCGGATCCGGCGCCACCCGTCCGCGTCCGGCCCGCCGACGCCCCGGCCGTGCCCGCCCACGTCGGCACCGTGCCGGTCCGGGCACACCGCCCGCCTGATCCCCGTACGGCCACCCAAGATCCCCCCGCCCGTCCGGCGGCTTCCTCCCCGGACGGGCGGGGGCTCCACCACCGGACGGTGAACCGCGAAGGAGGCAAGCGCGACCGGAAGACGACCCCCACACAGGCACAGGAGACACCATGGCTCGACGCAACAACCGACTCGTCCCGCTGGCGGCCGCGGTGCTGGCGACGCTGCTCGGCGGACTCGGTCTGGCCCTGCTGGGCCAGGGCGACGCGCAGGCGCACGGCGTCACGATGACCCCCGGATCGAGGACCTACCTCTGCTACCTGGACGCCAGGACCAGCACCGGTTCCCTGGACCCGACCAACCCGGCCTGCCGGGCCGCGTTCAACGAGAGCGGCGCGACCGCGCTGTACAACTGGTTCGCCGTACTCGACTCCAACGCCGGTGGCCGCGGCCCCGGTTACGTCCCCGACGGGAAGCTGTGCAGCGCCGGCGACCGGTCGCCGTACAACTTCACCGGCTACAACGCCGCCCGCGCCGACTGGCCCCGCACGCACCTCACCTCCGGGAGGACGATCCAGGTCAAGCACAGCAACTGGGCCGCGCACCCGGGGTCCTTCCGGGTGTACCTGTCCAAGCCCGGCTACTCGCCCACCACCGAACTGGGCTGGGACGACCTGGACCTGATCCAGACGGTCACCGACCCGCCGCAGACGGGCTCGCCGGGCACCGACGGCGGCCACTACTACTGGGACCTGAACCTGCCCTCGGGCCGCTCCGGTGACGCGGTGATGTTCATCCAGTGGGTGCGCTCGGACAGCCAGGAGAACTTCTTCTCCTGCTCGGACATCGTCTTCGACGGCGGCAACGGCGAGGTGACCGGCATCCGGGGCTCGGGCAGCACCCCGACCCCCACGCCGACCCCGACTCCCACTCCCACGCCGACCCCGACTCCCACTCCCACCCCGACCCCGACTCCCACTCCCACTCCGACGCCGTCCGACCCGCACACCGGGTGCATGGCCGTGTACAGCGTCACCAACTCCTGGAGCGGCGGCTTCCAGGGCTCGGTCGAGGTCATGAACCACGGCACGGCGGCGCGCGACGGCTGGGCCGTGAAGTGGACGCCCGGCGCGGGCACCAAGATCAGCAGTGTCTGGAACGGCGCGCTGAGCAACGGACCCGACGGCACGGTCACGGTCGGAAACCTCGACTACAACCGGACCCTCCCGCCGGACGGCAGCGTCACCTTCGGGTTCACCGCGACATCGACCGGCAACAACTTCCCGGTCGGCTCGATCGGCTGCGTCAATCCGTAGGGCCGCTCGTCCGGATCGGGCCGGGCTCGCGGGGTCTGCCTGATCCAGCCCGATCCGGACGGGACACCCGGCCGCCGGCCGGGTGGCGCCGGCTTCCGCATCGCGCGGGAGCCGGCGCCGCTGTGCGTTCGAGCGCGGTGCCGGTCCGCCCGCGAGCCCCGCGCGGCGGGGCCCTCCGGGTACGGTCTGCGGGCCCTCGAACCCGGTACGACGCGCGGAGCGGCGGGAGAACGGGGATGCTGGTGGCGTGAGCACGAACCCGTGACCTGCTGGGACGGGATGGTGAGCGTCGTGGTGGTGAGCGAGGAAACCCCGCGCGAAGCTGTTGTTTCGTGCGTCGATCCGTTAGGAGATCCGTTTCTGCGGACGCGTTTCGTCCCGCCCGAGAGACCCGGCACGTTCCTGCGCCGCGAGCGGCTGGTCAGGCACCTGGACCAGGCATCGGCGACACCGCTGACGATGGTCAACGGATCCGCCGGCGCCGGCAAGACCCTGTTGGTGGCGGAGTGGGCCGCACAGCTGTCGCAGCCGGTCGCCTGGCTCACCCTGGACCGGGTGGTCCGGGGGCCGGGGGTGTTCTGGGCACACCTGCTCCAGGCACTGCGCACCGCCGGTGTGCCGCTGCCCGTCGAGATCGGTTCTCCCGCCGACGCGAACCGGGTGAACCACACATTGCCGACCCGGCTCGCCGCGGAGCTCGGCAGCCGCGACCGCCCCGTGGTCGTGGTGCTCGACGAGTACGACCGGGTGACCGCCCCGGAGATCTCGCAGCAGCTGGATTTCGTCCTGCACCACGCCGGGCCGGTACTGCGTCTGATCCTGGTCACCCGCACCGAGCCGCTGCTCCCGCTGCACCGCTACCGGGCGGCCGGGGAGATGACCGAGATCCGCGGCGCCGAACTGGCCTTCACCCCCGAGGAGACGGTCGCGCTGCTGGAACTGCACGGGCTGGACCTGTCCGTCGAGGCGGCGGGGACGCTGGTGGACCGTACCGGGGGATGGGCGGCCGGCCTCCGGCTGTGCGCCCTGGCCGCGCAGCAGAGCCCGGACCCGGAGCTCTACCTGAAGGAGTTCGAGACGGGGCACAGTACGATCGCCGACTTCCTGCTGGCCGAGGTGCTCAAGCGGCAGACGTCCCAGACGCAGGACCTCCTGCTGCGCGTCAGCGTCCTGGACCGCTTCTGCGCCGACCTGGTGAACGCCCTGACCGAGCGCGGCGATGCCGAGCCCATCCTCGCCGGACTCCATCGCGAGAACGCGTTCGTCGAGCACCTCGGGCACGGGTGGTACCGCCTGCATCCGCTGTTCCGGGAGATTCTCCGGGCCCATCTGCGGGAGCGTTCCCCCGGCCTGGAGCCCGAACTGCACCGACGGGCCGCACGGTGGCTGCGGCACTCGGGTTCTCTCGCGGAGATGCTCGCCCACGGCGCCGCCGCGGGGGACCGGGAGTTCACCTCCCGTGCCCTCGTCGACGATCTGGCGATCGGGCAGATCTTCACCGGCCTGCGCGCCGACGACCTGGCCGAACCGTTCGCCGACGGGGAACCCGAGGCGACGAGCCCCGCGACGGACCTCGTCCGCGCGGCCCGTGATCTGTCCCGGTACGACCTCGATCGGGGGCTGGTCCACCTCCGGCACGCCGAGGAGCAGCTGGCCGCCGACGCGTGCGAGCCGACGGCGGCCCGGCTGAGCTGCGCCCTGCTGGAGGCGCTGGCGGCCCGGCTGGCGGGCTGCCCGGACCGGGCCGAGCAGGCCGCGGAAGCGGCCCGGGAACTGCTGCGGGAGATCCCCTCCCACCTGCTGGACCGGCACCCGGAACTCTCCGCGCTGCTGCTGACCCACCTGGGCTCGACGCGGCTGTGGGCCGGGCGTTTCACGGAGGCACGGGCTGCCCTCACCACGGCGGCCCGCAGTCCCGGCGGCGCCGCCACGGCGCTCCCGCGCAAGGAGTCCCTGGAGCACCTCGCGCTCATCGACTACCTCGACGGGTGGCCCGGCAGGGCGGAACGCAAGGTCGTCGCGGCGACGACCGAGTCGGAGCGGTTCGGCCTGCCCCAGCCGGCCGGCCCGGAACTCGGACGGCTGGTCCTGGCCGCGGTGGCCGTCGACCGCGACGACCTGGGCCAGGCCCGGGCCCTGCTCGACCAACTGTCCGACCCGGTGGCGCGGGACCCGGTGGCCGGCGCGGTCCGGTCCGTCGCGGCGGCTCGTCTGTTCCTGGCCCGGGGCCGGACGCACGCCGCCCTGGCGGCCGCGGACCCGGCCCTGTCCACCGAGGTGGCCTCGCCCTGGGCGAGGAGCCACGCCGCCCTGATCGCGTCGGCCGTCCATCTGGCCGAGGGCCGCCCGGACGCGGCCGCCGAGGCGCTGGAGCCGGTGGCCGACGAGCAGCCGGCGTGCGCCGTGGGCGCCGCGCGGGCCCGCCTCGCCGCAGGTGACCGGCGCGCGGCCCTGCACCTCCTCGACGCCGTCCTGGCCCGCGGGTCCGCCGGCCCGGCGGTGACCGTCCGCGCCACACTGGTGCGGGCACAGGCCGCGCACATGGTGGGCGATGTCGCCACCGCCCGCCGGCTGGTCGCCCGGACGCTCGTGGAAGCCCGGCGCGAGAAGCTGCGAAGGCCGTTCCTGGAAGCCGGACCCTGGATCGGGCCCCTCCTGGCCACGGCACCCCTGCGGGGACTGGCCGCGGGCTGGCTCGTGCCAGGACGCGCACCGGACGGCGATCCGAGCCCCTCCGCGACGGAGCCGGCACCGGTGCTGGTGGAGCAGCTGAGCGGACGTGAGCGTGACGTGCTGCGGCGGCTCGCCCAGATGATGTCGACCGAGGACATCGCCGCCGATCTGTTCGTGTCGGTGAACACGGTGAAGACCCACCTCAAGAGCGCCTACCGGAAGCTGTCGGTGAGCCGGCGCGGCGACGCCGTGCGGCGGGCGCGCGAGCTGCGGCTGCTGTGACCGCACCCCGGTGAGGTGGCCGCCCGGCAGTGCTCCGGGTCCCGAGGCCGGGCCGGGCGGCGGCCGTGCCGCCCTCACCCGTGGCGGGTGAGGCGCCCGTCGGGTGTCCGGGGTGCGATGGCAGCGGCGGCGTGCTTGCCGTCCGGGTGCCGGTTCCGGTGCCGGGCCGACTCGGTGAGGTGGACACCGTGAGACATTGGCATGCTCCGACCGTCCTGGGGACGGCCCGGTTCCTGATGGTGCCGGACACCTCCGTGACGAACGTCTCCATCAGCATCGGTTCCCACGCCTCGGCCTGGTTCGGCGGCCTGAAGGCGGCCGTCCTGGCGACCGGGGGCCTCACCCTGGCGAACTTCCTGGTCACCCGGCACCTGCCCGCAGGCGGCGCCGTCCGGGACGGAGGCGGACCGGCGCCGCCGACGACGCGGCCGGGGCGGCGCCCGGACCCGCGACGGAGGTCGTGATGTCCCGGGCCGGGCACGCCGCGACCCGGGCGGCTGAACACCGGGCGGACGCCGACTACACCGGCGGCGTCTACGGATCGATGCTCGCGGCCTCGGTCGTGATCGGTGCCGGCACCATGGGTTCGTTCCCGCGCCTCGAACTGGTGCTGCTGTTGCTGCTCACGGGACTGGTGTTCTGGGTCGCGCACGTGCACGCCCAGCTGTTCGGCGCGCGTCTGGCGCAGCAACGCCTGGACCGCCGGGTCGTGCTGCACGTGTGCCGGGACGAGTGGCCGATCGTCAAGGCCGCCGTCCCGCCCGCCGTCGCGGTGGCGGTCAGCCCGCTGCTGGCTCTGGACATGTCGGGCGCCCTGTGGCTGGCGCTCGCCGTCGCCGTGGCCGGTCAGGTGGGCTGGTCGATGGCCGCCGCCCGCCGGGCCGGAGCGGCCTGGCGTCAGGTGGCGGGCACCGCCGCGGTCAACCTGGCGCTCGGCCTGCTGATCGTCTCCTTCAAACTGGCCCTGACCCACTGACCCACTGATGCCGGCTCGTGGCGCGGCAGGTCACCTGCGCAGGGTGAGGCCGGCAGGCGCACGAGGGCGGAGCATCGGAGCGCTGGATGCGGTTGGCCTGGTGGACGTCACCTGCGGGAGAGCACCCCATGCAGTACGAGATCCGCGTCGACGGGCACATGTCTGAGACGCTGACCAGCGCTTTTCCCGAGCTGGAGCACGTGGTGATATCCGGCCAGACGGTGCTGTACGGGCCTCTCGTGGACGAGGCGCACCTGTACGGCCTGTTGGCCCGCTTCCAGTCGCTGGGGCTGCACGTGGTGGAGCTGCGGCGACTGCCGGAGTGACCCGCCGGGGCCCGCTGACGTCGCGATCCGCAAGGGGACCGCCCGGCGCCGTCGGAATTCTCCCGCGGTGACGCGGACCGGGCGGACCGCGGCCGCGGTCACCCGCCGGGGGCGATCCGGCACCCCGGAGGTGCGCGGGACGGTGGCCCGGTGTGGCACCCCACACCGTCCCGTTCGGCGGTCCGGCCGACGGCGGGACGGTGTCACGAGGAGGAACCATGACCGAATCGCATGGTGCGGTGCCGCCGACCGGAGCGCGACCTCCTGTCGGCGGGACGGTTCCGGACCGCGCGGAAGACCCCGCCGACCTGCTGGCGCAGCTCGGCGGCTCGTGGACCTGGCTGCTGGGGTCGGCGGTGGCGACCCTCGTGCCGGGCGTGCTGGCGCTGGCCTGGCCGGACGCCACCCTGCACGTGCTGGCGGTGATCATCGGGTTGTACCTGCTGGTGACCGGCGTGTTCCGGTTCGTCTCCGTCTTCGCCCGGCGCGAGCCCGGCGAACGGCTGTCCGGGCTGCTCGTCGCGGTGCTGTACGTGCTGGCCGGGGTGCTGTGCCTGCGACATCCCCTGCAGACGATCACCGCGCTCTCGCTGATCGTCGGGATCAGCTGGCTCGTCACCGGCATGCTGACCGTCTACACGGCCCTCGCGGCCAGGGGCCTGCCCCACCGCGCCTTCATGTTCGGTGCCGGGGCCCTCGGCATCGTCGCCGGCATCGTCGTGCTGGCCCTGCCCACCGAGTCGGTCCTCGCCCTCACGCGGCTCCTCGGGCTGTGGCTGCTCCTGCTCGGTCTGGTCGAGCTGGGCGTCGCCTTCGCCTGGCGGACCGCACTGCACAGGCCATGAGCCGTGTCCCCGGCCGACCCCACGCGGCGGCATGAGGCCCCTCACCCCACGGCCCCTCACCCCACGGCCCCGGTCCTCGGCCCGGTCCCGGTGGTCATGGCCGTCCTGGCCGATCGCCGTCTTCCCGGTGGCCGTCGCGGGACTGGCCCTCGGACAGTGGATCGCGGCCTCCGCCTGGCACCGCACCACCGTCGTCCCCCCGCCGACCGGACGGCGGCCGGTGAACACGCGGCCGGGGACGAGCTCACCCGTCCCGGGTGAGGCCCTTCGCGTCCGGCGTGCGCACGCTGAGGACAGCGGGAACCGGCAGTCGGGCATCCCGCCCGGAACGGAGCACCGAAAATGGGCACACAGACCTACCTCGCCTACGACTATCCGCTGCTGAGCATGTTCTGGACCATGCTGTGGTTCTTCCTGTGGATCATGTGGTTCATCCTGCTCTTCCGGATCATCGGCGACATCTTCCGCGACGACACCCTGAGCGGATGGGGCAAGACCGGGTGGCTCGTGTTCGTCATCGTCCTGCCCTTCCTCGGCGTGTTCGTCTACGTCATCGCCCGTGGCAAGACCATGGGACACCGGGAGATCACGCACGCCCGCAAGCAACAGGAAGCCTTCGACGCCTACGTCCGTGAGACCGCGGGCGGCCCCAGCCGGGCCGACGAACTCAACCGGCTGTCGGAGATCCGCGCCCGCGGCGACATCTCCGACGAGGAGTTCCAGCGGGCCAAGGAACTCGTCCTGAGCGAACACGGCGCGTCGGCTCCCCGCGATCGCGGCGCCGCATCCCGTCACTGAGCACGGCCAGGGAAACGAGGCAGACATGACCGCCACACACACTCCCCGCGCACACACGGCGAAGTACGAGTGGGCCGCGGGGCTGATGGTCTTCGCCGCCGTCATGCTCGCACTCGTGGGCATCCTCGACGTCTTCCGCGGCATCATGGCGATCGCCGAGGACGACGTCTTCCTCACCACACGAAACTACGTCTTCGAGTTCGACCTCACCGGCTGGGGCTGGATCCATCTCGTCCTGGGAGCGGTCGCCGTCATCGTCAGCGCCGGCCTGTTCCAGGCGGCGACATGGGCGCGAGTCGCCGGCGTCGCCATCGCCGGACTCGTCGTCATCGCCAACTTCCTGTCCCTGCCGTACTACCCGGTGTGGTCGATCGTCATGATCGCGATGTCGGGCTTCGTCATCTGGGCCCTGTGCGTCGCCCGGAAGGAGGACGTCACCGACCCCTTCGACACCATGCCGCCCGGCGACCGGTGACGGGGGTGGGTGAGGGTCTTGACCTGCCGGAGGGTGGGCACGGCCTCCACCGCCCGTACACCGGGGATCGCGCCCACGCGGTCGGCCAGGCGGGCGAAGAGTTCCTCCGCCGTGCGGCACAGCACCGAGGCGACGACCTTCGCCCGACCGCTGACCCCGGCGGCGAACCGCGCCTCCCGATGCTCCGCGAGAGCCCGTCCGACCTGCCGCAGCCGCGTCGCCTCCCGGCAGGCATGGCTGAACCTGGATGTCGCTGCCGGACTGCTGGTCGAAGAGCCCGAGGATCTCGATGATCAGCTCTTGTGGCTGGACACGCCGGAGTTCCACGACGCCGTCAGGCATAAGCATCCGGAGCTCGACGCGGAGGTTCCCACCGACGCCGAGGGCGCCGTCGCCTGGGCCGCAGCCGTCGGCATCCCGCTCCCGGCACGGGTGTCCGGTGTCGAAGAGCTGCTTCGCTCACACGAAACCTTCGCAGAGGACCTCTTCAGCTCACTGCTTGATCAGCTGGGCTTTCCCCGGGGCCGACTTCTTGCAGACCGAGGTACCAGGTCAGCCGGCCGGGGGCGGAGGACCCGGTCGGGACGACCTCTCGGACAGCGGCAGCCCTGTTCGAAACGATCCGACGCACCCGCGGCGCGGCTCGCGTCCGTGGACGGTGTGTGGGTTCCTCGCCGCAGCCACTCGGGTGGCCGCGACCCGGTTCAGCAGGAACTGGGCCGGTCCCGCCTCCTCGGCGCAGAGGTTGTGTCCCGCGGGGTCGGAAGCGCCCGTCCCAGGCGTACGAGCGGGGACAGGGCCATCAGCACGGGAGACAGCAGCATGCCCGCCGCCACCAGGAGACCGGTGCGCAATCCCCACTCCTCCGCGAGGAATCCGCCGAGGAGGGAGCCGAGCGGGGTCAGCCCCATGCCGGCGAACGTGATCGTGGCCGCCGCGCGGCCCTGCATCCCGTCCGGAGTGACGGCCTGCCGGACAGCCATCACCGTGACGTTCACCAACTGGCCCCCGGCCCCGAACACGAAGCCGACCGCGAGGAGCACGGCAACCGTCACCGCGGAGGGGCCGTGCAGCGCGGGCACGCACAGGAACGCGCCGTCGCCGAGTGCCGCCGCGGTCACGAGCACCGCACCATGACCGAACCGGTGCGGCAGGCGGGCGGCCAGCAGCGAGCCCAGGAGCGCACCCGGTCCCGCCGCGGCGAGCGCGAGCCCCATGACGGTCCCCGACAGGTGCAGTTCCCTGGGCAGGAAGAGCAGGTAGACGGTCATCGTCGCCGCGAAGCAGAACTGGAAGGCGGCCGAGGCCAGGCACACGGTGCGCAGCGAGGTGTCGCCGACGACGAAACGCAGGCCCTCACGAATGCGCAGCCAGACCCGGGGAGGACGTTCCGGGCGTTCCGGAATCGACTCGGTCCGACGGATGCGTCGGACCGACAGGAACGACAGCGTGAAGAACAGTGCGCCGCAGGCCGCGGCGACCGGCGCCGACAGCAGGGAGACCAGCACACCGCCGAGGGCGGGGCCGCCGATCTGGGCAGCGGACCTGCTGCCCTCGAGCGCGCTGTTGCCCCGGACCAACTGATCGCGTCCCACGAGCCGTACGAGAGAGGACTGGTAGGCCACGTCGAAGAACACGGACAGGGTGCCGAGAGCGAGGACGGCCGCGAGCAGCGCGGGCATGCCGAGCCGGCCGAGGACGCCGGCCACGGCGATGGCGCCCAGGGCCAGGGCCCGGCCGACGTCGGTGAGCACCATCGTCGTGCGGGTCCGCCACCCGTCCACCCACGCCCCGACGAAGAGCGAGAGCAGCAGGATCGGCGCCTGCCCCACCGCACGGAGGAGACCCAGCTGGCCGGCACCGGCGTGGAGCGTCAGGACGGCGAAGAGCGGCAGAACCACCAGACTGGCGTGCTCGCCGAGTTGAGAGGCCGTCTGGCTCCACCAGAGTCTGCGGAAGTCGGCGTCCCGCCACAGGCTTGACGGAGCAGGCCGACCGGAATCGGATACGGCGGAGGTGACGGACGGCACGCGAATCCCTTGTGTTGCCGACGACGAGTCCCGCCACCGGGCACACGAAGGCGCACCGGCGGTTCGGGAAGGGGAAGGCTCGCTGTGCCGCAACATCAAAGGCAGCACGCGATGACGGGCCGGTCACGGCCTCCAACGTCAACGCGCGCTCGGGAAACCGACCATGTCGAAACTCCTCGCGGGGCACTCGCCGTACCCACACACTAGCCCCCGGCCGCCCGGTGCGGAAGGCGGTGCCCCGTCGTTTCGCCCGGGGCCCTTCGTGCCGCGGGCGGCGCACACGGTGGTCCGAGGGGACCCCGTCACCGCGTTTCGCGCAGGCGCAGAAGGTAGGCCGCGGTCAGCGCGACGGCGTTGTCCCCGTCCTGCGACAGCTCCACGAGCGCACGTGCCGCTGTGGCCCCCGGGATGTCCGCCAGCGCCTGGGTCAGCCGTACGCGCGCGTCGGTTGAGGTGTGGGCGAGGCGGTCGACGAGTCCGGTGGCGATCCGCTCCGTCGTCGCGGGGTCGCCCGCCGCCAGCACGCTGAGCGCGTCGGCCGCGTCGGTGTCGTTCCTTCCCCGCACGATCATGTCGACGAGCGTCGGAACCGCATCGGTCACGCCACGTGTCCCGAGGGCCAGAGCCGCGTGGCCGCGGACCACGACATCGGGGTGCGCGAGGGCCTCCCGCAGCCGGGCGGCAGCCTCCCCACCGGTCATCTCGGCGAGGCACCGAACGGCGCGTTCCCGCACCGCGGCCACCGGTGATCCGAGGCCGTCCGCCAGCAGTGCGGTGGCGCCGGCTCCGTCACCCGATCGCGCCAGCGCCCAGCGGAGGGCTCCGGCGACGTTCGGCTCGGTCTCGCTCAGAGCCGCCTCGACCAGGGCCTCCACCGGCACCGGGACCTCGTCGACCGACGAAAGGGCCGCGCGTTGACGTGTGTTGGCGCTCTGCGACCCCAACGCCTGCAGAAAGGCAACGGCTTGGAGGACGTCCTCCCAGCCGGCGGGTTCCACGGCGTCGATCCGGCGGAGCCGCGTGAGCAACTCGGTCTCGGCTGCGATGCGTTGGCGCGTCTGACGGATGAGGTTGCCGACGAGCGCCGAGGGCGTGAAACCGGGATCGTCGAGCGCGCGCCCGATCTCCCGCAGCGGCAGCCCCAGCGAACGCAGGCTCTCGATGTGGAAGATCCGCCGGATGTCCTCACCGGAGTACTCCCGATAGCCCGAACCCGTACGGCCCGACGGCCGGATCAGGCCGAGCGACTCGTAATGCCTGAGCATGCGGGCACTGACCCCGGACCGTCGCGCCACCTCACCGATCAACACCTCCTATCGTCCCTCCGGCCCCGACCCGCCGAGGGCCACGACACGCTTCGCCTCCTCGACCGCGTACGCGAATCCGGCGTCCGGGTCGCGCAGCAGCCGTTCGGTGGCGAGCGCGTGCGCGCGCATCCGCGGATCAGGGGCCGTCATCGCGGCGCGCAGAGCCGGCAGGACGACGTCACCCAGCTCCACCAGCGCCCGGCTCAGGCTCAGTTGCGTCTCCCGGTCGCCGCGCCCGAGCTGCGTCACCAGCGACGCGGCCAACCCGGACTCCTCACCTTGCGGTACGAGTACGACCGCTGCCCGCCAGGCGCTCCGCGCCACCTCGTCTTCGGCGTCGGACAGGAGCGCACCGGTGATCGCCGGCCACGCCTGCCGGTCCCCGATCTTGGAGAGCGTGTGCAGCGCCTGGCTCCGTGCCTGGGCACGCTCCGAGCGGACCTCGCGGAGCAGCCCGGGAAGCGTCACGGACACCGGGTGGCGGGTGAGCGCCCAGGTCAGCATGTCGCGGACGAAGAACTCGGGCTCGATCGCGCACCGTTCCAGCAGCTTGCCGACGAAGCGCGGATCCGGCGCCGTACCGACCGCCAGAGCCGCCCGCAGCCGCACGGACGAACGGCCGTCCTCCAGGCCCCGAAGTGCTCCTGCCCCATCCGCGTCCTGTCTCGTCGTGGTCATCGGAACCACCTCCTCGGCACGCAGTGAAGGCCTTGTCACCGTGTCAAGGTCAAGGTCAGGAGCGAAGGGGTCGCTGTTCGACCGGACATGCGTGGGGGCCGGGTCGTGGCGCGACCCGGCCCCCACGCGGGCGTTCACCTCAGTGGTGCGTGCAGTCCCAGTGCCCCTTGACCCAGTGGTGGTCCCAGTGGCCGGGGACGTAGACCCACTTGTAGGAGTAGTGGTGCTTCCAGTGGCCCTCGTGCCAGGTGCCGTGCTTGTCGTGGTGGCCCTTCTGCCAGGTCTTGTGATGAACCTGCTTCTTCTCCCAGTGGCCCTTGACCCACGTCTTCTCCCAGTGGCCCTGCTTCCACTCGCACTTGTCGTGGTGGTCCGCGGTGAGCGTGGTGACGGCGGACGTGGGCGCGGGGGCCGCGGCGGCGGTGCCGGACGTGCCGAGCGCGGCGCCTCCGGCCAGCAGTCCCGTGGCGGCGGCTCCGGCCACCAGGCGGCGGACTCGTATGGATGCGGTCATCGACATGTCTCCTTCGACAGGTCGCGGGACGAGCACGCCGAGGATCCGCCCTGCCGGGCCGGCCGGTCACGCAGGTGGCGCGGCCGGGTCGCCGGGAGGAGCGCTGCCTTTCGCCTCGCCGTGCCGGACATGAGGGATTCGAAGCCGTCGGCACGACGGATGAGGAGACGGGGCAGAAATTTCGAAGCCGCGGGGAACAACCGTGTCCGTGACGGGGTGGCGGCGCTGTCACGCCGTCCCCGCCGCCAGGGTGGCCGCGTCGTCACACAGGGTGAAGTGCCGTGCTCGAGGTCTTCGAACCGGTGCCCGGCACCGTGCACGGCGTGAGCGAGCGGGAACCGTGACCACGACGCCCCGGGCCGGGCGCGCCGAATCAGCTCCCGCACCCTCCCGCCTTTTCCCCTCACGGTCTCACTCTCGTGCCACCGCCGCACTGCAGCCTGTGCCGACCGGTGCCAGAGTCGGACCGGGTGGACGGCGGGACACGGCAGCCGAGAGCACGAAGCGCAAGGAGAGCAGGGTTTGCTGCACGGAACCGAGCCGGGCGCGCGAGCGGAGGACCTGCTGACCCGTGTCGCCGGTGGCGACGAGGACGCGTTCGCCGGTGTCTATGACGCCTTCTCCGCCACGGTCCTGGGACTGGTCCTCCGGATCCTGCGGGACGCCGCCCAGGCGGAGGAGGTGACCCAGGAGGTCATGGTCGAGGTCTGGCGCACCGCGGGCCGCTACGACCCCGGACGCGGGACGGCCAAGGCGTGGGTGCTCACCCTCGCGCATCGCCGTGCGGTGGACCGGGTACGTGCCGCCCACGCCGGCTCCGAACGCGAGCGGCGCGCCGGACAGCTCCTGACGGAACGAGCCTTCGACCAGGTCGCGGAAACCGTGCAGGAGCGTGACGAGCAGCGGCGCATCTACCGGTGTCTGGCCGCACTGACGCGCCTGCAGCGGGTTCCTCTCGTGCTCGCCTTCTACCAGGGCCTGACCTACCTCGAGGTGGCCGACGCGCTGTCCACCCCCGAGGGCACGGTGAAGTCACGCATGCGCGCGGGACTGCGGCAGCTGCGCGCCTGCCTGGAGGCCGGTACATGACATCCGGGGAGGACCTGCACCGCGCCGTCGGCGCCTACGTCCTGCACGCCCTGCCCCTGGCCGAGGAAGCCGCGTTCGAGGAGCATCTCGCCGGCTGCGCGGACTGCCGCGCGGAGATGACCGCACACCTGGAGATCATCACGCGCCTCGCCGACGCGGAGACCGCCTCCGTGCCGCCGCACGTGCGTGCCCGCACCCTTGACGCCATCAGCCGGATCGCCCAGGACCGGCCCCGTCGTCCGCCGGAAGCCGGACGCCGAGCCGGGCACCGGGCCGGGCACCGGGCCGTGCCCTTCGCGCTGGCCGTGAGCATCGCCGCGGCTGCCCTTTTCGGCGGCGTCGCCGCATGGCAGTACTCCCGAGCCGACGACGCCCGCGACCGGGCCGCCCGCGCGGACACGGCCGGCCGAGCGCTCACCGAGGTCGTGACCGCGCCCGACGCCACCCTCCACTCCCGAACGCTGACCGGCGGGGGCGCGGCAGCCGTCGTCGTGTCCCGCTCCGAGGCCCGGGCGGTCTTCGCCGCCCAGGACCTTCCAGCGCTGACGGGAGACAAGGTCTACGAACTCTGGTACGCCGCCGAGGCGGGCGACCTGCGTCCCGCCGGCCTCCTGCCGGGCACCGCGGAGCCGGCCTCCCGTGTTCTGCGGGGCCCGCCGGCCGGTGCTGTGGCCGTCGGCATCACGATCGAACCCGCCGGCGGCTCCCGGCAGCCCACCACCGGCCCCCTCGCCGTCATCCCCATCACCGCCTGAACGACGACTTCCGCTGCTCGTCCGAGGTCGCCCTGTTCCGAGGAGGCGCCCACCGCGCCCAGGAGTCGAGGTCCGCACAGACCGTCGCGGTCTCCGGTGGGCTGCCCGCGAACTGGGCACAAGGTGAGGTGTGTTGGCGGAACCCTTGTGTAGCCTGCGGGAGCGTTGATCGGCTTCACGGTCGACTTACCAGGGGAGGGCCATGTACGACAGAACACGTGTCGGGCGAAGAAGGCGAAGAAGCGGCTGGGTGGCGACGGCGTGCGGGTCGGTGGCCCTCGTGTTGTCGACGGCGACGGGAGCCCATGCCGAGGGACGCGGTGACGTCCGCGTGGTGTCGACCGTCGTCAACGGCGGGGCCGACGTCACGGTGGGCACGGCGCAGAGGGTGACTTTTCCGATCGCCATCACCGTCAGGGACAACTCGGGGGTGAAGGGCCTCACCCGCGTCAGCACGTTCAACCGTTCCAACCTCTACGGTTTCTCCAGCTGGATGGGGACGACGTGCAAGAAGAAGTCCTCGACGACGTCGGTGTGCACGGCGACCATGATGGTGGATCCGACCTGGATCGCGGCCAGTGACGACATCGACTCCAACAGGATCGCCGGGCTCTGGACGGTGAACGCCACCGTCGAGGCGAACGACGGGGACTACTGGATCTCCGATTCCATCGCCGCGTACAAGGTGAAGCGGGCCTCGAAGCTGACGACGGACGCGACCCCCGAGCCGGTCGCCAAGGGCGCGAAGCTCACGATCACCGGCAAGCTGTCGCGGGCGAACTGGGAGACCCTGAAGTACCAGGGGTTCGCCGGACAGGACGTGAAGCTCCAGTACCGGAAGGCCGGCGCCGCCCACTACAGCACGGTCAAGACCGTGAAGACGGGTGGCTCCGGACAGCTCAGCACCAAGGTGACCGTCACTTCTGCGGGCAGCTGGCGCTGGTACTTCCCCGGCACGACCACGACCGCCCGGGTCGTGTCGGCCGGCGATGCCGTGGCGCTCAGGTAGCCACCGCGTGAGGAACCCCGGTCCATTCCCGCGCGGCTGAACGCCGCATGCGATGCACCGGGGTTCCGACGATTCGGTCTACCTGGCCTTCAGGTGCGCGTCCAGGCGCGCCAGCAGCGGCACCGCGGCAGCGAGCGTTTCCCGCTCGTCGGGGCTGAGGGCTTCGGTGATCGCGGTGCCGAGCCAGTCTGCGCGCCTTCGGCGCTCCTCGGCCAGACGGTCGCTTCCTGCCGGTGTGATGTGGAGCAGGAACTTGCGCCCGTCACTGGGGTGAGCCTCGGTGTGCACGAGGCCCTGACCGAGGAGTTCCTTCACGGCCTTGGCGGCCGACTGGTGGCTGACGCCCCGCTGTTGTGCGACATCGGCCGTGGTCAGCGGGCCGTTGCGGTCCAAGTAGCCGAGGACGGCAGCCTCGCCGGGGGGCATCTTGTCGGCAGTGCGCACGGTGCGGACGAGTCGTCCGACGGTCAGGCGCAGTTCTTCGGCCAGCTGGTCGTCGTCCATGGTGTCAGCCTACCCACCCTCGCCAACCAAGTTGTACAGCTTGGGTGTAAGACCCGGTGGAGCATGCGGGAATTTCCTCCAGTCAAAGTGTACAACCAAGGTGCACACTCAAGGTGTACAGTCGAGTTGTATGAATTACGGCCGGAAGGACCCCTGATGAAGCTCACCAAGCACGCTCATGCCTGCGTCACGCTCGAGAAGGACGGCACCCGCCTGGTCATCGATCCGGGCACGTTCACCCCGGACGCGGCAGCGGCCGTCGCCCGGGCGCACGCCGTCCTGATCACTCACGAGCACTTCGACCACTTCGACTCCGCGCTCGTCGCCGCTGCCCTCGAAGCCCAGCCCGACCTGCACGTCTACGGCACGGCCGCCGTCGCGGCCACCCTCGGCAGCCGGGGCGGCCGCGTCCACGCCGTCGCCGCGGGCGACACCGTCACCGTCGGTTCCTTCACCGCCACCGTTCACGGCCACCGGCACGCGCTGATCCACGCCGACCTTCCCTGCCCCGACAACGTCGGCTACCTCCTCGACGACGGCGCCCTCTACCACCCCGGTGACGCCTACTTCGCGCCCGGCGCCCCCGTGCGCACCCTCCTGCTGCCGACCAGCGGCCCCTGGACCAAGCTCGGCGAAGCCGCCGACTACGTCCGCGCGGTCGAGCCCGAGCGCGTCATCCAGATCCACGAACTCATGCTCAGCGACCTCGGCCGGCACTCCACCGCCACCATCCTGGGGGAGAAGGGACTGACCGGGACCCCGATCGACCGTCTCGCGCCCGGCACCACCGTCCAGCTGTGAACCCCGCGAAGCGACGACCGCCACGCCGCGGCCCGTGGCGGCGGCACCGCCGGCCGCACCGCCGGTCCGGGTGTGCGTGCCGTCGCCGGCCTGCCGACCGCCGCGCGGTCTCACCCGCCCGACTCCGGGCGGCTGCCGCCGGGGTCCCCCTGCGCCGGCGCCCCCGTCGATGCCTGCAGCAGGGCGTGGCTGAGAGCGCGGGCGTCGTCCAACCGGCCCTTGTGGAAGGCGAGATGGGCTTGAAGCGCTCGTAGTTCCTGTATCTGCAGGGGAGTGCCGATCAGGCCGAGGACACCCGCGGCCTCGCCCAGCCAGCGGTCGGCGGCGGCCACCCGGGGCGGTGACATCCGCAGCGGCGGGCACGGCCCTCGCCGTGCCGGACGCCGGCCCCGGCGGCCGCGGGTGTCCGCCTCATGCCGCCGAGGGCTGCCACGCTTCCTGGAAGCGGCGGCGGGCGCGGAAGAGGCGGGAGCGGACGGTGCCCACGGGCAGGGAGAGGACCTCGGCCATCTCCTCCTCGTTGAGTCCGTAGGCACGCAGGGTGAGAACCTGTCGGTGCGCCCGTGACAGGCGTTCCAGTACGTCGCTGATGTGCACCGCGTCCAGCGGGTTCGTCTCCTGCCGCGACTCCAGGTGCGAGCAGGTCCGTTCCTCGCCGCTGCGCTTGGCCACGCGGATCGCCTCGCGGATCGTCACCGAGCGCACCCAGCCGTAGAACGCCGCCGGCTCTCGCAGGGTGCCCAGGCCGCGGTAGACGGCGAGCAGCGCCTCCTGCGCGGCGTCGGCGCCGTCGTCGTGGGTGATGGAACGGCAGATGCGCGCGACATAGGGCGTGATGGCGGTCAACAGGTGGTTCATGGCGTGCTCGTCGCCCGCCTGGGCGCGGGGGAGCAGCGTCAGGGGGGAGGGGAGTTCGCTCACGGTGGTCATGTCGGGGTGGAGCTCCTTACGGCGCCGGGTCGGCGGGCGGGTGAGCGGAAGGGACGGTGCTCAGCCCGTGGCCGCGCGGGCGGGCTCGGTCCGCGCCGCGTCCGCCGGGCCGATCAGGCCGAGGAGTCCGTCCCGTACGTCGTCGCGGAACGCCCGCATGAAGGACGGGCTGAAGCAGGCGGTGTGGTGCGGGAACTCGATGGCGAGCCGGCCCTCGAAGGAGACCACGCACGCCATGACGGGGCTGCGTCCTGCCTGCGGGAAGTACTGCTCGCGGGCCGGCGCCAGGCGGACGTCGACGGCCTCCAGCCCACCCGGCAGCCGCGGGCCCGGCACCACGCCCATGTTGGTGACGATCACCGTGGCGAGTTGCAGCGTGGGGTTCCGGGGGATCTCCGGCGTGATGCGCATCTCGTGGAAGTGGTCACCGCGCGAGATGAAGTCGCCCAGCCGGGCGTGAACGGTACGTGCCAGGTCCAGGGGGTCCGGGGCCCCGGACACCTCGAGGGTCTGCAGGTGGGTGGTGACCGCGGGCACCATGTCGGACGCGGGCAGCGGCGGGGAGAGCCGGGAGCGCAGGTCGACGGGGGAGAGGCAGCCGAGCGTGCGGGCGCCGTCGCCGTCCAGCCGCCGCCTGGCCGTGGCCAGCAGTGTCGCGGCGATCAGCGCGTGCACCGAGACGCCGCCCGCGCGTGCCGTGTGGCGCAGGCGCGCGGTGAGTTCCGTGTCCAGGGTCAGCCGGCAGACCTCGATGTGCCCTTCCCCGGCCGCGCCTTCGTCGACCGCCCGGCCGGTCGTGGACGGCCGCCGCACGTCGTACGGCACCAGTTCGACCGGGTGCCGCCTCGCCTCCTCGACCCGGCTGTCCAGGTACTTGGCCGTGTCGGCGTCGTCGGCCGCGGGCAGCAGCCGGCTGACGGGTTGCGGCCACCGGGGCGTGGCGGACACCGGGGCGTCGGTGTCGTGTTCCCCTTCGACCAGCGCCCGGTAGCGGTCCCACAGCGCGTTGTGCAGCGCGATGCCGCTGTGGCCGTCCGTGACGGTGTGGTCGACCACCAGGACGAACAGGTGGCTCCCGCCGTCCGGCGCGCTGACCAGGACGGCGCGGCTCAGCGGCCCCCCGACGGGCAGGGGGTCGTTCAGTTCCGCCGCGTAGGCCTCGTCCTCGGCGCCGGTACGGGTGACCAGACGGGGCCGCTCGTCCTCGTCGAGCAGGCGCAGCGCGTGGCCCGTGCCCTCCTCGACGATGCGGGAGCGCAGCGTCGGATTCGCCTGCGTCATCGCGTCGAACGCGGCCGACAGCGTCTCGACGTCGACGGGTCCGCGCAGGGAGCAGGACAGCACGGCCCTGCTTCTCTGGCCCACGTAGAGCGACTCAACCGGACACAGCGCACGGTGCATGCCGTCAGCCTTCTTTCCGTCGTTCATTTCGTGTGTCCACATCGTTCGTTTCCCGTGTCCACGGCCCGGGAGCGGCCTGTCACCGCCGGTTGTCCGCGGGAATCAGGGTCCCCCGAGAGTGCACCGGGAAGCGCGGTGGAATCCACACGGGAACGCGGTGCACGGCGAAGTCGCGTGTTTTCCCTAAAAGTTGACTCGGCCGGCGGACTCCCTCGCACCGCAGTGATTAGGGAAACACCCGAATCGAGGCCCGGGGACCGGTCTCGGCTTGACCCGGTCGTACCCGGTATCTCACCGTGAGATCCGGTGAAACCGGGGCCGGGCGACACCCGACACCCATTCCCCCGCCCTTGGTGTGCGACCTCCCTTTTCCGCCCCGTGAGCCCACCCGGCGCGCATCCGCACGCGAGGGCGGCACGGAGCGGTGGCCGCACCCGTCCGATCCGGCCGGGCCCTCGTCCGTCCGGGACATTACGGCTTGTCACGTGAGGGTTGTGCTATGTCACTGCAGGAGGACGACCGCCGACCGCTGTCCGGAGCCCAGGAGGGCCTCTGGTACGCCGGGCGGCTCGCGCCGGACAGCGCCGCGTACAACACCGCGGAAGCGGTGGAGATCCACGGGCCCCTGGACACCGGCCTGTTCGAGGCCGCGCTGCGGCGCACCGTCGGCGAGGCCGACACCTTCGCCCTGCGTTTCGTGGACACCGACGACGGTCCTCGCTGCCAACGCGCTCCGGACGCGGCCGACTGGAGTCTGCACCGGGTCGACGTCAGCGGCGCCGAGGACCCCGAGGACGCCGCCCGGGCCTGCATCCGCACCGACCTGGCCACCCCCGTGGACATGGAGAAGGGCCCGCTGTTCTCGCACACCCTGCTGACCCTGGCCCCCGACCGCTTCATCTGGCTGCTGAGGGCCCATCACATCCTGCTCGACGGCTACAGCTACAAGCTCCTCGGACGGCGCCTGGCCCAGACGTACAACGCCCTGGCCGAAGGGCGCGAGCCCGACCCCTCCGGGTTCGAGCCGGTGAGCCGGCTCCGGGCGGAGGAGGAGGCCTACCGGGGCTCCGAACGGCACGTCCGCGACCGTACCCACTGGGCGCGGCGCCTGGCCGGGCTGCCGGAGCCCGCCCGGCTCACCTCCCGGACGGCCGCCCCCACCGCCCCCTTCCTGCGCCGCACCGCCGAGCTGGAGCCCGCCGAGGCCGCCGCCCTCGACGCGGCGGCGGCCCGTCTGGGCGTCTCGCGCACCGACCTGCTGACCGCCGCCACCGCCGTGTACCTGCACCGGATGACCGGCGCGGGGGACCTGGTGCTCGGTCTGGCGACGATGAGCCGGCTCGGCAGCGCCGCCCTGCGCACCCCCGGCACCGCCTCCGACGTCCTTCCGCTGCGGGTGGCGGCCGCCCCCGGCACGCCCGTCGCGGAGCTGGTGCGCGCGGTCGCGGACGAACTGAAGGCCCTGCGCCGGCACCAGCAGTACCGCGGCGAGTTCCTGCGCCGCGACCTGGGCCTGCTGGGCACCGGACGCCGACTGTACGGGCCGGTCCTGAACATCGTCCCGTTCGACGAGTCGCCGGTCTTCGGCGGCCACCCCACCACCTGGCACCACCTGTCCGGCGGCGCCGTCGACGACCTCCAGATCTCCGTACGGCCCGGGGCGCGGACCGGCGGCATGTGGCTCGCCTTCGACGCCAACCCCGCCCTGTACGAGGAGGACGAACTCGCCCTGCACCGCGACCGGTTCCTCACGGTGCTGCGCCGACTGGCCGAGGCCGGGCCGGCCACGCCGCTGCGGGACCTGGACGTCCTGCTGCCGGGCGAGCACCCCCGCGACACCCCCGTACGCGCGTACCCCGTCGAGCGCACCCTGACGGAACTGTTCGAGGAGCAGGCGGCGCGCGTGCCCGGGCGAACCGCCGTCACCTGCGGGGACGAACACCTCACGTACGCCGAGCTGAACGCCGAGGCCAACCGTCTGGCCCGGCTGCTGGCCGAACGCGGCGCGGGTCCCGGCCGGGTGGTGGCGCTGGCCCTGGAGCGCGGCCCCCGGCTGCTGCCGGCGCTGCTGGCCGTCCTCAAGACGGGCGCGGCCCACCTCCCCCTGGACCCCGGCCATCCGGCCGAGCGGCTGCGACTGGTCGTCGAGGACGCGGCCCCCGTCGCCCTCGTCACCGAGCACGCCCACGCCCACCTGGCCGGGCACACGGTTCCCGCCGTCCTCCTGGACGACCCGGAGGTCACGGCCGACCTCGCCCACCGATCCGCCACCGACCTCACCGACGCCGACCGGCACGGGCGGACGAGCCCGTCCGACATCGCCTACATCATCCACACCTCCGGCTCCACCGGCCGCCCCAAGGGCGTGCCCGTGCCGCACGCGAACGTCGTGCGGCTGTTCGCCGCCGCGGCCGAGCACTTCGACTTCGGCGCGGACGACGTGTGGACGCTGTTCCACTCCTACGCCTTCGACTTCTCGGTCTGGGAGATGTGGGGCGCCCTGCTGCACGGCGGCCGGCTCGTCGTCGTCCCGTACGCCGTCAGCCGCTCGCCGAAGGACTTCCTGGAACTGCTGCACCGGGAGGGCGTGACCGTCCTCAACCAGACGCCGTCCGCGTTCGAGCAGCTGATCGACGCCGACCGCGAACGCGACGGTGACGCCGGGGCGTTGCGGTACGTCGTCTTCGGCGGCGAGGCCCTGCGCCCGGCGGCCCTGCGCCCCTGGGCCGACCGGCACGGCCTGGACCGCCCGGCCCTGGTGAACATGTACGGCATCACCGAGACCACCGTGCACGTCACCCACCACCGCGTCACCCGGTCCGACCTGGACGACCCGCGCCGCGCCCACGTCATCGGCACCCCGCTCGCCGATCTGCGCGTCCACCTGCTGGACCCCGAGGGCCGCCCGGTGCCGCCCGGCGCGACCGGCGAGATGTACGTCTCCGGCGCCGGCGTGGCCGCCGGGTACCTGAACCGGCCCGAGCTGACCGCCGAACGCTTCCTCGACGACCCCCACGGCCCGCCCGGTACCCGCATGTACCGCTCGGGCGACCTGGCGCGGCGCCGCCCCGACGGCACCCTCGACTACCTCGGCCGGGCCGACGCGCAGGTGCAGCTGAGGGGCTTCCGCATCGAACCGGGCGAGATCGAGGCGGTCCTCGCCGCCCACCCGCGCGTCGCCCGGGCCGCCGTCGTGGTCCGCCGCGCCGACAACGGCGCCCGCCAGCTCGTCGCCTACACGGTGGCGGCGGGCGAAGGACCGGCGAGCCCCGCCGAACTGCGCGCCCACGCCGCCGCCCACCTGCCCGAGTACATGGTCCCCGCCGCCTGCGTCCCCCTGGACACCCTGCCGCTCACCGCCAACGGCAAGCTCGACGTGCAGGCTCTGCCCGCCCCGGACTTCACCGCCGAGGCGTCCGGCACCCGCCCCGGGACGCCGCAGCAGAACGTCGTCTGCGCGCTGTTCGAGGACGTCCTGAAGCTGCCCCGGGGGACCGTGGGCATCGACGTGAACTTCTTCGACCTCGGCGGCGACTCCCTGCTCGCCACCCGCCTGCTGGCCCGCCTGCGGCACGAGACGGGCGCCGAGATCCCCATCACGGCCCTGTTCGAGACACCGACACCGGCCGCCCTCGCCCACCGGCTGGCCGCGCAGTCGGACGCCGCCCCGCCGCGGCCCGCCCTCGGCGACGCCGTACGCCCCGAGCGCGTACCGCTGTCCTTCGCCCAGGAACGCATGTGGTTCCTCAACCGGCTCGACGACGGCGCGGCCACCTACAACATCCCGCTCCTCGTCCCGCTGGACGCCGACCTCGACACCGAGGCGCTTCAGGCGGCCCTCGGCGACCTGACCGACCGCCACGAGAGCCTGCGCACGGTGGTCGCCGAGCACGACGGGGTGCCGTACCAGCGGATCGTGCCGCCCGGCGAGCTGCGGCCGCGGCTGCACCGCGTCGACTGCCCCGCCGCCGAGACCGCCGCCCACGTCGCCGCCGCGCTGCGGCACCGCTTCGACCTGACCGCGCAGAGCCCGCTGGCCGCCTGGCTGCTGGGCACCGGCACCGACCGGACCCTGCTGCTCGTGCTGCACCACAGCGCGGCCGACGGCTGGTCGCTGCGGCCCTTCGCCGACGACCTCGGCACCGCGTACGCCGCCCGCCGCGCGGGCCGGGAGCCCCGGTGGACCCCGCTGCCGGTGCAGTACGCCGACTACGCGCTGTGGCAGCGTGCCCTGCTGGCACCCGAACCGGACGGGACGGGCCGGCTGGAACGGCTCACCGCCCACTGGCGCACCGCGCTGGACGGGGCGCCCGAGGAGTGCACCCTCCCCGCCGACCGCCCGCGTCCCGCCGCGCCGCGCGGCGGCGGCGCGCACGTCGAGACGGTCGTGGACGCCGCCGTGCACCGCGACCTGCTGAGCCTGGCCGACCGTGAGAACACCAGCCTGTTCATGGTGCTGCACGCCGCCGTCAGCGCCCTGCTCACGCGCTGCGGCGCCGGCGAGGACATCGTCCTCGGGACCCCGGTCGCCGGCCGCACCGAACCCGCCCTCGACCACCTCGTCGGCCTGATCACCAACACCCTGGTCCTGCGGGCCGACACCTCCGGCGACCCCGCCTTCCGTGACCTCCTCGCCCGGCTGCGCACGGCCGACCTGGCCGCCCTCGACCACCAGGACCTGCCCTTCGACCGGCTGGTCGACGAACTCAACCCGCCCCGCAGGGCCGGCCGGCACCCCCTCTTCCAGGTGATGCTGGCCCTGCAGAACAACGAACCCGCTGTACTCGAACTGGACCGCCGGCGGACCGAGTTGCGACCGACCGCCACCGGAACCGCGAAGTTCGACCTCTTCGTGGACGTCCTGGAACGCCGCACTCCCGACGGGACCGCCGACGGCCTCGCGCTGCACGTCGAGTACGCCACGGAGCTCTACGACACCGGTACGGCCGAGGCGTTCGCCCACGCCCTGCACGACGTCCTGCGCACGGTGTGCGCCGACCCCGGGGCCCGCGTCGGGCGACTGCCGGCCATCCCCGACCGCACTTTTGCCCCGGCCCGTGCCGACACCGCGGAGCTGGAGGAGACGGCACGGGCCGTGCCCGGCATCCGTGACGCCCGCGCCCTCACCGGCGCGGACGGTGAGCCGCCGTGCCTGTACGTGGTGCCCGGGCGGGCGGACGCCGCGGAACGCGTCGAGGACGCCCTGGACCGCGCGGGCCACGGCACGGTCCGCGTCACGGCGGTCAACGCGCTGCCCCTCGACGCCGACGGCGCCGTCGACACCGGGGCGCTGCGTGCCCTGCCCGTCGTCGACCGCACCGCGGCCGAGGCCTGGCGGGAACGGCTGGCCCGCCTCCCCGGCGTCACCGCCGTCGAGGTGGCGGCGGAGAACATCCCCGAGGAGCTCGGGCGCCGCCACGCCGGCCTGCCCGACCGCACCGCAGGACCCGCCCCGGCCGCGAGCACCGAAAGCACCGTCACGACCCCCTTCGTCCCGGCGCTCAGCGAGGGCCCCGCGCTGTCCGAGCCGTCCGTGTCCGGCTGGGCACAGGCTTTGCGACGCGCCGCCGAGCTGGACCGGGGCGACATCGTCCACGTCCACCCCGACGGCAGCGAACACCGGCGCAGCTACGCCTCGCTGATCCCGGAAGCCTCACGGGTACTGGCCGGTCTGCGCCGGGCGGGCCTGCGCCCCGGCGACCGGGTCATCCTCCAGTGCGACGTGAGCGAGGACTTCCTCGCCGCGCTGTGGGGCTGCGTCCTCGGCGGCTTCGTCGCCGTCCCGCTGACCGTCCCCGCCTCCTACGACACCCCCTCGGCGGCGCTCACGAAGCTGGAGGGCATCTGGCGGATGCTGGGCCGGCCCTGGATCGTGTGCTCCGCCGGCCGCGAGGCCGGGCTGCGTGACGTGGCCGCCCGGCAGGCGTGGTCCGGGCTGCGGCTGACCACCGCCGACGCCCTGCGCGAGGCACCGGAGGACCACGACTGGCACCCCGCCCGGCCCGACGACCTCATCCTGATGCTGATGACGTCCGGCAGCACCGGCCTGCCCAAGGCGGTGCGCCTCACCCACCGCAACGTGCTGACCCGCTCCGCGGCCACCGAGCAGACGAACGGGCTGGACGCCGCCGACGTCTCGCTGAACTGGATCCCGCTGGACCACGTCACCGGCGTGGTGATGTTCCACCTGCGGGACGTCTACCTCGGCTGCCGCCAGATCCACGCCCCCACCTCCTGGATCCTCCAGGACCCGCTGCGCTGGATGGACCTGGCCGACCGGCACCGGGTCACCGTCACCTGGGCGCCCAACTTCGCCTTCGGACTCCTCGCCGAGGAGTCCCACCGCTTCACGGACCGCACCTGGGACCTGTCGCCGATGCGGCTGGTGATGAACGCCGGCGAGGTCGTCGTGGCCGCCGCCGCCCGCCGGTTCCTGCACGCGCTGAAGCCCTTCGGCCTGCCACAGGACGTGATGCACCCCGGCTGGGGCATGTCCGAGACCTGCTCGGTGGTCACCGACGCCGTCCTGCCCGGCGAACCCGCCGAGAACGAGGACACGTTCGTCAGCTGCGGCCGTCCCTACCCCGGCTTCGCCATGCGGATCGTCGACGAACAGGGCAGGGTCCTCGGCGAGGGCGAGGCGGGCCGGTTCCAGGTCCGCGGCACCTCGGTGACCGGCGGCTACCACGACAACCCGGCGGCCAACGCCGAGGCGTTCACCGAGGACGGCTGGTTCGACACCGGCGACCTGGCGTTCCTGCGCGGGGGAGAGCTGTACATCACCGGCCGCGCCAAGGACGTCATCATCGTCAACGGCGTCAACCACTACAGCCACGAGATCGAGGCCTGCGTCGAGGAACTGCCGCACGTGGAACGCAGTTTCACCGCCGCGGTCGCGGTGCGCTCCGATCCCTCCTCGCCCACCGACGAACTGGCCCTCTTCTTCCACCTCGCCTCCATGGCCCCCGACGCCCCCGACACCGACACGGCGGCGGCCCTGCGGGAGATCGCCGGCAAGGTCACCCGGGAGATCGGCGTCAGCCCCGCCTTCCTCGTCCCGGTCGAGCCGCACGACATCCCCAAGACCGAGATCGGCAAGATCCAGCGCACCAGGCTGCGCAAGAGCTTCGAGGCGGGCGCCTTCGACGACGAGGTCCGCAGGGCACAGCTGCTGCTGGGCACCGCCGCCACCGTGCCCGACTGGTTCCTGCGGCCGGTGTGGCAGCGGGCGGAACGCCCCGGCGCACGCGCGACCCCCGCCGGCCGCCACACCCTCGTGCTGACCGGCGCCGACCCCGGGGTCCAGCGGCTCGCCGACCGGCTCGCCGACGCGCTGCGGTCCGGCGGCGGCCTGTGCACGGTGGTCGGCGACGGACCGGCGTACGCCCGGATCGACGCGGCCCGCCACCGCGTCCGGCCCGCCGAGGAAGCCGACTACACCGAGCTGCTGAGGCAGCTGGAGCGCGATCAGCGCCCGGTCGACGCCGTCCTGCACCTCGACGGTCTGCGCGGCGCCGGAGCGTCGGAGCAGGCGCCGTACGACACGACCGGTACGGAGCGGTTGCTCGCCCTCGCCCGCGCCCTCGCCGCCCGGCCCGGCCGGCCGCGCCCCGTCGACCTGGTCCACGTCTCGACGGGCGCCCAGGCCGTGCGTCCCGAGGACCGCCCCTGCCCGACGCACGCCATGGCGGGCGCCCTGCTCCGGTCGCTCGGCGAGGAGTTCGGCTGGCTGCGCGGAACACACCTCGACCTCGCGCCGGACGAGGACGCGGACCCGCTGCCCGTCCTGCTGGCCGAGTCGACGGTCGCCGCGGACGGCGCGGAGGTGGCGTACCGCGACGGCCGCCGGCACGTACGCCGCCTCGCCCCCCTGCCCGACACGCCGTCCCGCGACCGGGCGCCCGCGCACGACGGCTTCACCCTGATCACCGGAGGGCTCGGCGGCGTCGGCGCCGAGGTCGCGGCCCACCTGCTGCGCACGCCCGGTACGCGGCTGCTGATCGTGGGCCGCACCCCGCGGTCCGAACTGGACCTCCGGGGAGCCGAACCGGCCCGCGGGGAGGTCCTGCGGCGGCTGCGCGAACTGGGCGAGGTCCGCTACGCCCGCGCCGACGTCACCGACGAGCACCAGGTGCGGGCCGCGGTGGACGCGGCCACCGAGGCCTGGGGCGTGCCGCTCGCGTCGGTCCTGCACCTGGCCGGAACCCTGGTCGAACGCCCCGTGGGCGACCTCGACGCGGCCACCTGGCGCCGGGCCCTGGCGGCGAAGGCGCGCGGTGCGTGGGTCCTGCACCGCCTCACCGCCGACCACCCGGCCGTCTCCCTCACCACGTTCTCCTCCGTCAACGGCTACTTCGGCGGTGCCATGAACGCCGCCTACGCCGCCGCCAACGCCTACCTGGACGCCCTCGCCCAGCACCGCCGAAGCCTCGGCCTGCCCGCCCGGTCCCTGGCCTGGAGCATGTGGCGCGAGCACGGCATGAGCCGCGGCTACCGGCTCACCGCGCTCACCGAGGCCCGCGGCTACCGGCTGCTCGACGCCCCCGCCGCGCTGCGTTCGTTCGACCTCGCCCGCACCCTGGACGAGCCGCATCTGCTGATCGGCGCCGACCGCACCGCTCCCTGGGTCCGCAGCCACCTGGCGGCCCCGGTCCGTCAGGTGCGGCGCCTGGCCGCGCGCGTCGGCCTGGAGGACGGCACCGACCTGGGCGCCCTGCACCGCGCGGCGGCCGACGGCGCCCGCGCGGCCGGCCTGGGCGACGACTGGACGCTGCGCTCCGCGGGCACCACCGAACACCGCGACCAGGCGGACCCGGGAGAGGGACTGCGGCGGCTGGAGAGCCGGCTCGCCGAGGTGTGGTGCGGCGTACTGGGCCGCGACCGGGTGGGGCGGGACGAGAACTTCTTCGACCTGGGCGGCAACTCCCTGCTCCTCGTCACCGCCCAGAGCGCCGTGAACAGCGCCTTCGACGCCGACCTCTCCGTCGTCGACCTGTTCGCGCACCCCACCGTGCGGGATCTGGCCCGCCGCCTGTCGACGCACACCGGCACCGGGACGGCCGCGCAGCCGTCGCCACCGTCCGACTCCGACTCCGGGTCCGAGGCCCCGGGACAGCGGGCCGCCGGCCCCGCGGCATCACGGTCCTCCGAAGTCGCCCCCGGCGGCCTGGACCGCGCCAAGGAACAAGCACAGCGCCAGCGTGCGGCCCGCGCGCGCCGCACCGCACGGCAAGGGAAGGACCGAGGCCATGCCTGAGATCACCGAACCGTACGACCAGCAGGTCCCCGCCGTCGCCGTCATCGGCATGGCCGGCCGCTTCCCCGGCGCCGCCGACCTCGACACCTTCTGGGACAACCTCGCGGCGGGCCGGGAGTCGGTACGGCCCGTCCCCGACGAGGAGTTCCTCGCCGCGGGCGGCGACCCGCGCGACCTCGACGACCCCTCACTCGTGCGCATGGCCTCCGTCGTCGAGGACATGGACCGCTTCGACTCCGGCTTCTTCGGCTACAGCCCCGCCGAGGCCGCCGTGGTCGACCCGCAGCAACGGCTGCTGCTGGAGACGGCCTACCATGCCCTGGAGGACGCCGGCTGCCTCGGCGGCGACCGCACGGGCGACGCGTTCGGCGTGTACGCGGGCAGCGGCGACAGCCGCTACTACCCCGCCCACGTGTACCCGCGCCACGCCGGGCAGCCCGGCTCGGTGGCGCTCGTGCACGCGGCCACCGCCAACTCCCTCGGCACCCTCGCCACCCGCGTCTCCTACGAACTGGGCCTCACCGGCCCGAGCGTGTCGCTCCAGACGGCCTGCTCCACCGCGCTGGTCGCCGTGCACACCGCCTGCCAGGACCTGCTCGACCACCGCTGCGACACCGCGCTGGCCGCCGCCGTCTCCCTCAACCCCTCGGCCGCGCTGGGCTACCGGCACGTGCCCGACGGCCCCTTCTCACCCGACGGCCACTGCCGGGCCTTCGCCGCGGACGCCGCCGGCACCTCCTCCGGCGACGGCGTGGGAGCCGTCGTGCTCAAGCGCCTGGAGGACGCCCTCGCCGACGGCGACCGCATCCGCGCCGTCATCCGCGGCAGCGCCGTCAACAACGACGGCCGCCGCAAGGTCGGCTTCAGCGCGCCCAGCGCCGCCGGGCAGACCGAGGTCGTCCTCGCGGCGCAGGCCCAGGCGGAGGTCGACGCCAGCACCATCGGCCTGGTCGAGGCGCACGGCACCGCCACCAGGCTCGGCGACCCGATCGAAGTGGCCGCGCTGACCGAGGCGTTCCGGCAGAGCACCCGGCGGACCGGGTTCTGCGCCCTGGGCTCGGTGAAGACCAACATCGGCCACCTGGGCGCCGCCGCCGGCATCGCCGGGCTCATCAAGGCGGTCCTGGCCCTGGAACACCGGCAGATCCCGCCGAGCCTGCACTTCGACCGGCCCAACCCGCTCATCGACTTCGCCTCCGGCCCCTTCCGCGTGCCCACCGCCCTGGAGGACTGGCCCGCGGGCGACCAGCCCCGCCGGGCCGCCGTCAGCGCCTTCGGGATCGGCGGCACCAACGCCCACGTCATCCTGGAGGAGGCCCCGCCCACCGTTCCGGCCGCGCCCCGCCCGCCCGCGGACGGACGCCGGCTGGTGCTGCCGCTGTCCGCGCGGACCGCCGGCGCCCTGCGCGGCCAGGCCGAAGCCCTCGTCCGGCACCTGGAGCGGCGGCCCGAACTGCGCCTGGACGACATCGCGCACTCCCTGCGCGCCGACCGGCCCGCACTGCGCCACCGCCTCACCGTCACGGCGGCCGACCGCGAGGAAGCACTCGACGCCCTGCGCACCGCCGCACCGGGCACCACGCCGCCGTCCGACGAGCCCGCCCGCGTGGCGTTCCTGCTGCCGGGCGGCGGCACCCAGTACGCCGGCATGGGAGCGGAGCTGTACCGCGACCACGGCGTCTACCGCGACACCGTCGACGAGTGCGCCCGCATCCTGCGGCCCGCACTCGGCGCCGACCTGCGCACCACGCTGTTCGAGGAGCGGCAGCCCGACGACACCGCCGCGTTCCTCGGCCTCGTGGTGACCGAGTACGCCCTGGCCCGCACCCTCATGGAACAGGGCGTGCGCCCGGACGCGCTCATCGGCCACTCGCTCGGCGAGTACACGGCGGCCTGCCTGGCCGGGGTCATCGACCTGGAGGACATGCTGCCCCTGGTCACCGAACGCATCCGGCTCATCGCCTCCGCGGGCGGTGCCACCGTCGGTGTGGCCGCCCCGGCCGAGGACATCCGGCCCCTGCTCGACGACGAGCTGTCCCTGGCCGCGGCCAACGGCCCGGGCGCCTGCACCGTCGCCGGACACCTCGGCCCGGTCGCCCGCTTCGAGGCCGAACTCACCCGCCGGGGCATCCCGTTCCGCCGCCTGCGCATCCCCGTCGCCGCGCACTCCCACGTCCTGGACCCGGTCCTGCCGGCCTTCGAGACCCGCCTGCGCCAGGTCACGCTGCGCCCGCCGCGGATCCCGTACGTCACCAACGTCACCGGCACCTGGATCACCGACGCGCAGGCCACCTCCGTCCGGCACTGGCTCGACCACACCAGGAACACCGTGCGGTTCGCCGACGGCATCACCGCCCTGTGGGACCGCCTGCACCCCGTCCTGGTGGAGATCGGGCCGGGGGACACCCTGACCAAGCTGGCCACCGGCAGGCTCGCCGACGAGACGCCCGTGACGGTGACCACCATGCGGCACGCCAAGGCCGAGGCCTCCGACGGATTCGTCCTCGCGGAAGCCCTGGGCCGGCTCTGGAGCGCGGGCGTGGACACCGCCCTCCCGCCGGCGCCGGACACCGCCCGACGGGTCCCGCTGCCCCCGTACGCCTTCGAACGCCACCGCCACTGGATCGACGCCCCCGGCGCCCGCACGCACCCCGACGCGCCCGACACCCCGGCCGCGGCGGAAGCGGACCCGGCCCTCGCCCCCCGCCCGCGGCTGACCACCGAGCACGTGCCGCCGCGCTCCGACCGCGAACAGGCGGTGACCCGGCTGTGGGAGGAGGCTCTCGGTATCGGCGGCATCGGCGTGCACGACAACTTCTTCGACCTCGGCGGCGACTCGATGCGCGCCGTGCTGCTGGCGGGCCGGCTCCGCCAGGCCGGCGTCCTCGACGTACCGGCGGCCGAGCTGCTGGCCGCGCCCACGGTGGCCGGGATCCTCGCCGCGTCCGACGGACAGGACCGGGACACGCGGGGGACCGCCCCCACCGCGCTCGGCCCGCTGCTGCCGCTGCGCGCGGAGGGCACCGCCACCCCCCTGTTCTGCCTCCACCCCGGCGCGGGCGTGTCCTGGCGCTACACGGGCCTGCTGCCCCACCTCGGCGGCGACCAGCCCGTGTACGGCATCCAGGCGGTCGGCCTCGACGGCACCAGGCCGCCCGCACCGGACGCCACCGCCATGGTCGACACCTACCTGGACCTGGTACGGCAGGTGCAGCCGCACGGCCCGTACCGGCTGCTGGGCTGGTCCTACGGCGGTTTCGTCGCCCACGCCATGGCCTGCGCGCTCCAGGCGGGCGGCGAGCGGGTCGAACTCCTCGCCATGCTCGACGCACCGCAGCCGCACGGCACGACGTACGACCCCGGGGCGGCGGAACGACAGGTGGCGGCGCTGCTGTCGCGGGTGACCGGACTGCCCGTCGAACGGGGGGCCGCGCCACCGGACGTCGACACCGTCCTGGACCGTATCGACGCGGGCCTCGCGGCCGACCCGTCCAGTTCGCCCGTCACGCGTGCCGAAGCGGCCGCCATCGCCGCCGTCATGCGCAACAACCTGCGCCTCGCACCCCAGTTCGCGCCCGGCGTCTTCCGCGGTGACGTGCTGTTCTTCAGCGCGGCGGGGGAGGAGCCCACCAACTTCCCGACGGACCTGGCGGTGCAGCCCGGCAAGGCCGACGGCTGGCGGCCCCACGTCGACGGCACCCTCCACGACCACCGGGTGCCGTGCGGCCACTACGAGATGACCGAGCCCGAGCCGATCGCCCGCATCGGCGAGGCGGTCGCCAAGGCCCTGCGCGGACTCCGGGCGTGAGCCGCAGGACGGCGTCCATCCCCGTTCCCGACCCCCACCGAGTACGCCCCGACCGTTCAGGAGATTCCGCGTGACCGCGACCCAGGACCTCTACGAGCTCGGCGACGCGCCCGAGATCGGCACCGCCCCCGAGAAGATGTACGCCTCGCTCATCCGCCGCGAGCGCTACGGCCGGCCCGTCGACGCCTTCCGCACCGAGGTGGTCGACGTCCCGCCCGTCGGCCGCGGCCAGGTCCTGGTCAAGGTGATGGCGGCCGGCATCAACTACAACAACGTGTGGGCGGCGCTGGGTTCGCCGCTCGACGTGATCGCCGCACGGCAGAAGGCGGGCGCCACCGAGGACTTCCACATCGGCGGCTCCGACCTGTCCGGGATCGTGTGGGCGGTCGGCGAGGACGTGCGCGGGGTGAAGCTCGGCGACGAGGTCGTCGTCCTCGCCAGCCGGTGGGACGAGAAGGCCGAGGACATCCGCCTGGGCGGCGACCCCGCCTTCTCCACCAGCCAGCGGGTGTGGGGCTACGAGGAGAACTACGGCTCCTTCGCCCAGTTCGCGGTCGTCGACGACTACATGTGCCACCCCAAGCCGGCCCGGCTGTCCTGGGCGGAAGCGGCCTGCTACATGGCCACCGCCGCCACCGCCTACCGCCAGCTCTTCGGCTGGGAACCGCACACGGTACGCCCGGGCGACCCGGTGCTGGTCTGGGGCGGCGCCGGCGGACTGGGCTGCATCGCCATCCAGCTGGTCCGGCACGTCGGCGGCATCCCGGTCGCCGTCGTCTCCAGCGAGGAACGCGGCGAGTTCTGCCTCAAGCTGGGCGCCAAGGGGTGGATCGACCGGCGGGACTTCGGCCACTGGGGCCGGCTGCCGGACACCTCCGACGAGGCCGCGACGGCCCGCTGGCTGACCGGCGCCCGCGCCTTCGGCCGGCGCTTCTGGGAGGTGCTCGGCGAGCGCCGCAGCCCGCGCATCGTGCTGGAGCACTCGGGCGCCGACACCATTCCCACGTCCATGTACCTGTGCGACAACGGCGGCATGGTCGTCATCTGCGGCGGCACCACCGGCTACAACGGTGACGTGGACCTGCGCTTCCTGTGGATGCGGCAGAAGCGGCTCCAGGGCTCGCACGTCGCCGGCGCCCGCGAGGCACGGGAGATCACCCGGCTGATCGACCAGGGCGTGGTCGACCCCTGCCTGTCACGGACCTTCGCCTTCGACGAGATCGGCCTGGCCCACCAGCTCATCCACGACAACCGCCACCCGGCGGGGAACATGGCGGTGCTGGTGAACGCCCGGGTGTGACGGGCCCGGCGGCCGGCCCCGGCCGCCGCGGAGCGGATCCCGTCCGGCGGGCCCGGGGTGATTCGCCCCGGGCCCGCGGGGTACTCGCGGCCGGGTACGACGCATGCGCTATCGCGGGAGGTACCCATGGGCAAGCTGGGCGACATGGCGAAGAAGGCCAAGGAAATGGCCAAGGGCCACCCGGACCAGGCCGACAAGGGAGTGACGAGCGCCGAGCGGATGGCCGACGAGCGGACGGGGAACAAGTACGACGCCCAGACCGACAAGGCCGCCGACGCGGCACGTCGTACCTACCGGGACAGCGGTCCGACGGAGCGCTGATCCTCATGTCCGGCTTTCGGCCCCCGGCGCTGTGCGCCGGGGGCCGAAAGCGTGCGGCCGGCCCGGCGGCGCGGACGCGGC